>NZ_NEVJ01000002.1:600000-900000 GCF_002261425.1 Bordetella genomosp. 9 | reverse complement strand
GCGCTGTCGCTGTGGGCGCCGTGGCATTGGTGGACCTTGTACAACGGCGTCATCAGCTATGTCCTGATCGGCCTGCTGATGGCGGGCGAATGGCTGGTGCGGCCCAAGCCGGGCAGGACCGGCGCTGCCCGCGGACCGGTCGAGGCCATGGACGCACGCGCCATCGCGCGCGACGGCCGTTGAAAGGGCGCGCCGTGGCCTGGATGGATCCTGCCGTGCTGTTGACGGGCGCGCGCCCGGGCGTGAACTACGCTTGCGAGCCCCTGCTGGACCACGATGCCTTCGTGCGCCAGGTACTGGCCGCCGCCGCCGGCCTGCGTGCCCGTGGCGTGCTGCATGCGGGCCTGTGGTTCGAAGACGCCGCGTCGCTGGCGATCGCCCTGTACGCCTGCTGGCGCGCCGGCGCGGTCGCCATTCTGGCGGGCGACGCCCGGCCGGCCTCCTGCGACGCGATCGACCCGCGCGTGGACCTGTGGCTGACCGATTTGGCGACGCTGCCGGTGGCGGAAAGCCGGCGCCAGTCGCTGGCCGGCGTGGCCGGCACGGCCACGCCCTTGAGCGCCTGCACGCTGGATCCGCGGGACGGCGGCGTCGTGCTGTGCACGTCCGGCTCGAGCGGACAGCCCAAGCAGATCCACAAGCGCTGGTCGCAGCTGATCGCCGAAATCACCGCATTCGAGCATTCGTGGGGCTGGTCGGCGCGGCCCGCCTGCGTACTGGGCAGCGTCAGCGCCCAACATATGTACGGCCTGCCTTTCCGCGTGCTGTGGCCCCTGGCCGCGGGACGCCTGATCGGCCGGGCCCAGTTGGTGTATCCCGAAGCCTTGCAGCAGGCCAGCCTGGCGCACGCGTCCTTCGCGTGGATCGCCAGCCCCGCGCTGCTCAAGCGCCTGGGCACGCAACTGGACTGGCCGGCGCTGGCGCGCGGGATCACGCAGATATTCTCGGCGGGCGGACCGCTGCCCGAAGACGTGTCCGACATGCTGGCGGCCCAACTGGGCTGCCGTCCCATCGAAATCTATGGCAGCTCCGAAACCGGCGCGGTGGCCTGCCGCCGCGGCGGCGAAGCCTGGCATGCGCTGCCCGGCGTCACGACGGGCGTGGCCGACGGCGCCTTGTGGGTCGAATCGCCCTGGCTGGACACGGCCGGCCGCACCACGACGGCCGACGCGGCGACGCCGGCCGGTGACGGCTTCGTCCTGGAAGGCCGCCTGGATCGCATCGTCAAGATCGAGGAAAAGCGCCTCGCGCTGCCGGAGCTGGAAGCGCGCCTGATGGAACACCCCCACGTGCGCGAGGCGCGGCTGGGCGTCGCCGGCGCGCCGCGCCTGACGGCGCTCGTGGCGCTGGCGCCATCCGGCATCCACATGCTGCGCAACCAGGGCCGCAAGGCGCTGGTCGAGACATTGCGCGCCCACATGGCGGCCGCCGTCCCGGCGCTGGGCGTGCCCCGCCACTGGCGCTTGATGCGCGACCTGCCCTGGAACGACCAGGGCAAGCTGCCGCAGGATGTCTTCGCCGCGGCCGCGATCCGTCCGCGCGCGCCCGACGCCCAGCTGCTGGCTGCATCGGACGACGTGGAGGGAGTGCGCGAGCTAAGGCTGAGCATGGAAGTGCCGCTGGACCTGGTGCACTTCAACGACCATTTCGCCGATATGCCGGTCGTGCCCGGCGTGGCGCAGATCGAATGGGCCATGGACCTGGCGCGCCGCCATGTGCGGCCGGACCTGGGCTTCCACGGCATGGAGGTGCTGAAATTCCAGCGCCTGGCGCGCCCGGGCGATCCGCTGGAATTGACGCTGGCCTGGCATCCGTCGCGGTCCAAGCTGTATTTCGAATTCCGGTCGTCCGGCCAGCCCTGCTCGTCGGGCCGCATCCTGGCCGTCGCGAGGGACGCGACAGAGGCGACAGGCGCGGCAGGCGCGACAGGAGCGCCGTCATGACGCCCCACAGCCTATGCGCCGTCATCCCGGTCTACAACCACGGCGACACCGTCGGCGCGGTGGTCGATCGCGTTCTGGCGCATGGCATCCCTTGCATCCTGGTGGACGACGGCTCCGCGCCGGCGTGCGCGGCGCGGCTGGACGCCCTGGCAGCCGCCGGCAAGGCGACGCTGGTGCGGCGCGCCAGCAACGGCGGCAAGGGCCGCGCCGTGCAGGACGGCCTGCGCCGCGCCGGCACCCTGGGCTACACGCACGCCTTGCAGATAGACGCCGACGGCCAGCATGCCCTGGACGATATTCCGGAAATGGCGCGGGCATCCCGGGCCCACCCCGCGGCCCTGGTGGGCGGCGCCCCGGCCTTCGGCGAAGACGCGCCGCGCAGCCGCCTGTACGGGCGCTGGCTGACCCGCGTATGGGTGTGGATCAATACGCTGTCGACCGCCATTCCCGACGCGATGTGCGGCTTTCGCGTCTACCCGCTGGCGCCCACGCTGGCCTTGCTGGAACGCCGCGACCCGGGACAGCGCATGGATTTCGACATCGCGGTGCTGGTGCTGCTGCACTGGCGCGGCGTGCCCATGGTCTGGCGCCCCACGCGCGTGATCTACCCGGCCGGCGGCGTGTCCCACTTCCAGGGACTGCGCGACAATGTGCGCATCAGCGCCATGCACGCCCGGCTTTTTTTTGGCATGCTGCCACGTGCGCCGGGCCTGCTGGCCCGCAAGTTCAGGAATCAGAAGTTCAAGAATCAAAAGGCATGACCAGTCCCCCGCCCGCCCGACATTGGGCCGCCGAACGCGAACGCGGCGCGCCTGTCCTGATGCGCCTGACGGCGTGGGCCGCGCGCGCCTTCGGCCGGCGCGCGCTGCGGCCGGTGCTGGCGGTGATCGTTTTCTACTTCTACTGCTTCAGTCCGTCCGCGCGTCGCAGCATCGCCGAATACCACCAGCGCCTGCGCCAGGCTGGCGCCGCCCAGGCGCTGCCGGCGCGCCGCGCCGTATACGGCCAGTTCCAGGCCTTCGCCGAGGCCATCCTGGACAAACTGGACGTCTGGCAGGGCCGCCTGACCGTGCGCGACGTCGACATCCACGATCCTCACCAGCTGCATGCGCAGATGTGGGCGGACCGCGGGCAGATCCTGGTGGGCTCGCATCTGGGCAACCTGGAAGTCTGCCGCGCGCTGGTGGAACGCAGCGGGCAACTGACCATGAACGTGCTGGTGCACACGCGCCATGCCGAGTCCTTCAACCAGCTGCTGGCCCAGGCCGGCGCCACGCGGTTGCGCCTGATCCAGGTCACCGAGCTCGATCCCGCCATCATGCTGCAGCTGAACGAACGCGTCGAACGCGGCGAATGGCTGGCCATCGCGGGCGACCGCGTGCCGGTGCGCGGCGGCCGCGTGGTCGACGCCGATTTCCTGGGCGCGCCGGCGGCTTTTCCGCAAGGGCCCTGGCTGCTGGCCGCGCTGTTGAAATGTCCCGTGAACCTCTTGTTCTGCACCAAGATCGATGGCCGCTACCGCGTCACGCTGGAACGGCTGGCCGATCGGATCGAGCTGCCGCGCGGGCGGCGCGACGAAGGCGTGCGCCAGTGGGCGCAGCGCTACGCCGACCGCCTGGCGGCGGAATGCCGCGACGCGCCGCAGCAGTGGTTCAATTTCTATCCATTCTGGAGCCGTCATGCGTAAGCGCGGTGTCTACGCCGTGGAAACGGCCGTGACGGTCCCCTTCTTCGATGTGGATTCGATGAACGTGGTGTGGCATGGCCACTACGTGAAATACCTGGAGCAGGCGCGCTGCGACCTGCTGGACGCCATCGGCTACGGGTATGACGCCATGTTCGCCTCCGGCTATGCCTGGCCCGTCATCGATCTGCAATTGCGCTATATGAACCCCGCCATATTCGGCCAGCGCCTGCTCGTGCGCGCCGAACTGGTGGAGTGGGAGAACCGATTGAAAATTCATTACCTGATTACCGATGCCGAGCATGGCACGCGCCTGACGCGCGCCAGCTCCGTGCAGGTGGCGGTGCGCATGGACAACCGCGAAATGCAACTGGTGTCGCCCGCCCCCTTGCTGGACGCCGTAAGCAAGGTGCTGGCATGATGCGCCGCGCCCTACGTTGGGGCCGCCGCCTTGCCGCCGCCGTGCTGCTGGCCGCCGCCGCCGCGCCGGCCTGGGCCTTCGACCTGGCCGCCCTGCAAACCCAGCTGCGCGAAGCGCCAGTGGTGCGCGGCCAGTTCGTGCAGCAGAAATTCCTGCGCTCGCTGCCGCAGCCGCTGACCAGCACCGGCCTGTTCACCCTGTCGGCCACCGACGGCCTGCTGTGGGAACTGCGCGCGCCGCTGCACCAGGACCTGCTGCTGACGCCCGATGCCGTCTTCCGACGCGACGATGGCGGCAAATGGCAGGCCTTGCCGCAGGCCGTGGGCGCGGGCCGCGAAACGCGTATGTTCCTGACCGTGCTCAGTGGCGATACGCAATCGCTGCAGGACAACTTCGACATGGCGCTGAAGGGTTCGGCCGGCGACTGGCAGCTGGTCATGACCCCCAAGTCCGCGCTGCTCAAGCAGATTTTCACGGACATCCAGATTTCGGGCGGCAAGCTGGTCCAGCGCATCGAACTGCGCGAAACCCAGGGCGACAAGACCGTCATGGAAATGAAGAACACGCGAGCCGATACCAAGCTGAACGACGATGAGCGCCGTGATTTCAACCCCTGAACGGCGCGTGGCGCGCGAACGGCGCCTGACCCTGTTGTTCCGCATCGCGCTGGCCCTGGTGGTCTGCCTGGGATTGTGGGAATGCCGCCACGGCTGGCCGGTATCGTCCAGCCTGCTGGACCTGGTGCCCACGGCGCAGGGCGACGCGCTGCGCCAACGCGCGGATGACCGCATCCAGGAGCCGCTGCAGCGCCAGGTCGTCGCGCTGGTCAGCGCCGGCGACCGCGAACGCGCCATCGAACTGGCGCGCGGCATGGGCCACGTCTGGCGGCACAGCGGCCTGTTCGCCGACGTGATGGTGGACGCCGACGTCGACATCGACGCGGTACGCAAGCAGCTGCTGTCGCAGCCGCTGGCGCTGTTGCCGCCGCGCGCGCGTGAAACCCTGATCAAGGATCCCGCCGCCTACGCCGCGCGGCGCGTGCGCGAACTGGCCGATCCGTTTTCGTCGGCGGGCCTGGTGCCGGCCAATGACGACCTGCTGGGCCTGGCGAATGCCACCGAGCGCACGCTGCGCACGGTGGGCAAGGTGCAGCTGGACCTGGTCAGCGGCACGCTGATCGCCCACGAAGGCGACAAGGATTGGGTGCTGGTACGCGCCCAGACCAGCGGCGACGCCTTCGACGCCTCATCGCCTGGCGAGGTCGCGCGGCTGATCGACGAAACGCGCGCATCCATCGTCAAGGACGGCGGGCAGATGCTCGTCACCGGCGGACCGCTGTATGCCGCCGAAGGCCGCGCCCGCGCCGTCGGCGAAAGCAGCTGGATCAGCGTCATGGCGATACTCGGCATCATCGCGGTGCTGCTGCTCACCATGCGCGGCCTGCGCTCGCTGCTGGCCTTCATGCCGGTGGCCGTGGGCATGCTGTGCGGCATGGTCGCGTGCGTGGCGCTGTTCGGCACCATCCATGTCCTGACGCTGGTGATCGGCGCCAGCCTGATCGGTATCGCCATCGATTTCCCCATGCACCTGCTGGCCAAGCGTTACGGGATGCCGGACTGGCAGCCCTGGCCCGCGCTGCACCGTGTACTGCCGGGCTTGACCATCAGCCTGGCCGTGACGCTGGTGGGGTATCTGGCGCTGGTCTTCACCCCCTTTCCCGCGCTGACGCAGACCGCCGTGTTTTCCGCCGCGGGCCTGCTGGGCGCCTACGCCTGCACGGTGTGCGAGCTGCCGAACTGGCTGCGCGGCTGGCAGCCTCGCCCCTTCGTGCCGCTGGCGCGCCTGTCGCAGGCGCTGCTCGCGTGCCTGGCGCGCTGGGCCGGGCGGCGCCCCACCCTGCCCTTGCTCGGCGCGGGCGTGCTGCTGCTGTGCGTCGGCGGCGTCCTGCACCTGCGCGTCCAGGATGACCTGCGCCAGTGGCTGTCCCTGCCCGGCCCGCTGCTGCAACAGGCCCTGCAGATCCGCCAGATCACCGGCATCGAAGCGACCAGCCAGTACTACCTGGTGCGCGCACCGGACGCCAACACGCTGTGGGAACGGCAGAACGCCCTGGACAGCCGGCTGGACAAGCTGGTGCAGGGCAAGTCGCTGAACAGCTATCTGTCGCTGAACCAGCTGGTGGCGCCGGAAGGCGCCCAGCGCGCGCTGCTGGACGCGATGCGCGATACCAACTGGCGGGCCCGCCTGCTGCCTTCCTTCGAGGCCGTCGGCATCCCCGCGCAGGCGGTGCTGCAGCAGGTGGACGCCCTGGCCGCGCAGGAACCCGTCACGGTGGACAGCGTGCTGAAGGGCCCGCTGGGACAGACCCGCGCCATGCTTTGGCTGGGCGAAGACCACGGCCAGGTGGCGGCGATCACGTCGCTGCAAGGCCTGCACGACACCGCCGCGGCCGCGGCGGCCGCGCAGGGCCTGGAAGGCGTCGCCTTCGTCGATCGCACCGGGCAGTTGAACGAGACCTTCGCACAGACCCGCGTCCGCGCGGCCGAACTCAAGCTGCTGTCCTACCTGGTGGCCGGCGCGCTGTTGTGGCTGACGCTGGGCCGCTCGGCAACCTGGCGGCTGCTGGCCGTCCCGCTGGCCGCGACGGCATGCACGCTGGGCGCCCTGGGGCTGCTGGGCCAGCCCCTGACGCTGTTCAGCCTGTTCGGGCTGCTGCTGGTGTCGGCGATCGGGCTGGACTATGCCATCGTCATGTACGAACGCGTCGCCGGCGCGGCGGCGAGCTTCGTCGGGATCGTGCTGGCCGCGGCCACGACCATGCTGTCCTTCGGATTGCTGGCCTTCAGCAGCACGCCCGCCATTTCGAACTTCGGCCTGTCGGTGGGCATGGGCGTGGCCTTCTGCGTCCTGTGGGCGCCGTGGGTGCGCCAGGGCACCCGGTCCGAACGCGAGCCGGACACCATCGCGGCGGGCGGCGATACGACTCGCGTTGCCTATCCCTATAACAAGGCTTGAACGAGACATACCGTGGAACACCGAGAAGTCGTCATCATCGGAGCCGGCCCCGCTGGCGCAGTCGCCGCGGGGCTGCTGCGTCGCCATGGGCATGACGTGCTGGTGCTGGAGCGCCAGCGTTTTCCGCGCTTCTCCATCGGCGAAAGCCTGTTGGCGCACTGCATCGAATTCATCGACGAAGCCGGCATGCTGCCGGCGGTGCGCGCCGCCGGATTCCAGGAAAAGAATGGCGCCGCCTTCGCCTGGGGCGACCGCTACACGGCCTTCGATTTCCGCGACAAGTTTTCCCCCGGCCCCGGCACGACCTTCCAGGTGCTGCGTTCGCGCTTCGACCAGATCCTGGCGGACGAAGCGGCGCGCCTGGGCGCCGACGTGCAATACGAACAGGAAGTCGTGGCGGCGGATTTCTCCGCCGCCGGGACGGATGGCCAGCCGCTGCTGTCGGTGCGCGCGGCCGGCGTGGCGGACGCGCCCGTGCGCCGGATCGCGGCGCGTTTCGTCCTGGACGCCAGCGGCTATGGCCGTGTCCTTGCGCGCCTGCTGGATCTGGAACGCCCCAGCGGCCTGCCGCCGCGCAAGGCCTTGTTCACGCATATCGAGGATCGCATCGACGATGCCGGCTTCGACCGCCAGAAAATCCTGATCAGCGTGCATCCGGACGAGCCCAGCATCTGGTTCTGGACCATTCCGTTTTCCAACGGCCGCTGTTCGCTGGGCGTGGTGGGCAGCGCCGAACTGATCGGCGAAGCCGCCGATCCCATGGCGCGGCTGCGCGAGCTGGTGGATGGCGCGCCCAACCTGAAACGCCTGCTGCCCCATGCCGTCTGGGACACACCCGCCAACACGATAGGCGGCTATTCCGCCAGCGTGACGTCGCTGCACGGGCCGGGGTTCGCCCTGCTGGGCAATGCGGCCGAATTCCTCGACCCCGTGTTTTCGTCCGGGGTGACCATCGCGCTGCATTCGTCCAAGCTGGCGGCCGACGCGCTGCACCGGCAGCTGGGCGGCGCGGCGGTCGACTGGCAGCGCGAATTCGCCGATCCCCTGATGGTGGGCGTCGAGACCTTCCGCACCTATGTGGAAGGCTGGTACACGGGCGCCTTCCGCGACGTGGTGTTCTACGAACGCGCCCAGCCGGACATCCGCCGCATGATCTCCTCCATCCTGGCCGGCTACGCCTGGGACAGGAACAACCCCTTCGTCGCCGAGCATGCGCGCCGCCTGCGCACGCTGGCGGAGATCTGCCGCCTATGACGCTATTCCAGACTTCCCGCCGCCGCCTGTACACCGCCCTGTCCGTCCTGGCGCTGCTGTGGCTCACGGGCTGCGCCAGCGTGCCGCCCACGCCGGTCAGCCAGGCCGAACTCGGCCTGCCCCGCCGCGCCCACGTCAGCCTGCAGGCCCCTGGCCAGGCGCGGCAGGACGCCCTGCTGGTCGTGCAGGCGGAAGGACCCGATGCCACGCGGTGGTCGATGTTCGATCCGCTGGGCATGCCCATGGCGCGGCAGATCCTGCAGGACGGCAAGTGGCGCAACGATGGCTTCATGCGCCCCAACGCGCAGGCCAGCGAGCTGTTCTCCGCCATTCTGTTCGCCTGGACGCCGCAGGCCTCGCTGGCATCCGCCTATGCCGGCAAAACCTGGCGCCAGGGCGCCACCGCCGACGGCGGCCGCGAACGCGTCATGGAAGACGATTGCAACGTGCGCTGGCGCGTGACGTGGCCCGCCGGCGGGCCCGCCGACACCTTCGCGATCACCACGGGCGGCGGCACGACATGGCGGGTGGAACCGCTGAAGGACATGCCATGACGGCGTGGCTGGAATCGCCCGGAATCGTCTGCGCGCTGGGCCGCGGCATCGACGCGGCGGCCGCCGCGGCGCTGCGTGCGGACAGCGCCGGCATGCAGGCGCAGGATGGCTGGATCGCCGGACGCCGCATCGTGCTCGGCGTCGCGCCAGCCGATCTGCCCGCGCTGCCGCCGGACATGCCTCCCCACTACGACAGCCGCAACAACCGCCTGCTGCTGGATGCCGCCCTGCAGATCGAAACCGCGCTGCGCGCGGCGATCGCGGAATTCGGCCCGTCGCGCGTGGGCATCGTGCTGGGCACCAGCACCTCCGGCGTGAACGAGAACGCGCACGCTTACCGGGTGCTGGATCGCACCGGCGCGTGGCCGCCCGAATACGATTATCGCCGCCAGGCGCTGGCGTCGCCCGCCGCTTTCCTGGCGGACTGGCTGGGCGTGGCCGGTCCCGCCTATACCCTGTCGACCGCCTGCACGTCCAGCGCGCGGGCGCTGCTGACCGCCAAGCGCCTGTTGGCGAGCGGGGCCTGCGACGCCGTGATCTGCGGCGGCGTGGACTCGCTGTGCCCGCTGACGATCAACGGCTTCGCGGCCCTGGAAGCCCTGTCGCAGGGCATCTGCAATCCTTTTTCCGCGCACCGCGACGGCATCAACATCGGCGAAGGCGCGGCCTTGTTCCTGATGCGGCGCCAGCGGCCCGATGGCCCGGCCGTGGCCCTGCTGGGCGGCGGCGCCAGTTCCGATGCCTGGCATATGTCGGCGCCGGATCCCACCGGCGCGGGCGCGGCGCAGGCCATGCAGGCCGCCCTGGCCGATGCCGGCCTGGCGCCCACGGACATCGGCTGGCTCAATCTGCACGGCACCGCCACGCAGCACAATGACGCGATGGAAAGCAAGGCGGTCGATGCCGTATTCCCGCAAGGCGTCGCCTGCGCGTCGACCAAGCCGCTGACCGGCCATACCCTGGCTGCTGCCGGCGCCATCGAAGCCGCGCTGTGCTGGGCCGTCGTCGCCGACGGCAGCCTGGCCGGGCGCCTGCCGCCGCAACGCTGGGACGGCGCCGCCGACCCAGCGCTGCCGGCGCTGGACCTGACCGCGCCCGGGCGCCGCTTGCCGGCGGACAAGCCGCGTACCGTGATGAGCAATTCCTTCGCTTTCGGCGGCAGCAATGCCAGCCTGGTCCTGGGAGCCGGCACATGAGCGCCTGCCCCTGGCCCGTGGCGCAGCTCGTGCCCCACTCGGGCGACGCCATCCTGCTCGATGCCGTGGACGACTGGGATGAGGAATCCCTGCGCGCCACCGCCGTCGTCCGGCCGGACGGCCTTTACAGCAGCCCCGACGGCAGCCTGCCGCCCTGGATGGGCCTGGAAATCATGGCGCAGGCCGTAGGCGCCTGGGCAGGATGCCAGGCGCGCAGCCAGGGCGAGCAGGTCGGCCTGGGTTTTCTGCTGGGCACCCGCCGCTACGACTGCCATGTGGATCGCTTCGCGGCCGGCACGCGGCTGTCGGTCCGCGTCGCGCAATCCCTGCAGGATGCCGCCGGCATGGGCGTGTTCGAATGCGAGCTGCGCCACGGCGACGATCTGCTGGCGCAGGCCAGGCTGAACGTCTATCGTCCCGCCGACGCCGGCGCCTTCACCCGCGAGGCCGAACCCTCGCCTTCATCCGCACACCGCACCCCCGCGCCATGACTGATCCCGCACACGCAACCGCGCCGGAACCCGGCGCCATGGACGGCAAGGCCTTGCCGGTACTCGTCACCGGATCCAGCCGCGGCATCGGCCGCGCCATCGCGCTGACCCTGGCCGGCGCGGGCTATACCCCCATCATCCATTGCCGCGCGCGGCGCGAAGAAGCCGAAGCCGTGCGCGACGCCGCGCTCGAACTCGGCCAGCCCGCGCGCGTGCTGCAATTCGACGTGCGCGACCGCGCCGCCGCCGCGGACGCGCTCAATGCCGACATGGACGCGCACGGCGCCTACTACGGGGTTGTGCTCAATGCCGGCCTGACGCGCGACGGCGCCTTCCCGGCGCTCAGCGGCGACGATTGGGACGACGTCCTGCGCACCAACCTGGACGGCTTCTACAACGTCATGCATCCCGTCATCATGCCCATGATCCGCCGCCGCGCGCCGGGGCGCATCGTCTGCCTGACATCGGTCTCCGGCATCATCGGCAATCGCGGCCAGGTCAACTACAGCGCCTCCAAGGCCGGCCTGATCGGCGCGGCCAAGGCCCTGGCCGTGGAGCTCGCCAAGCGTCGCATCACCGTCAACTGCGTGGCGCCGGGCCTGATCGACACCGACATGATCGACGACGGCGTCCCGGTCGATGAAATCCTGAAGGCGGTCCCGGCCGCCCGCATGGGCACGCCCGACGAAGTCGCCGCCGCGGTGGCGTTTTTCCTGTCGCCGGCCGCCGCCTACATCACGCGGCAGGTCCTGGGCGTGAACGGAGGTCTCTGCTGATGAAGCGCGTCGTCGTCACCGGCATGGCCGGCATCTGCGCACTGGGCAACGATTGGCGCACGGTTCGCACCGCGTTCGAGGCGGGCCGCAACGCCATCCAGTACATGCCCGAATGGGAACGCTATGCGGAAATGGGCACGCGCCTGGCCGGCCCCGTGCATGGCTTCGCGCCGCCCGCGCACTGGACGCGCAAGCAGCTGCGCAGCATGGGCCGGGTATCGCAGCTGTCGGTGCGCAGCGCCGAAATGGCGCTGGCCGACGCCGGCCTGCTGGACGATCCGGGCATCGCCGACGGCCGCATGGGCGTGGCGTGCGGTTCGTCCACCGGCAGCACGGCGGAAATCAAGGCCTTCGGCAATATGCTGCTGAATGGCGTCACCGACGACCTGAGCGCCAATTCCTATGTGCGCATGATGCCGCACACCACCGCGGCCAACATCGGCATTTTCTTCGGCCTGAAGGGCCGCATCATTCCCACGTCCAGCGCCTGCACCTCCGGCAGCCAGGGTATCGGCTACGCCTTCGAAGCGATCCGCTATGGCCGCCAGGCGCTCATGCTGGCGGGCGGCGCGGAAGAACTCTGCCCCAGCGAAGCCCTGGTCTTCGACGCGCTGTACGCGACCAGCCAGCGCAATGACGCGCCCGAGCGCTCGCCGCGCCCCTACGACGGCGCGCGCGACGGCCTGGTCGTCGGCGAAGGCGCCGGCATGCTGGTGCTGGAAGACCTGGACCACGCGCAAGCGCGCGGCGCCCGCATCCACGCCGAAATCGTCGGCTTCGGCTGCAATTCGGACGGCACCCACATCACGCGGCCGGAAGCCGCCACCATGCAGGTGGCCATGGAAATGGCCCTGCGCGACGCCGACCTGGCGCCGTCGGCGATCGGCTATGTGAACGGGCATGGCACCGCCACCGAACAGGGCGACATCGCCGAAACGCTGGCTACCCAGGCGGTCTTCGGCACCGGGATCCCCATCAGCTCGCAGAAAAGCTATCTGGGACACACCCTGGGCGCCTGCGGGGCGCTGGAATCCTGGTTCAGCATCGAGATGATGAACAGCGACTGGTATGCGCCCACGCTCAACCTGGAGCACGTCGACCCGCGCTGCGGCACGCTGGATTACCTGCGCGACGGGGGCCGGACGCTGTCCACGGAGTATGTGATGAACAACAACTTCGCCTTCGGCGGCATCAACACGTCCTTGATCTTCCGCCGCTGGCGTTAACGTTTTTTCTCAACCGCAAAGGAGCTTTGCCGATGTCCCCGAGCCTGAAATCCCTGGCATGCCTGGCCCTGGCCCTGGCCTGCGCGCCCGCCGCTCACGCCGCCGACCGCACGGTCATGCAGTCGTTCCAGGAAGCAGTGAAGAACGCCACCGAAGGCGGCAAACTCGATGGCAGCGTGAAGTTCTACCTGGCCGGCAGCGGCCCGTCCGGCAAGGTGCTGGAAGCCAACGTCGTCACCAACCGCAAGACCAACGCCTTCGGCAAGAGCGACGAAAAGGCCTGCGACTGGGCCGCGCAGTCCGCCCTGATCTCGCTGCAGGAAGCCGCCAAGAAAGCCGGCGCCAATGCGGTGATCAACATCGTCAGCTACTACAAGAAGAACGTCAACCGCGACCCGGCGAACTACGAGTGCCATGCCGGCGGCGTGATCGCCGGGGTCGCGCTCAAGGGCGACCTGGCCACGGTCAAGTAAGTGCGGCGCGCGCGGACGCCGCGCGCGACGGGTCATAATACGGATGTCGCGCCGCGCTCCGTGCGCCGCCAGCACGGGGCGCGGCGCCATCATGATTCCAGCCAAGTACGAGGTCTCCCCATGAGCACTTCCTCGCTCAAAGAAACCCTGGCCGCCGCCATCAAGGACGCCATGCGCGCCAAGGATACGGCGCGGCTGGGCACGCTGCGCTTCCTGTCCGCCGCGGTCAAGCAGAAAGAAGTCGACGAACGCCGCGAATTGGGCGACGCCGAAGTCACCGCCATCGTCGAAAAGCAGGTCAAGCAGCGGCGCGAATCCATCGCCGCATTCGAACAGGCCGGCCGCACCGAAACCGCGGAACAGGAAAAAGCCGAACTGGCCGTGCTGCAGGAATTCCTGCCGCAGGCCGCCACGCCGGCGGAAATCGACGCCGCGATCGCCGCCGCCATGGACGAAGTCCACAAGCAGGGCGTGACGGGCCCCGCCGCCATGGGCAAGATCATGGCCATCCTGAAGCCCGCCCTGGCCGGCAAGGCCGACATGTCCGCCGTATCGCAACAGGTCAAGAGCCGCCTGGCCTGACCCCGCCGCGGCGCGACTGGGGTGGGCCTACCCCAGCTCGCCGAACAGCTCCACCTGTCGCGCGATATCCTCGCCGTCGGGAAAGTTGCTCATTCCTACGCCCACCAGCCGGTAGAGCGTCGAAGCCGGCAATTCCACGCGGCCGCGCAGTTGCCTGGCCATCTCGGCCAGCGCCTGCGCCGACGCCGGCGCGCCCGGCAGCGTATGGCTGCGCGTCAGCAGCCGGAAGCGATCGGTCTTCAGCTTCAGCGTGATCGTGCGGCCGATGCCCCGCTTGCGCGAGGCCTGCTCCCATACGCGTTCGGCCAGCCGGCCGATGGCTTCGCCAAGCTCTTCCAGCCGCAAATCCGTTTCGAAAGTCGTCTCGGCGCTGACCTGCTGCGCCACCTGGTCCGCCTCCACCGCGCGATCGTCGATGCCATGCGCCAGTTCATGCAGGCGGCGGCCATAACGGCCGAAGTGGTGCTCGAGCTCGTCCACCGGCCGCGACTCCAGGTCGCCCACCGTCAGGATGCCGAGCTCTTCCATTTTCGCCTGCGTCACCTTGCCCACCCCCGGCACCTTGCGCACAGGCAGCGGCCGCAGGAAGGCCATGACATCACGCGGCCGCACCACGAAAATGCCGTCCGGCTTGTTCCAGTCCGAAGCGATCTTGGCCAGGAATTTGTTGGGCGCCACGCCGGCCGAGGCCGTCAAGCCGGTTTCCTCGCGGATCTGGCGCCGTATGATCTGCGCCACCTCGGTGGCCGAAGGCAGCGACAGCTTGTTGGACGTGACGTCCAGATAGGCCTCGTCCAGCGACAGCGGTTCGACGATGTCCGTGTGGCGAACGAATATCTCGCGCACCTGGCGGGAAACGTCGCGATACCGCGTAAAATCCGGCGCGACGTATATCGCCTGCGGACACAGGCGCAGCGCCCGCGCCACCGACATGGCCGAATGCACGCCGAAGCGGCGCGCCTCGTACGACGCCGCGCACACCACCGAACGCGGCCCCTTCCAGGCCACCACGACGGGCAGGCCGCGCAGCGTGGGATCGTCGCGCTGTTCGACCGACGCGTAGAAGGCGTCCATGTCGATATGTACGATTTTCCGCATGGTGATGATCAACGACAAACCGAACGCTTATGGAAACGAAGCACCGCGACAACCCGAGCACCGGCACCGATTACTTCGGCGCCCACATCCCGCTGATGGAGTACCTGGGGCTGCTGCCCGATCATATCGAACCCGGCCTGGCGCGGACCCGCCTGCCCTGGCGCGTGCAGCTTACCAATAGCCGCGGCGACGTGCACGGCGGCACCCTGATGAGCGTATTGGATTTCACGCTCAGCGCCGCGGCCCGCGCCGACATGGAGCCGGGCGTCAGCATGGCCACCATAGATATGACCACCAGTTTCTTCACGCCCGCCGATGGCGACCTGGTCATCGAGGCGCGCTGCCTGAAGCGCGGCCGCTCCATCGCGTTCTGCGAAGGCGAGATCCGCAACGCCGGTGGCGAGGTGGTCTGCAAGGCTTCCGGCACCTTCCGTATCGTCCGCCCCAAGCCCGGCGCCGGGCAGCCGGCGCGGGTGGGAACGGACTAGCGGGCCGGCTTGCTCTTGACCGTGGGATCGGACGGCATGTAGGACGTGCAGGCCGGAATCTGGAATCGGATGGCGTCGCGCATCGCGGTCACGGCGTCGGCATTCCAGATGCCCTCACCCCACATTTCGATGTGTACATCCGTATTCTGATCGTCGATGGCCGACAGGTTGACCAGCGCGATATTGTTGTCGGTAAACGGTGCCAGTACCTTTACCTGGCCCTTGCGGCCGACAGTATCCAGATTGCCCACCACCCGATAGGCCGACTTGCCGGTCAGGCATTGCTCGGCCTGGGCCTTGGCGACGCTGTAGGCTGACTGGTAGTTGACCGCGATTTTGTAATCGCCGGACGGCGACACGCGGCCGGGCGCGATGCCGAACGTGCATCCGGCCAGGCCGAAGGCCAGCATGGCGGCCGCGGCATATATCCTGAACATAGGTCCTCCGATCAAGGAGGCGCAATTATCCCTCATCCGGCGCGGCGCGGGTTGCCGGGCGCCCGGTTCGACATGCCCCCGCGTGGCGTGGCATCATCGAACGGATTGCGCGCACACCGCGCCACCGGACCACACGGCGACTCAAAAGGAGACCGCATTGTTCAAATTCATGACGCGCACCCTGCTGGCGGCGACCCTGATCGGCGCCACGCCCGGCGCGCCCGCCGCGGCGCCGCGGCAGTACCCCCTGAAGGATTTTTTCCGCAATCCCGACCGCGGTTATTTCCGCCTGTCCGACGACGGCAGCATGATCGCCTTCATGCGCCCGGTCAGCGTGGAAGGCCAACCGCCGCGCATGAACATCTTCGTCCAGTCGCTGGAAGGCGCCACGCCGGTAGGCGAGCCCCGCAAGATCACCAGCGAAACGGCGCGCGACATCGGCAGCTACGTATGGAAGGGCTCCGACACCATCCTCTACGCCAAGGATTTCGGCGGCGACGAGAATTTCCACGTCCTGGCGGTCAACGTGCACGACGGCAAGGTCGTGGACCTGACGCCGTTCGAGCAGGTGCGCGCCGGCATCGCGGACGACCTGGAAGACGATCCCCAGCACATCCTGATCAGCCATAACCAGCGCGACCCGCAGGTCTTCGACGTCTACCGCGTGAACGTCCACACCGGCGTATCGGTGCGCGTGGCGCAGAACCCCGGCAATGTGGTGGGCTGGCAGACCGACCACGCCGGCAAGGTGCGCGCCGCGATCACCAGCGACGGCCTGAACACGACGCTGCTGTACCGCGACGACGAAGAGCAGCCCTTCCGCCCCTTGATCACCACCGACTATCGCACCACCGTCAGCCCGGCGCTGTTCACCTTCGACGACAAGCAGCTCTATGCGCTGAGCAACCGCGGCCGCGACACGCTGGCGCTGGTGCGCATCGATCCCGCCCAGCCCGACGTGGAGGAAATGCTCTTCGATCCGCGCAAGGCGGACCTGGGCGGCCTGGGCTATTCGCGCCGTCGCAAGGTGCTGACGGTGGCGACCTACGAAACCGACAAGCCGCAGCGCAAGTTCTTCGACATGCAGATCGAAGGCATCTACCGCAAACTGGCCGACCGCCTGCAGGGCTATGAATTCGCGCTGCAGGGCGAGACGCGCGCCGAAGACAAGTTCATCGTCGCGGCGTACAACGACCGCACGCCGGGCTCACGCTACGTATACGACGTCAAGAGCGACACGCTGGTCAAGCTGGCCGACATCAATCCCGCCCTGCCGGAAGCCGACATGGCGCCGGTCCAACCGATCACCTATCAAAGCCGCGACGGCCTGACGCTGCACGGATACCTGACGCTGCCCGTGGGCCGGGAACCGCGCGGCCTGCCCATCATCGTCAATCCCCATGGCGGTCCGTGGGCGCGCGACAGCTGGGGCTATAACGCCGAAGCCCAGTTCCTGGCGAACCGGGGCTTCGGGGTGCTGCAGATCAACTTCCGCGGCTCCACGGGCTATGGACGCAAGTTCTGGGAAGCCAGCTTCGGGCAATGGGGCCTGGCGATGCAGGACGACATCACCGACGGCGTGCAGTGGCTGATTTCGCAGGGCATCGCCGATCCCAAGCGCATCGGCATCTACGGCGGCAGTTATGGCGGCTACGCGACGCTGGCGGGGATCACCTTCACGCCCGACCTGTACGCCGCGGCGGTCGACTATGTCGGGGTGTCCAACCTGTTCACTTTCATGAACACGATTCCGCCCTACTGGAAGCCGCTGCTGGAAAAGATGTACGACATGGTCGGCAATCCGGAAAAAGACCAGGAGCGGCTGCGGGCCACGTCGCCGGCCCTGCACGTCGACCGGATCAAGACGCCCCTGTTCATTGCGCAGGGCGCCAAAGACCCGCGCGTGAACAAGGCGGAAAGCGACCAGGTCGTCGAGGCCTTGCGCGCGCGCGGCGTGGAAGTGGAATACATGGTCAAGGACAACGAAGGCCACGGTTTCCACAACGACGAGAACAAGTTCGAGTTCTACGAAGCCATGGAAAAGTTCTTCGTGCAACACCTCAAGCCTTGATCCTGCAGTTCAAGGCTTGAGGCCGGCGGTCAGGCCCTGGCGGGCCGGCCGCCGCGTTCCATGTCGGGCAGGAATATCGCCATCATCCCCAGGAAGGGCAGGAACGAGCACAGCTTGTAGACGTAGGTGATGCTGGTGATGTCCGCGATATGGCCCAGCACCGCGGCGCCCACGCCGCCCATGCCGAAGGCAAAGCCGAAGAACAGGCCGGCGATGGTCCCCACCTTGCCCGGCACCAGTTCCTGCGCATACACCACGATGGCGGCGAACGCCGACGCCAGGATCAAGCCGATGATCGCCACCAGCACGCCCGTCCAGAACAGATTCGCGTACGGCAGCGCCAGCGTGAACGGCGTGACGCCCAGGATCGAAGTCCAGATCACCGCCTTGCGGCCGACGCGATCGCCGATCGGCCCGCCCGCCACCGTCCCTACGGCCACGGCCGCCAGGAAGATGAACAGGTACAGCTGCGCCGAACGCACCGGCAGCGCGAACTTGTCCATCAGGTAGAAGGTGAAGTAGCTGTTCAGGCTCGCCAGGTAGAAGTACTTGGAGAAGATCAGCACCGCCAGCACGCCCAGCGTGAGCCCCACGCGCTTGCGGCTCAGCGGCGCCGGGCCGCCCGCCGCGCGCGCCTTGGGCTTGAGGCGCCAGCGGTTGCCGGCGTACCAGCGACCGACGCCGATCAGGACCAGCATGCCGAACAAGGCCGCCAGCGAGAACCACGCCACGCTGCCCTGCCCGTGCGGAATGATGACCAGGGCCGCCAGCAGCGGCCCCATCGCGGAACCGACGTTGCCGCCGACCTGGAACAGGGACTGGGCCAGTCCATGCCGCCCGCCCGACGCCATCCGCGCCACGCGCGAGGATTCCGGGTGGAACACCGACGAACCGGTCCCGACCAGGATCGCCGCCAGCAGGATGTAGGGATACGACGGCGCGACCGACAACAGCAGCAGGCCGACCAGCGTGAAGCCCATGCCCACCGGCAGCGAATACGGCAAGGGCCGCTTGTCCGTGTACAGCCCCACGCAGGGCTGCAGCAGCGACGCGGCGATCTGATAGGTCAGCGTGATGAAGCCGATCTGGCTGAAGCTCAGCGAGAACGAGTCCTTGAGCATCGGATAGATGGCCAACAGGATCGACTGGATCATGTCGTTCATCAGATGCGCCACGCTGATCGCGCCCAGCACCTTGAATGCGGTGGACGTCTGGGCCGCGGGCATGGGCGCGGCCGGCGTGGCGGCGGCGGGAACCGTTGCGGTATTCGGCAAGGGAGCGTTCATGGCCAAAAAAAGTAGTGATAAGGGGTAACCCGAAGTGTAATAAGTCATGCGATCGGCGGGGTGACAACCTTCATCGTTTAAGTGACACTAGCGGCTGATCGTCTGGTCCGGTCCACGCCCACGCCCACGCCAACGCCAACGCCAACGTCATGCCCGCTCACCCCCCCGCCGCATACCCTTCCCGCAGCATCGACGCCGACGATTACCAGGGCGTGCCGCGCGCCGTCACCGCCATGGCCAAGGAATTCACCGCGCGCGACACCACCGGGCCGCACCAACACCCGCGCGGACAGTTGCTCTACGCCGTGGAAGGCGTCATGCGGGTGACCACGGCGCAAGGCATGTGGGCGCTGCCGCCCCGGCGGGCCTTCTGGGTGCCGGCCGGCATCGAGCATCAGGTGGAGATGGTCGGCCCGGTATCCATGCGGACCCTCTACGTCTCCCCGGAGGCCGCCCGCAACCTGTGGCCGGAATGCTGCGTGATCGAAGTCAACGGCCTGCTGCGCGAGCTGATCCTGGCGCTGATGTGCCTGCCCATCGAATATCCGATGGCCGGCCGTGCCGGACAGATCGCGGCCCTGACCCTGGCCGAACTGGCCGAAGCCAAGGTGCTCCCCATCCATATTCCCTGGCCCACAGACCGGCGCCTGCAGGCGGTATGCCGCGCGATCCTGGCCCAACCGGGGCTGGATCGCACCATCGAGGACTGGGGCCAGGAGGTCGGCGCCAGCGGCCGCACGCTGATCCGCCTGTTCCAGGCCGAACTCGGCCTGAACTACCGGCAATGGGTGCAGCAGGTGCGGCTGGCGGACGCGGTCGGGCGCCTGTCTTTGGGGCAGCCGGTGGCGCGGATCGCCGCCGAGTTGGGCTACCGCAGTCCCAGCGCCTTCGCCGCCATGTTTCGGCGGGCGATGGGCACCACGCCCAACACCTATCTGAACCAGCCAGTTTCAGGTTGAAGTCAGCTTCTGCCCGATGTTTGGCGGCATCGCACGCGACACCGCCCCGCTCCGTCCCCATACGCGCTCGCGCTGGCCCGGCCTGCGATA
This sequence comes from Bordetella genomosp. 9, assembly GCF_002261425.1. Taxonomy (NCBI): domain Bacteria; kingdom Pseudomonadati; phylum Pseudomonadota; class Betaproteobacteria; order Burkholderiales; family Alcaligenaceae; genus Bordetella; species Bordetella genomosp. 9. The sequence continues at coordinate 879,956 of NZ_NEVJ01000002.1, read as the reverse complement.
ATGCACGTTGTTGAAACCTTCACCGATCGGGCCGGGTCTATGCAGCTCTGCCCCAGTTTCGCCAGCGAATGACCAACCACCCGCAATCCAAGCAAGCCCAACCACAGACCAAGACGGGCTTCAGCCTGTCACGCCTCGCCATCAAGGCGGGCATCGTCGTTGCCGGCCTGGGCGCGTGCGGCCTGATCGCGCTGTGCCTCGCGGTGGCGCTGGCCTGGCCCAGCCTGCCCGACCTGCACGCGATGACGGACTACCGGCCGCGCATCCCGCTGCGGGTCTACACCGCCGACAACGTCCTGATCGGCGAGTTCGGCGAAGAGCACCGCAACGTGCTGCGCTTCGATGAGATCCCCGACGTGATGAAGCACGCCGTGCTGTCCGCCGAAGACGACCGCTTCTACCAGCATGGCGGCGTGGACTGGACCGGCGTGTTCCGCGCGATGGCCACCAACGCGCTCAGCATGTCCAAGGTGCAAGGCGCCAGCACCATCACCATGCAGGTGGCGCGCAACTTCTACCTGTCTTCCGAAAAGACCTATACGCGCAAGCTGTACGAACTGCTGCTCACCTTCAAGATCGAGTCCGCGTTGACCAAGGACCAGATCCTGGAGCTGTACATGAACCAGATCTACCTGGGGCATCGCGCGTATGGTTTCGCGGCGGCCGCGCGTACATATTTCGGCAAGCCGCTGGCCGACGTGACGCCGGCGGAAGCCGCCGTCCTGGCCGGGATCCCCAAGGCGCCGTCGCGCTACAACCCGATCACCAACCTGCAGCGCGCGCAGATCCGCCAGCACTACGTGCTGGGCCGCATGCGCGCGCTGGGCTACCTGACCGAAGAACAGTACCAGGCCGCCATGGCCCAGCCGCTGACGATACGCGGCACGACGGATACGGGCGCCAACGCCTTCCGCGTGCATGGCGAGTATCCCGCCGAACTGGCGCGGCAGCTGATGTACGGCATGTTCGGCGACGAAACCTATTCGCGCGGCCTGAACGTCTACACCACGATCAACGCCAAGGACCAGGAAGCCGCCTACCAGGCGGTGCGCGCCAGCATCCTGGACTACACGCGCCGCGCGCGCTATCCGGGTCCGGAAGACCAGATCGACCTGCCCGACGACATCGAAAAAGACCCGCAGGCGCTGGACGACCTGATCGATGGCCTGCAGGACAAATATCCCGACAGCGGCGACATGTACATGGGCGTCGTGCTGGCCGCCAGCCCCACGTCCATCACGGTGGCGCGCGGGTCGCACGAGATCATCACCATCGACGACAAGAAAGCCTTGTCCGTCGTCGCGCGCGCCTTGAATCCCAAGGCCAAGGACGACGAACGCCTGCGCCGCGGATCGGTGGTGTACGTGCACAAGAACGGCGACGGCTGGGAAGTCCTGAACATGCCCACGCTGCAGGGCGCCCTGGTGTCGGAAGTGCCGGACGACGGCGCCATCCGCGCCATGATCGGCGGCTTCGATTTCTATCGCGGCAACTTCAACCGCGCGGTCCAGGCGTGGCGCCAGCCCGGGTCCAATATCAAGCCCTTCATCTATTCCGCGGCGCTGGAACGCGGACTGACGCCGGCCACGCAGATATCCGACATGCCGTTTTCGCTGACCGCGGAACAGACCGGTTCCAAGGCCTGGAATCCGAAGAACGACGGCAACGCCTATGAGCCCATGCTGACGCTGCGGCAGGCGCTGTACAAGTCCAAGAACATGGTCTCCATCCGTATCCTGCAGGCGATCACGCCCGCGTACGGGCAGGAGTTCCTGACCCGTTTCGGTTTCGAGAAGAACCGCTGGCCCGCGGTGCTGCCCATCGCGCTGGGCGCGGGTTCGGCGACGCCGCTGCAGGTCGCCAACGCCTACTCCGTCTGGGCCAACGGCGGCTATCGCGTGACGCCGTTCCTGATCGACAAGGTCACGGACAGCAGCGGCAAGGTGTTGATGCAATCGCAGCCGCAGCATGCCGGCGACGACGCCAACCGCGTGGTCGATCCGCGCGTGGCGTGGATCATGGACGACATGCTGCGCGGCGTGGCCACCTACGGCACGGCGGCGCGTGCGCGCCAGGTGCTCAAGCGCGACGATGTGGCCGGCAAGACCGGCACCACCAACGATTCGGTCGACGTCTGGTTTTCCGGCTACACGCCCGCGCTGACCACGACAGTGTGGATGGGCTTCGACCAACCCAAGTCACTGGGTTCCAACGAGTTCGGCGCCGGGCTGACCCTGTCGGCGTGGCTGCAATACATGCAGACGGCGCTCAAGGGCGTCCCGGTGGCGCCCAAGCGGCCGCTGCCGGACAACATCCTGACGGCCAACGGCGAATACTATCTGTCGGAGTTCCCGCCCGGACAGGCCGTGGCGTCCCTGGACCTGCCCACGGAGGATCCCCTGGGTGACTTCCTGAACCGGGGCGGCACGGGCGGCGTGCCGATGATGAACAACGGGCAGCCGGCCACGCCGCCCGCGGGCAACCCGCCCCCGGGCGGTGCGACGGGTGGCTCGGCGTTCCCGCCCATTCCCGTCCCGCAGGCGGATGACGGCAGGCCGCCGCGCCCGTCGCCGGCGGTGGGCGCCGCCTCCGGCTCGCAGGGCTCGCAGGCCACGCCGACGGCCATCCCGCCCATCCCGGTGCCGCGCGTCGATGCCACCAACGCCGCCACGCCTCGCAGCGCCTTTTCAGGCGGCGCGGCGCTGCAGCCGGCAACCGCGATGGCGGTGCGGCCCTGAGCCCATTGCACGCTGGCACGCTGGCACGCTGGCGCGCTCCGGGGCGCGCGGGCGTGGCCTGCCGTACGCCCCAGCATCCCGCTAGCCGAATACCGCTTCCTGGACCAGCTCGCGCGGCGTGGTGCGCAGGGTGGCCAGGTCGAGCAGCGTGAAATAGCCGTCCGGCATCCAGCCCGCCGTATCGATGTGGTAGACATTGCCCAGTACCGTCGGCGTGGCCAGCGGCGTATGCCCGACCACCACCGCGCGTATGCCGCGCACGCCTGACGCGTCGCCCCGCGCCAGCCTTTCGCGCGACCACTGGCATATGCCGCGCGCGCGCTTGTAGCGATCGCGCAGGTAGCGCGCCAGCTTGTTCCAATCCCGCACCGGACAATCCGCGTGCACCAGGCCGACCAGGCCATCCGCGGTTTCCACCTCGATCACCAGGGGCATCCTGGCGTAGGTTTCCGCGTGCGTGCGCTGGTCTTCCGGCGACAGCGCCAGGAACCAGCCGCCGCCGTTGACGCGCCAGTTCTCCGTATCGACCATTCCCGTGCGCACGTAGCGCACGGCATAGTCCTCATGATTGCCCTGCACCGCGTGAAACCATGGCTGCGCCAGCCAACGCGGGGCCTCGTGGCATTCCGGCCCGCGGTCGGTCAGGTCGCCCACGGAGAACAGGCGGTCGCGCTCGGGATCGAAGCGCACGACGTCCAGCGCGGCGCGCAGGCGCGAAAAATGGCCGTGGATATCCCCCACGGCCCAGTCCCGGCCCAGCGTATTGCGTGCAAACCGTTCGACATCGATAAGCATGACTATTTCCGTACCGCGAAATACACGCCGGCGGCGTCCGCCGCGCGTGCCACTGCATTGATCTTAAACGGCCCGGCGCGATCGCGGCGCGGCGTCGTGACGCCCGCCCGCGGCTGTCCGCCAACCCGGCGCCTGGGTGTACAGTGATGCGACCACCCGCCTGACTCGAACCAAGGAGACCGATATGAAGCCACGCGTCGCCATCGTCGCGCCGGGCGCCATGGGCAGCGCCATCGGCAAGCGGCTGGACGAACACGGGTTCCAGGTGCTTACTTCGATCACCGGCCGCAGCGAGGCCAGCGCCAAACGGGCGCGCCAGTGCGGCATGCACCATCGTACCGATATCGAATTGGCGCATGCCGACCTTTTCCTGTCCATCGTCCCCCCGGCCGAAGCCATCGGTCTGGCGCGGCGGTTCGCGCCGCTGTTCAAGGAGCACGGCCGCGCGCCGGTCTATGTCGATTGCAATGCCGTCAATCCGCGCACGGCCGAACAGGTCGCCGCCATCATCCAGGACAGCGGCGCGGCCTTCGTCGATGGCGGCATCATAGGCGGCCCGCCGCGGCCGGCGACGCCCGGGCCGGCCCTGTACTGTTCAGGCCCCGCGGCCGGCGCCGTCACGGCGCTGCGCGAAGGTGGCCTGCGCGTGCGCGTGCTGTCGGAACAGATCAGCGAGGCGTCGGCGCTCAAGATGTCCTATGCGGGCATCACCAAGGGCCTGGTGGCATTGGGGTCGATCATGATGCTGGGCGCCTCGCGCAACGGCACCGCGCGGGCGCTCTATGAGGAACTGGCCGAAAGCCAGCCCCACCTGCTCAAGCATTTCTCGCGCAGCGTGCCGGACATGTTCGGCAAGGCCTATCGCTGGGTCGCGGAGATGGAAGAAATCGCCGCCTTCCTGGCGCCGGATGAAAGCGGGCAGCAGTTCTTCGAAAGCGCCGCGCGCCTGTATGAAAGGCTGGCGCGCGACGACGCCGATGGACGCACGGACGTCGACGCGCTACGCGCTTTCCTCGCGCAGGAAGCGCGGACGGACCCGCAGGGCTGACCCGGCCACGGCCGGCGGACGATCACCGCGCGGCGCGGGTATCGATGCTCGCGTGCAGCGCCGCGGCCCATTGCAGCAGGGCCGCGTCGGTATCGGGGAGCCCGACCCATTGCACGCCCACCGGCAGGCCCAGCTGGCCCTGGGCGGTCGGCAAGTGGATGCAGGGCCAGCCCAGCAGCGACCAGATGCGGTTGTAGAGGGACGACCCCGTATTGTCCAGGCCGGCCGGCGCCTCGCCCGGCGCGCTGGGTGTCACGATGAAATCCACGTCGGCCAGCCGGGCCGCCCAACGCGCCGCCACCTGGGCGCGCAGATGCTGCTGTTCAAGATAATCGCCGTGGCCGATCGCCAGGCCCTTGCGCACGGTTTCGCGCGTGGTCGCATGCACGCTTTGCGGACGCGTGCGCACGATGGGCAGCAGGCCGCGGGCGAACTCGTAGCGCATCACCGTCGCATGCGCGGCCACCAGCGCATCGACGTCGTCGTCCAGGTCCGGACGCACGATCGACGCGCCTTGCGCCCGCAGGCGATCGACGCATCGTTCCAAGGCGTCTTGCGCGGCCGCGCTGAGGGTGCCCAGGCGGCTGCATGAAAGCACCGCCACCCTGGGCGTGCGGCCCGCCGGGGCCGGGCGCGCACCCGGCGCCAGGTCCAGCGACATCAGCACGGCGGCGACGGCAAGCGTCTCGTCGACCGTGCGCGTGAACCAGCCCAGGGTGTCGAGGGTGTCGCACAGCACCTGCATGCCGCCCCGATGCACGCGGCCGAATGAGGGCTTGTACCCGACCACGCCGCAGAACGCGGCGGGGCGGATGACGGAACCGCCCGTTTGCGTGCCCAGCGCCATATCCACCATGCCGGCGGCCACCGCCGCGGCCGAACCGCTGGAAGAACCGCCCGGCGTGTGGGTGGGCAGGTGCGGGTTGCGCGTCGCCCCGGGCACCACATGCGCGAACTCCGCGGTGACGGTCTTGCCCACGGGCACGGCGCCCGCCTCGCGCAACAGCGCGACGCAGGCAGCGTCGAACTGCTTCAGGTCCGCGACCATCTCGCGCGCGCCGTAGCAGGTCGGCATGCCGGCGACGTCGATGATGTCCTTGACGGCGAACGGCATGCCCGCCAGCGGGCCGCCCGCGGCAGGCGCCGCGTCGACGGCGTCGGCCCGCCACACGAAGGCCCGAAGTTCGCCGTCCTGTTCCGCGATGGCGCGCAGCGCCTGCCCTGCGCGGTCCTGTTCGATCTGGCTGTCCGGATGAGAAGTCTGCAAGGTGCGCGTCATGGCCTGGGTATCGTAACGGTCGACGACGCTACGATAACCGGGATCCAACGGCGCCGCATCGCGCCGCTGGTCCAGCCGTGGACGACAGCCACGCCGTGGAGCGCGCCACAAGGCGGGCCCAGGTCAGGCCATGAACGATAATGGCGGCTTCCCATCGCCGCCTTTCCGGCAACATCATGGCTTCCCCTTCCGCTTCCTCATCCACGCCATCCCCAGCGATGCCGCGCGGCAGCATCGCCACGCTGCGCGCGCTGGGCCCCTATCTGTGGCCCGCCGGCCGCAACGACCTGAAGCTGCGCGTCATCGCCGCCGTCGTCTTCCTGTTCCTGGCGAAGGCCGCCACGGTCTACATTCCCATTCTGTACAAGTCGGCGGTCGATGCGCTGAACCAGGGCGCCGGCGCCGGTCCCGCGGCGCTGCCCCTGGGGCTGATCCTGGCTTACGGCGGCGCGCGCATCATGTCCCTGCTGTTTTCCGAACTGCGCGACGCCGTCTTCGCACGCGTCGGCCAGCACGCCGTGCGGGAAGTCGGGCTGCAGGTATTCCGCCACGTGCACGCGCTGGCCCTGCGCTTCCACCTGGGCCGGCACACCGGCGGGCTGACGCGCGCCATCGAACGCGGCACGCGCGGCATCCAGACCTTGCTGCAGTATCTGCTGTTCAGCGTCCTGCCCACCTTGTTCGAAATCGCGCTGGTCTGCATCCTGCTATGGCGCATGTTCGATATCTGGCTGGCGTTGACCACCGCCGTTACGGTCATCCTGTACCTGGCCTATACGCTGGTCATCACGGAATGGCGCACCAAGTTCCGCCGCCGCATGAACGAGACCGACTCGGAGGCGAACACAAAGGCGGTCGAAAGCCTGCTGAACTACGAGACCGTCAAGTATTTCGGCAACGAAGAACATGAAGCGCGCCGCTACGACGTGTCGCTCAAGCAGTACCAGCGGGCCGCGGTCAGCAGCCAGGTCAGCCTGTCGCTGCTGAACATCGGCCAGGCCGTCATCATCTCGGTGGGCCTGACGCTGGTCATGTGGATGGCGGCTCGCGGCATCACGCGTGGCCAGTACACGCTGGGCGACTTCGTGCTGGTCAACACCTATCTGCTGCAGCTCTACGATCCGCTCAGCTTCTTCGGCTTCATCTATCGCGAGATCAAGCAATCCCTGATCGATATGGAGCGCATGTTCGAACTGATGGGCGAAGATCGCGAAATCCAGGATCCGCCGGGCGCGCCCGCCCTGCGGATCGATGGCGGACGCGTGGAGTTCCGCGACGTCACGTTCGGCTACGACGAACGGCGCGCGATACTGAAAGGGGTGGATTTCACCATTCCGGCGGGCAGGACGCTGGCCGTGGTGGGCCCGTCCGGCGCCGGCAAATCGACGCTGGCGCGCCTGCTGTTCCGCTTCTATGACGTGGGCGGCGGCGCCATCCTGATCGACGGGCAGGACATACGCCAGGTCACGCAGGCCAGCGTGCGCGCGGCCATCGGCATCGTGCCGCAGGACACGGTGCTGTTCAACGACACCATCCGCTACAACATCGCCTACGGCCGCCCCGGCGCCACCGATGCCGAGGTCGAAGCCGCGGCACGCATGGCGCACGTGCATACGCTGGTCATGAACATGCCGGACGGCTACGACACCGTGGTCGGCGAACGCGGCCTGAAGTTGTCGGGCGGCGAAAAGCAGCGGGTGGCCATCGCCCGTACCCTGTTGAAGCGGCCGGCGCTCTTCGTCTTCGACGAAGCGACCAGCGCCCTGGACACACACACCGAACGGGAAATCCAGGCCAACCTGCGGGAAGTCAGCATCGGCCGCACCACGCTGATCATCGCCCACCGGCTGTCCACCATCGTCGACGCCGATGAAATCATCGTCCTGGGCGACGGCCAGGTGGTGGAACGCGGCAACCATGCCGACCTGCTGGCGCGCGACGGCGTGTATGCGAGCATGTGGCATCGCCAGCAGCGCAGCGGTCCGGACGCCGAAGCGAACCTGGATGCCGATACGGCGGACGCCGAACCGGCGGCTTGAACAGGCCTTGCCGGCCCTACGATTCACGTAGTCACGGCGTCACAGCGTCACGGCAAGCCGTTCACCGTATCCGCCCCGGCATCACGGCAGATCGCTCACCGTATCGACGTCGCGCAGCACCCCCGGATCCGCGCACGGCACCTCGTGCACCCCGTGGCGTTTGAGCAGCGCCCGCGCACCCTCATCGCCATCCAGCGCGGCCAGTTCCGGCATGAGCGTCCAGGCGAAGGCCACGGGGTGGCCCCGGCGGCCCTCGCAGGCCGGCGCGGCGATCGGATGGCCGCGCGCCGCATCCTGCACCGCCAGCACGGTCGCGTCGCTCACCCAGGGCATATCGCCCAGCGCCACCAGGCAGCCGAGCGGCGCGCGGACTTCGGCATGGCCGTGCATGGCGGCGGCGATGACCGCCATCAGCGCGCGCGACGCATAGGCCAGGCTGGCGCCCATCCCCCGCGCCGCGTCGGCGGTTTCCACGACCAGGCAGCCACGCGCGGCCAGCACCTGTTGCAAGGCCGGCGTATCCGGACGCGTCACCGCGAGCACCAGCGGCACGGTCCGCAGCAGGACATCGGCGGCAGCCGCGGCCACCGGACGTCCGTCAGGCAAGACCGCGAGCAGCTTTTCGGCCTGCGCGCGGCCTGAGGACGCGCGAAAACGTTCGCCCCGGCCCGCCGCCAGCAGAATGCCGACAAACCGGTTCTCCAGGGCGCCGGCCAGGCGGCGATCGATCGATAGCAGAGTCATCGGCGCAGTTTAACCACGCGCATCGGCCAGGCAAACGAGGCTGGCCGTCCCATCCGATCAAGGCCGGGATGGGGCCACGTCCCGGGCGATGTCGCGATACTTCACGATCGCCTTACGCAGCGTCGCGCCCAAGCCATCCGGCGTCGAGTCTAGCTTGACCTCCACGCCTTGACGGGCGAGCTGCGCCGTCACGTCGGGACGCTGCAGCGCCTTCGCCACCGCGTCGCGCAGTTTCAGCACGATGGGGGCCGGCGTGCCGGCCGGGGCCAGGATGGCATTGAAGGTGTCCTCCTCATAGCCGGGCAGCCCAGCCTCGGCGATGGTGGGCACGTCCGGCAGCAGCTTGGACCGTGTGCTCGTGGTGACGCCCAAGGCCTTCAGCTTCCCCGCCTGCACATAAGGACCCGACGTGCTGACTTGATCGAACATCACCATGACCTGGCCGCCGACCAGATCGGTGATCGCTTGCGCGTTTCCCTTGTAGGACACCGGCAGCATCTTGACGCCGGCCTGCTTGCTGAACAGTTCCGCCGCGATATACCCCGTCGAGCCTATCCCCGACGAAGCATATGAAATCTGACCCGGGTGGGCGCGCGCCCGCTCGATCAGCGCCTTCACGCTGGATTCCGGCACGGAAGGGTTCGCGACCAGCACCATGGGAATCCGCACCGTCTGCGTAACGGGCGCAAAATCCTTGATCGGGTCGTAGCCGGCTTCCGCCACGAACGCGGGTGCCGAGACGAAGGTGTTGGCCACCGCCAGCAGCGTATAGCCGTCCGGCGCCGCGCGGGCCACTTCCCGGGTGCCCACCAAGCTGCTGGCGCCGGGCTTGTTCTCCACCAACACGGATTGTCCCAAGTCTTCCGACATACCCTTGGCGACCAGCCGGGCGACCAGATCCACCGTGCCGCCCGGTGAAACAGGCACGACGATGCGTATGGGCTTGCCGGGAAAGCGGTCGTCGGCCCGCGCGGCCTGCGCGATACAGGCCAGGCCCGCCGCGAGCATGGCCGCGTGCGCCAGCGATCTGGCGGTGGCCTTGGGTATGGTTTTCGTATGAAGGTGTAGCTCGTTCCCGTCGCTGGCGCGCATCGCTGTCTCCTTTATATGTATAGGGCAAAGCTCCCGCCGCGGCGCCCGCGTCTTCATTGGACCGGTGCCATCGCAGCAAGCCAATGTTAGGCATGCGTCCGCCGGGGGCACCATCGAGAATTTTTCGCCGCGACATCGATAAAACTAATATATGCATTCCGAGTCCACGCGTCCGTCCGCCGATGAACCCGCAACTTCCACCGCTCAATCCGCTGCGCGTCTTCGAAAGCGTGGCCCGCCATGCCAGCTTCACCGCCGCCGCCCAGGAACTGCACATCACGCAGGGCGCCGTCAGCCACCAGATCAAGGCCCTGGAGTCGTGGCTGGGCTTCGCGCTGCTGGAGCGCAACGGGAGACGGCTGCGCCTGACCCGCGGCGGTGAAAACTACGCGGCGGCACTCACCGGCGCGTTCGGCCAGATCACGCGCGCCACGAGGGAGCTCGTGTCCACCGGGGCGCAGCAGGTACTGACGGTGCGCGGGCACACGACCTTGTTCGTGCGCTGGCTGATCCCCCTGGTCCCGGCGTTCCAGGCCGCCCATCCGGGCATCAACGTGAAACTCTCCACCAGCGTGGAAGGCGTCGACTTCACCCGCGAAAACGCCGACACGGGCATCGTCTACGGCGACGGGCCGTGGCCCGGGCTGCGCAACGACCTGCTCTTCAGCGACGCCTTGACGCCTGTCATGGCGCCCGAAATGGCCGCGCGCCTGCCCTCCCCCTGCAGCGCCGACGACTTGCTCCAGTTGCCGCTGCTGCATTCGAATCGCCGGCCGCAGCATTGGCCGGACTGGATACGGCTGGCCGGCGCGTGCCGTGGCGTAGCCGTTGGCGATATGTACTACGAAGACCTGAGCATCATCTACCAGTGCGCCACCGAAGGCCTGGGCGTCGCCCTGGGCCAATTGCGCTACGTGGAGAAGGACCTGGCCGAAGGACGGCTCGTGGCGCCCCACCCGCTGGTCCTGCGCCGTCCGCGCGGCTACCACCTGGTCTGCCCCGAACAGCACGCCGACGAACCCAAGATCGCCTGTTTCCGCCAATGGCTGCTGGCACGGCTGGCCGAAACCGAGCAGCCCTGAGCGTCACCCTGCGCCTCACCCTGAACGTCAACCCGGCGGCGCCACCACCAGATCCGCGGGATCGATGGGCTGCCCTTGCAACACGCGCTGCATATTGCCGAAGGCCCGCGACGCGACATAGCCCACGTTGTCCATCACGGCGCCGGCGCCATGCGGCGTCACGACCACGTTATCCAGCGTGAAGAGCGGATTGCTCGCCGATGCCGGCTCCTGGTCGAACACATCGAGCCCCGCCCCGCCCAGCTTGCCGTCCGCGAGCGCGCGGTAGAGCGCGGCCTCGTCGACGATACCGCCACGCGCCGTATTCACGATCACCGCGCCGTCCTTCATGCGCAGGATCGCCGCCTCGCCGATGATGCCGCGCGTCTGGTCCGTCAAGGGAAGATGCACGCTCAGGATATCGCTGCATGCCAGCAGTTCATCCATGTCGACCTGGCGCACGTTCAGCCGCCGCTCCGTCTCCGCATCCGCGGGGCGCCGGCTGCTGTAGCGGATGTCCACGTCGAAGCCGCGCAGCCGGTGCGCCAGCATGCGCGCGATATTGCCGAAGCCGAGCAGCCCGACGGTCTTGCCGGCGAGCTGATAGCACACGGAACGCATGTCGGATTTCAACCATACGCCCGCGCGCGTCGATCGGTCGACGTACGGCAGCCGTCGGTAAACCGCGAGCATCAATGCAATGGCATGTTCGGCGACGGGGCCGGCGTTGGCGCCGCTGGTGATGGCGACCGCGACACCGTGGCGGCGCGCCGCCTCCACGTCGATCTTGTCGTAGCCTATTCCCCACTTGTGGACCATACGCAAGCCAGGCGCGGCGGCGATCATCGCCGCCGTGACCGGCTGCCAGCCGGCGAGGATGAAGTCCGCTTCCCGCGCAAGCGCCGCCTGTGCCTCGGGTTCGCCGCTATCGGCGAAGCGCACCTGGAAGCCCGCCGGCGCCGCAGCCGCAATTGCGGTCCGGACCGGCGGCGCCATGACGTCCAGGAACGCCACGACATAGTGTTCCGCGCGCCGCTCAGTGTCGTGGTTCATGAATGGTCCCGGGGGATCAGAAATCGTAGAGCCGTGCCGGGTTGTCCACCAGCAGTTTGCGCACGCGATCCGCGCTGCCGGCCCATTCCATGCAGCGCGCCAGCGCGCTTGCATTGTCTTCCGCGCGAAACGGCGTGATGGCGTCGACAGGCAGCGGTGCGCCCGCGGCGGAACCGGGATGCGGCCAATCGCTGCCCCACAGCACCCGGTCGGGATTGGCATCGATCAACGCCCGCGCGATCGGCGCCGCATCGGCATAGCCGTCCATCCGCGAAATCCGGTACGGCGCGGAAAGCTTGACGTAGACGCGTCCGCCGGACAGCGCCGACAGCAAGGCGTCCAGGCCCGGCTGCGCCACGCCTTCCGCGGCCTGGGCGCGTCCAAAGTGATCGACGACCAGGATGGTGGGGAGCTCGTCCAGCCCCGGCGCGAGCGCGCTCAAGGTCGGCAGGTTGGTGTAGGTCTGGACGTGCCAGCCCAATGGCGCGACCTGCCGCGCGGCCTGCAGCAGCTTGCGGCGCGCCACGCCGGGATCGTGCTGCCCGGCGGTTTCGAGGTTGACCCGCACGCCACGCACGCCGGCGCGATGCATGTCGACCAGGGCTTCGTCCGGCGTGGCATCGTCGATCACGGCCACGCCCCGGCCTCTTCCGTCCAATCGGGCGAGCGCATCCAGCAGGCAGCGGTTGTCGGTGCCATAGGGACTGGGCTGGACGATGACGGTGCGGTCCACGCCCAGGCTGCGATGCATGGCGACGAGCGCCTCCAGCGGCGCGTCGCCGGGAGTGTAGGTGCGCGCTGCATCGAAGGGATAGGCCGATACCGGCCCGAACACGTGCACGTGGCAATCGCAGGCGTCAGCCGGCGGCCGGGCATGGACGGTCATGGGCAATCTCCGTTTGAACGAGTCTGGACAGGCGGGTCAGCTTTCGTAGGATGGATAGCCGCCGGGCTCCGCGGCCAGCAGGCGCAGCATGGCGTGCCATTCGAGTTCGCCATAAGGCCGGCGTGTCCCGGGCTGGTACAGATGCGCGGAACGCTGCAGCACTTCCTCGCTGGGCACGCGCACTTGCTCCATGCCGGCGGACATGGCGTCGACCTGTGTACGGCAGGCCATCTCCAGCTGGTACATCAGGTTGAAGGCCTGGGGCACGGACGCGCCGCACACCAGCAGGCCGTGATTGCGCAGGATCATGGCATTATGCGATCCCAGGTCGGCGACCAGCCGCTCCTGCTCGGCCAGGTCCACCGCGGGCCCTTCGAACTCGTGGTATGCAATATGGCCATGGAAGCGGGACGCCGTCTGGGTGATCGGCAGCAGGCCGTCGCGCATGGCCGCCACCGCCATGCCCGCGCGCGTATGCGTATGAATGACGCAATGGACGTCGGGGCGCGCGCGGTGGATGCAGCCATGGATGACATAGCCCGACTTGTTGATGCCGTAGTCGGTGTCCGGCTTGCGGCACACATTGCCGTCGTAGTCGATCTCGACCAGATTGGACGCCGTGATCTCCTTGTACAGCAGCCCGTACAGATTGATCAGCAGGCGTCCTTCCTTGCCCGGTATCTGCGCGGTGATGTGGTTGTAGATCATGTCGGTCATGCCGTAGAGGTCCATCAGCCGATAGCACGCCGCCAGATCCGTGCGGCTCTTCCACTCCGCATCGTCCACGACACCTCTCAGGCTCGGAAAATCCGTGCTGTATCGCATATTCACCTGGATGCTCCTGTTCCGCCGCGCCGGGGGCGCGGCCGTGCGATGGCCCGCGAACGCCGCCAGCCATGTCGCCGACGCCGCTCGCGGCCGGTTGAAGAACGGCTATTGCGCCCGGATACCCTGCTCCTGGATGATGCGCGCCCACTTGGCGCTGTCATCGCGTATCTGCTTGCCGAAGGCCTCGGGCGTGTCGCCGGCGGGATCGGCGCCCATTTTTTCCAGCTCCTGCCTGACGGCGGGTTCCGCCAGCACCTTCTGGACGTCCGCGTTCAACTTGCGGATACGATCAGCCGGCACGCCGCTCGGCGCCACCAGGCCGAACCAATTGGTGAACTCGTAGCCGGGAAGCCCGGCTTCCGCCAGCGTCGGAACGTCCGGCAGGAGACTGGACCGATGCGCCCCCAGCACACCCAGCGCGCGCAGCTTGCCGGACTGGATGTACGGCAAGGACTGGACCAGGCTGTCGAAGGTCACTGGGATCTGTCCGCCGATCAGGTCGGTGAAACTCGGCGCGCTTCCCTTGTAGGGGATGTGCGTCAACTTGACGCCCGCCATCTGGTTGAAGAGTTCGCCCGCCAGATGCGGGGCGCCGCCCACGCCGGACGACGAGAAGTTGATCTTGCCCGGTTGGCTCCTGGCCATCTCGATCAGGTCCTTGACCGACTTCGCCGGGAAAGCCGCATTGGCGACCAGGACGAAATTGACGTCCACCACGTTCGAGATGGGCGTCAGATCCTTGATGGGATCGACGTTCATCTTGTACAGGTGCGGATTGATGGACATATTGCCCAGGGTCGCCATGAAGATCGTATAGCCGTCGGGCGCGGCCCGCGCGGCGATCTCCGTGCCGATCACGCCGCCGGCCCCGCCGCGGTTGTCGACGATCACCTGCTGCCCCCAGAGCCGGGTCAGGCGTTCGGCGATGATGCGGGCCACGATGTCGGTGCCCCCACCGGCCGGGAAGGCCACGATCATCCGCACGGACTTGTCGGGAAAGCTTGCTGCATGCGCGCCGCTCGCCGCCAGCGCGGTCGCCGTCATGGCCAGGGCTAGGCCGAGCCCGCGCAGCGCCTTGATACATCGCCGCCGACCCGGTTTCATCGCGCATCCCCGGCACTGGGCGTCTGCGTGGCCAGGTAGGCCTTGGCCGACTCTTCGTCCAGCAAGGGAAAGACCTCGAAGTGGGCGGGAATGATATCGGCCCATTCATTCATCAGGCGATGCAGCGTGGTGTTCGAATCGACGTCGAACAGGGCGACGGCGCCGCGACCCACACGCGCATGGACGGATCGCGCCAGGCCGGCGTTCAACAAGGGGCGCATCCAGTCCCAATAGCGGCTGCGCGAATCGATCAGCGTCGTGGGACGCTCCGGGCGTGGGGTGCTGATGACCAGAAATAGCATGGTGTCTCCTACCATCGTCGTTAAAAACCGGACGCTGGCCCCGGCCGGGTGGTGCATGCGCTGCATGCACGCAGTGGGAATTTTCATGATTCCCGGCGCGGGGGTCCCAAGCGGTGAACCGCTTGTTGTTTAGCTATACGGAAATGGTAGCGACGCGTCGCCTGCTTTCACAGCGACGATATCTCATGGACGCATTAGTTCAGATAATGAGCGCTTTTTCGGGCCGGGGCGGGGTGGCAGCTGCTGCGAGGCCGGCTCGATGCGAAAACACGGTCACTGCGGCGATAACAATCCCAGGAACGCCACCAGCATCAGCACCGCGCCGCCAGCGGCCACCTCCAGAAGCGTATTGCGACGAATTCTGTTCATGGCGTCCGCACGTCTGGCGCGGATCTTCGGTACCCACCAATAACGATTCACCACGGCCACGATCACCATCGATAGCACAAGCAGCGCTTTCAGCAGCAGCAGTCGCTGATAAAGGGCCGCAAGGTCGAGCCCGACCGTCCGCAGGATCAGCCAGGTGTTCAGCGCGCCGCTGGCGAGGACCACCGCCACCGCGATGTGCCCCAGCGTCGAGAACATCATCAACCCGCCTAGCGCATCGGGACGCAAGGCCGGTTGCCGGGACTGCTTCAAGAAATACAGGAACACGGGCAGTGCGCCCAGCCAGAAGCCCGCTGATAGACAGTGAATCATGTCCACCACCGCATGAGCGCCGCCTGGCCAGCCCTCTTCCATCGCCGCATGGCCGCTCAGGGCAAAAGGCAGCAATGCCAGCCCGGTGACGGTGGCAAGAGCCCGGCCCTTGCCGAAGCGGCTGAACAGCATGGCAAGAACGATGGCTTGCGCCGCCACACGCAAGCACCACATCAGGCCATAGCGTGTATGCAAAGCCACCGTAAGCAGAACATCCGGATCGACGCTCGCGTTCCAGTTTCCGATGATGGTCGCGGCCTGCACAGGCAACATCCCGGCCGCTGCCAATGCCCCCGCGAATGCGGCGCCGCGTAGATAGACTTTCATGTCGGCACCCGCCAGCGCGGCCAACTTCCCTGGTTTGACCACCGCCAGCATCACACTTGCACCGAACAGGAAAGCGGCACTGGCGTAGTTCACAAACCGCAGCAAGGCGAAGGCGGCAAGCATGGGATCGCGCCGCTCAATCCTTCAAGGTGAAGGACCAGGCGCCCTGCGTCTTATGGCCATCCTTGGACAAGGCTTGCCACTGGACCGTGTATGTGCCCGCGGGGAGCGCCTGCGAGAGCGGCAGAACCAGGGTTTTGTCATCGCCCGGGTCCAGCGAAGACGGTCCTGAGCGAACCACCTTGCCTGCGGAATCCACGAGCGTGAGCGAGGAAAAAGCGGCCTCCAGTCCCTCCGTGGTGGTCAATGTGATGCGCGTGGGCGAGCGACTCACGACCGCATCCCTCGCGGGTTCGGACGATGCGAAGTGGGCATGGGCCGACGCCACCAGGGGCGCGATGGCCAGCACGGCGGCGGCCAGGAGCGATTTCATCAACACGGCGACATCCTCTGAACAAATGGGTGGGGTCCGCGGACCATGCACACGTAGACGGTCGCGGCAAACGAATCCTTCCATTCATCCCGATTTTTTTTCGCGGTGAAGGGAGTTCGCTTATTCGGGCAGGTGGTCGGGCACCCCGTTTTCGTCCACGGCCCTGACGGTCGCCAACGCATTGCGCGCGGCGGACATGGCTTCGACGCCACTGCGGAAGCGGCGCGACAGATAGATCTCGAAGGTGAGCGGCTCGCTTTCCGTGCCTTCCCTTCGCGTTTCCATAAAGGCCCGCGCCGGCTCCCGCCCCTGTGGCGGGATCGAGTACGCGTAGACCGTAAAACCGTCGATCAACCTGGGAGTCATCGCTGCGTCCTGTACGGAACCGGCCAGCCGCCGGCGATGGCGCGCAGCATCGCAGAAATCCAAATATTTCGCAAGAAAACAGAATAAACTGAAACATTTAGGGACGGACTTACGGCAGAGCAGGCTGCCAATCGCCCTCCGCGCCCACCCCGCGCCGACGCCGGATCGGCGCCTGGGCAGGCTCAGATTCGCTTGGGCATCGGGCTCAATTCCCCGCGCCGGGGAGCGCGGCGTAGCACGCCGCCAGGTGATAAGGCGTAGTCGACGGCATGTCGGCGCGGGCCACTCGCCCATCGCCGTCCAGGCATTCATACCAGCCACGCGCATGCAGGAAGCGCTCGCGAAAACGCGTCAGCTGCCGCGCCAGGTCCCGCAGCGAGGCCTCGTCGCCCCGCATCGCGAGGCAGCGCGCGTATTCGGTCTGCGCCCATATCCGCTGCGTGGCGTCGGTGACCGTCCCGCGCAGGTCCAGGCTGGCGCATACCCCTTCGACATCCGGCGTCACGCCGTACCGCTGCGCGTAGTCCACCGCGCGCGGAACCGCGTCCGCAAGCTGGGTTTCCTCGAAAACCTCCGGCGCGCTACGCATCAGGGCGTACCACTCGAACTGATGCCCGGGCTCGATACGATTGCCCGGTTCGCGAGCCGGCAGTTCGCAAATGCACTGCGTGGCCGTATCGACGAACTGCGCCGCCACCCCGCTCGCGATGCGGCGCAAAGCCTCTTCGCAGCCGCCGGCGTCGTCGACCGCACGCGCCGCCAGGTAGGCCTCGGTCAGGTGCATGATGGGATTCTGCAGCGGCCCCTGCATCGCCGTCCGGCCATCGTCGGCCAGTTGCGCCGCGTACAGCCCGCCGCGCATGCCGAAGCGTGATTCGATCAGTGCGAGCGTCTCGCGCATGGCCTGCAGCGCGCGCGCGTCGCGCCGGCGGCGGTAATACGTCGCGCAAGCGAAAACGACGAAGGCATAGGTATACAGGTCGTGCTGCGTTTCCAGGGGCGCGCCGTCCGTGTCTATGCTGTAGACCCAGCCGCCCGCCGGATGGCGGAAGCGCCGGTGCAGCGACTCGAACAGGCGCACCGCGTGCTGCGCGGCCGCCGGCGCATCGCTGATGGAGAACACGAACAGTTGCCGCGCGCAGGCCATGGCGCGGTAGCGCCGCGGCGGCAAGGGGCGCGCGTCGGCGCTGGCCAGCGATTCATAGGGCAGTTCCAGCGCGGCATTGAAACCGCGCGTCAGCCACAGCGGCAGGACGATCTCGTCGTAGTGCGCGCGCAATTGCGCCACGATGCCCGCCAGCGCGGCATCGGCCGCGCCGCCACGTCCAGGGCTCATGATCCGGGATACGGGTTGGCGGTTTCCATGTGCAGCGCCAGGCGGCCCTTGTCGGTCACGACCGGCTGGCCGGCCGTATCCATTTCGATGCAACGCAGCAGCAGCAGCGCGTCGATGAAACGCTGCGGGACAGGCTCGGCGGCCTGGTTCTTGTCGTCCGCGATGACACCCAGCCAATAGGCCAGCTCGCCCTTGTTGAATTGATGCATCGCCATGCGCGTGCCTCCGTACCGCCACGACGGCGGAATGGCCTATTATCGTCGATCTTTTCCACCTCCATAGAAGGCTAGGCATGGATATCCTGAGCAATTCCTTCAAACGCGCGCTGCGCGAAGGCAAGCCCCAGATCGCGTTGTGGGCCGCGCTGGCGCACCCCTACACCGCCGAAGTCTGCGCCGGCGCCGGCTTCGACTGCATGGTGATCGATGGGGAACACGCGCCGAACGAATTGCAAAGCATGCTGGCCCAGTTGCAGTCGGTCGCCGCCTATCCGGTCACTCCTGTCGTCCGGCCGCCGTGGAACGACTTCGTGCGGATCAAGCAGATCCTGGATATCGGCGCGCAGAACCTGCTGATTCCGATGATCCAGTCCGCCCAGGAAGCCCGGGACGCCATCGCCGCGGTGCGCTATCCGCCGGCCGGCATTCGCGGCGTGGGCAGCGCGCTGGCGCGATCCTCGCGCTGGAACCGTATTCCCGACTACCTGGCGCGCGCCAACGACGAAATCTGCGTCCTGCTGCAGATCGAGACCCCCGCCGGCCTGGAGGAGCTCGACCAGATCCTGGCGGTCGATGGCGTGGACGGCGTCTTCATCGGGCCGGCCGACCTGTCGGCCAACATGGGACACCTGGGCAACCCCGGCCATCCCGACGTCACCGCGGCCATCGACGACGCGATCCGCCGCATCGTGGCCTCCGGCAAATCGGCGGGCATCCTGCATACCGACCCGGCCCGCGCCAAGCACTATCTGGAAATGGGCGCGACCTTCGTCGCGGTGGGCGTGGACGCCACGCTGCTGGCGCGCGCCGCCGAATCCCTGGCCGCGCAATTCGGCCGCCACCGGCCGGCGGCGGCGACCGCGCAGCAGGGACCGTACTGAACGCATAAAATAGCGCCCACACGCCGCTTCGGAGGATACATGCGTTTTCGTTTAGCCCTGCGGGGATCACTGGGCCGGCCCCTGCGGCGCGGCGTCGGGGCCGCGCTCGTCGTCAGCGCCCTGGCCGGATTGGCGGCATGCACCACCACGACGGGCCCGATCATTCCCACCGGCGAACCAAACCGGTACACATTGACCAGCCGTTCGGGCGGCCTGACGACCTCGTGGGTCCAACTCAAGAGCCAGGCCCTGGACCGCGCACGGGAATACTGCACGTCGCAGAACCTGAAGATGACCGATCCCGACGTTTCGTCCAATCACGCCACCGGCTTCACGCGCCCGATCACCTACATCACCTTCACCTGCTCGCCGATCCCGCAGCCCAAGGATACGCAGCAGGATCAAAACAGCCAGGGCAAGTAGCCCGGACGCAGGGCCCGCCCGCGCTAGAAGTTTTCATCGATCCATTCGCGGGCCCATTGCTCCGCGCCGGTGCGCGCCATGCTTTCGTTGTGGATGGACGTGCCGGGGTACGGCGGAAAGGCGAAGCCATTCACCGGATCCCCGCCTTCGAGCATGGAAATGAAGATACGAGCCTGGTAAAGATCGTTCTTCAGTGTTTCCACGGCGCATTCAATGATGAAGTCCTTGTACTGGATCATGGGCTCGCTCCGAACACTCCAGGGGCAAGCGGCATGGCGCGGGCGGCGCGTCGAATGCTCGCGTCGCGTCGTAGCGGCCCATGCCAGAAAGACCGGCGTTCACCCCGTATACGCCGGCCCATCTTTGCGTAACGCGTGCCGTAATATCGCACTGCGGAAGGACGCTCGCCAAGACCGGCAAAGCTTGCAATTGCAAGCATGATTGACCGCGAAATTCCCAACTGCCGGTTCGCGCGCGCCGCGCCGGGGTGCGCTGGTTGGTATCCAATGGCTAGCCTGGTAGCCGCTATTGCGGGGGACCGCAGACCGCCGGTGGCGGTATCTCCGCCCATTCAGCCGGAGGCGGGCGCTGCCGGCTGGACCACCCGGTTGCAGTCCGCGAGCTTGGCCACCGCCATAAAGGTGCCGAGCTTTCTGCCACATCCGTAGTGCCCCGCCGGAGCCGCTCTCATCCGCCATTCGTATGGCATGCGGCAGCGGGCCGCGCTCCCCATCGATCTTAGGACGCGCCCGCCGCGGCAGCACCTACACCGTAGGTACCGCTACGGGATGTGCCCGGTGGCATTAGTCCTTGCCGATCTCGTGGCCGATCACGCCGCCCACCACCGCGCCACCCACCGTGCCGGCCGTGCTGTGCGTGGTTTCATGGCCGATCACACCGCCGGCCGCGGCGCCGCCCAGTGTGCAACCGCCCATCAAGGGAAAGCATGCGGCCAGCGCCAAAGCCGCGATCTTACGAAGTCGATACATGGCAGCCTCCTTGGCTGAAACGAAGGACCCTTGCTCATGCAAGAGACGTACCTGTCCCCAAGCTGTCGGCGCTCCCTGCCGGCGGGCGTCCGCGGCACACGAAGAGGCCGCCCAAACCCATGCGATGCCCATCCGGGCACGACTTATGCTAGATGCTAACGCTCCATACCATCCAACCCTGACCACCACCGGCCCTGGCACCCGCCAGGAGTATTAACGTTTTTGCTTGACGTCGAATTCCAACATGCGGGACACTTTCGCGCGATCATCGCGATGCGATGGCAAGAACGGAGGATTTGGTGGTGCAACATCTCGCACGCATGGCGAGTGGTATCGATGGGCTGGACCGAATATTGAATGGCGGGTTCGTCGAAGGCGCTTCCTACATCATCCAGGGCCGCCCAGGGGCCGGGAAAACCATCCTCTCCAACCAGATCGCGTTTTCGCACGCGGCCAATGGCGGCAAGGTGCTGTACGTCACCCTGCTGGCGGAAAGCCATGAAAGGCTATTTCACGCCATGTCCACCCTGGATTTTTTCCATAAGGAAAAACTGGGGCAGGAAATCGCCTACGTCAGCGTCTTCCACGCCTTGCGGGAAGAAGGTTTGGGCGCCGTGGTGAAGCTCCTGCGACAGGAAACCAAGCGGCACAAAGCCACCCTGCTGGTTTTCGACGGCCTGCTCAACGCGCGCGAACGCGCCGAAACCGACCTGGACGTCAAGACCTTCGTGGCCGAAGTTCAGGGCCAGGCCGGCTTCGTCGGCTGCACCGTATTGTTCCTGACCAGCACGCGCCTGGACGACAGCAGCCCCGAGCACACCATGGTCGACGGCGTGATCGACCTGAGCGACGAAATCTTCGGCGTGCGCACCGTGCGCCAATTGCAGGTGCGCAAGTCGCGCGGCAGCGCCGCCGTGGGCGGCCTGCACCAATACGAAATCACCCAGTCCGGCATCACCATCTATCCGCGCGTGGAAGCCGTGTCGTGGCCGCTCATGCCGCCGTCGGCCAAGATCCTGTCGCAACGCGTCACCAGCGGCAATGCCGAGATCGACGCGTTGATAGGCGGAGGCCTGCCGCGCGGCTCCGTCACCTTGCTGGTGGGTCCCACGGGCACGGGCAAGACGACCATGGGCCTGCACTTCCTGAGCGCTGCTTCGGAAGACGAACCCGCGCTGCATTACGGTTTCTTCGAAACGTCCACGCTGCTGCAACGCAAGGCCTCCACGCTGGGCATCACCCTGCCGTCCACGGACCACCTGCACGTGCACTGGACGCCCATGGCGGAAAACCTGCTGGACAAGCTGGGACTGGAACTGCTCCAACTCGTCGGCCGCCATCGCGTGACGCGACTGTTCATCGACGGCATCGGCGGCTTCGAACGCGCGGCCACCCACCGCGCCCGTCTGGTCGAATTCTTCACCACGCTGACCAACCGATTGCGCGCCATAGGCGTCACCACCGTCTTCACCTGGGAGCTGCGCCAGATCGTCGACCAGGACGTCACGGCGCCGGCGGAGCAGTTGTCGGCGATGTTCGACAACGTGATCCTGCTGCGCCACATGGCGCAGGACAACGACCTGAAGCGGACGATCGCCGTCCAGAAAATGCGCGACAGCGACTTCATGCCGAATACGCGCATCCTGGAGATCACGGACAAGGGGTTGCGTGTGGGACCCAAGCTGGGGCCATCGGTTCTAACGAGCAGCCCGGCGCACAACCACGGCGGATCCTGACGATGATTCGCAATGCGTCAGGAGGCCTTGCGCCATGGCGTTGATCCTCGTCGCCGACGACGAGATCCTGCTTGCCGAGATGCTGGCCGATCTCCTTGAGGACGCTGGGCACGACGTGCTCACGGCGCCCCATGGGAAGGCCGCGCTCGACATCATGCGCACCCGCCGCCCCGACCTGATCATCACCGATTTCATGATGCCGCTGATGACCGGCCTGGAGCTGGCGGAAGCGGTGCGCGCCGACGCCCTCACCAAGGACATCCCCATCGTGCTGGTCACCGGCGCCCAGGGCCTGTTGGCCCGGCAGAGCCCCGGCCTGTTCACGCTGGTGGTCGACAAGCCCTATGACCCGCGCACACTGCTGGCGCAGGTCGAAGAAATGCTGCGGCGCGCCTGAGCGTTTAATCCTTGCAAAACCGCTTTGCCGTTGACGCGCAAGGTTTGCATCGATAACGACACAAAATAGGATTTTCCCTAGAGGGTGAGCAACAATGTTTCACCTATACTGCGCCGGCCACCCGTTTTTCTGACCCTCTCGCTCCTTGGCCGGATCGCCAGGCAGATGCGCGGGCGGCATAACAAGAAACGTCGACGCCCCGGCTATCCGCCGCACGGCGTCGCAGTTCTGGATGGCGGCGCAACCCTGCGCCGCGGCCTGGGAGAGGAGAATCAGATCGATGTTCAAGCCCTTGTTCAAGGAAAGCGCGATGGCATTGGCCGTCGCTGGCACGATGGCTGGCGCCACCGCGCACGCCGCCGATACGAATGTGCAGCTGTACGGCATCGCCGACGTCAGCGTCCGTTACCTGAGCACCGGCGCCGGCTATCAGCCGGACCACAGCCGGGTGTCGATGGCAAACGGCGCGATCACCAACAGCCGTTGGGGCCTGAAAGGCACGGAAGACCTGGGTAACGGCAATACCGCGTTTTTCCGTCTGGAAAGCGGTTTCAACGTACAGAACGGCAACGAGAGCGACCCCGGCCGCATGTTCAACCGGCAGTCCTATGTCGGCCTGGACGGCGGCGACATCGGCGCACTGTCGCTGGGGCGGCAGGACACGCCGCTGTTCACCATCCTGGGCGATACCTTCGACCCGCTGACCGTTGGCAACTACGACCAGAATTCCTGGCTGCCCGTGGCCATGTCGCGCGGCCGCGTGTCCGAATCCGTGCGCTATCGCAACAACAAGCTGGGCGGTTTCGACGTGATCCTGTCGTACGGCTTTGGCGACTCCTTCGACGACCATAAGCTGGGCCAGCAATACGGCGGCACGCTGACGTACACGACCGGCCCCTTGACGGTGGGCGGCGGCTACCAGCTGACGCGCGCCGAGACCAACTCCGACTATACGCAGCGCGTGTGGAATTTGAACGCGGCCTATCAGCTGTTCGACAATACGCGACTGTTCGCCGGCTACTTCAACGGCCGCGACGAGACCGGCTTCGTCAATGCGGTCATGGGTATCGCCAACGTCCCGGACAATGGCCTGGAGCGCAAGGACAATGGCTACTACGCCGGCGTCACATGGCAACCCATGGCCACGCCGTGGACCTTCACGGGCGCCGCCTACTTCGACAAGAGCAAGAACGTGATCGAGCAAGGCGACAAGGGCAAGCGCTATGCGCTGGTCGCGGTGGCGGAGTATGCGCTGTCCAAGCGCACGCAGCTGTATGGCACCGTGGATTTCAACCGCGTCTATGACGCGTCGACGGCTGAAATCGCCAGCGGCTCCACGCAGGTGGGCGTGGCGACCGGGATCAGGCATATCTTCTGATCCTGGCGGTGGAGCGGCCGGCGATCGCCGGCGCTCCATGCGCACGGAAGATGCCCGGGCAGCACGAAAGAAGCGCGAATGAAGCGCTTGCCCGGGCGCCTGTTACTCGAGGTCGTATTCCGCCATCACCCTTTCCGCGGCCGCGCGGAATTCGGAATCCTTGGCGATGTCCACCGTCCAGTTTGGATCGCTGCCCTCGACGCGTTCGATTTTCGGCGCCGGCACATTGCCGCCGGCCACCAGCGTGAACTCGTCGTGCAGGATGTCCCGCAATTCCGCGGTGGTCACTTTTTTCTTGGGCATGATTTGCTCCCAGTGCGAAATACGATGAGCACCAAGCAAATACCGTGCTTGCGGCCAGGTCCACTCAGCTAGTCCACTAGCGTATCCACTGGCGTGTGTACCAACGTGTGCACCAACGTGTACACCAGCCGGGCCACCAATGGACAAGGGCTTACATGATCGCTCATGTAAGCCCTTGTTTTTTTCTGGTCGGGACGGCGGGATTCGAACTCGCGACCCCTTGCACCCCATGCAAAGTACAAATATTCCGTTAGCTTTCATTAGCATTCGCGTAGCAGCCCGTCAAGCGCATAAATCTTGAGAATTTCGCCCGTAGCTTTTCGCCAACGTTAGCGCATCATTCGCGACGATTAGCACCAGCCTAGTCCACCAACTAGTCCACTAATTGCTAAACTCCGGCCAAGGAGGTGCACACGGTGGCAATCAATTTGTTGAGCGATACAGCGGTGCGCAACGCCCGGCCCGGGCCGAAGGACTACGACTTGTCCGACGGCGGCGGCCTGGCGCTGCGCGTCAAGACGGACGGCAGTAGGCTATGGTCCTACCGCTACACGAGCCCCACGGCGGGCCATCAGCGGCGCGTATGGCTGGGATCCTACCCCGTGCTGGGGCTGAAGGCCGCGCGCGAGCTGCGCGCCACGCGCGCCGAGCTGGTGGCCAAGGGCGTGGATCCCAAAAACGCCACGGCGCTGCTGGACGAAGTGGGCAACGAGACCCCTGCCACCGTCGGCCAGCTGTTCGCCGCGTGGTTCAAGGGCTACATCCAGGTGGAGCGCAGGAAGACCACCGACCAGGGCGCCGTGCGCAACCGCTACGAGAAATACGTGGCGCCGGTCATTGGCGCCGTACCGCTGGCCGAGGTGCGCCGCGGCCACATCATGAAGGCGATCGACAAGGCGCGCGCCGCCGGCCACATGCGCACGGCCAATCTGGTGCTGGCTGAAACCCGGCAGATGTTCCGCTTCGGCCTGGCGCGCGATTGGGTGCAAGGCGACCCGACGGCGGCGCTGACCCGCAAGGACGCAGGCGGCCAGGACCGCGAAGGCGAGCGCGTCCTGGACCCTGACGAGCTGGTCATGCTGCGCGACATCCTGCGCCGCCCGCCGGCCGGGCGCACGCGCTACTACGTGGCCACGCGCCGCGTGCTGCCGGCGCATACCGAACTGATGGTGTGGTGGACCCTG
Source organism: Bordetella genomosp. 9 (assembly GCF_002261425.1). Taxonomy (NCBI): domain Bacteria; kingdom Pseudomonadati; phylum Pseudomonadota; class Betaproteobacteria; order Burkholderiales; family Alcaligenaceae; genus Bordetella; species Bordetella genomosp. 9. Next base: position 854,257 of record NZ_NEVJ01000002.1, on the reverse strand, counting down.
GCCACCGCGTCGCGCGCCATCGAGGTGGTGGCGATCCGCCGCGCCGCGCGGTGCCCGGTGGACGTTTCGCGAAAGGAGTGGATCATCCCGGCCGAGGTTTCCAAGAACGGCAAAACCCACGTCGTGCACCTGAGCGACTTCGCCATGGCCGTCTGGGAGCGAATCCAGGCCGCGACGGCCACGGAAGGCGAATACGTGTTCGCCGGCCGCGACGGCGGCCACCTATCCGAGAAAGAGGTAACGCGCCGGCTGACCGACCGGCAGACGCGCGACAAGCCGGTCAAGGGCCGCAAGAACACGACCGACCTGGACCTGGCCGGCGGTCGCTGGACACAGCACGACCTACGGCGCACCGCGGCCACACTGATGGGTGAGCTGGGGTTTTCGAAAGAGGTTATCGATCGGTGCCTGAACCACAAGGAGCCGGGCAAGGTGACGCGGACCTACCAGCGCCAGCAGATGATGCCCCAGCGGCGCGCCGCCTTCGACGCCCTGGGCGCCTACTTGTGGGATCTGCTGGGCGATCCGCGCGGATGGTTACCAGGGACAGATGCAACGCCTGACATACAATCACCTGCATAATGAAAAACCTTCCTGAGCTTCGCGCGCTTACTTCTCTGCGTTTCGTCGCTGCCGCCTTGATCGTGGCTATCCACGCTGGCGTGTTTTTGGACGTCGCACGAATACCTGGGTGGTTCCCCGCCCAGCAGGGCGTCTCATTTTTCTTCGTGTTGAGCGGGTTCATTCTTGCGTACAACCATCGCGGCTTTGATACCCCGGGATCTGTAGCCAACTTCTATACGGCCCGATTCGCCCGCATCTGGCCAATGCACATTGCCACGCTCGTGATCTGGATAGCGCTGGTGTACAAGATGTCGCTGGATTCGGTGCTCTGGGGCAATGGCGCTGTCAGGCTTCCCGCAACCGTATTGCTTCTGCAAACATGGGTGCCGATCAAGGGCTGGGGGGACACCTACAACGGCGTCGCATGGAGCATTTCTGTAGAGCTGTTTTTCTATCTACTGTTCCCCTTCCTCGTCACGCACATGAGGCGCAACTGGCCTTCAATCGTCCTTGCCTGCGTGGCGACGGTTGCGGTGCTGATATGGGCGTGCCGCTTCGCTTCACTGGACGGGCACACGCTACTGTCGTACGCGGGGCTGCTGTACTTTTTCCCGCCCGCGCGGTTGCTTGAATTCGTCGTGGGGATTGGGGCCTTTTATCTTGTGCGCGGGTCGTTGGGCCGTGTAAAAACGCCCGCGTCACTGGGGTGGACCTGCCTAGAAATGGCCGCACTCGTCGGCACGGTTGCCGCGATGATCTGGTCTGTGTCTAACCCGTTCACTCGCGCCATTGGCCCGGCAGCGGCGTTCTACATCGGTGCGGCTGGAGCGGCCCCCGCCTTCGCGGTATTGATCGGCGTGTTCGCCATGAATAGAGGGTATGTCTCGGCGCTGCTGTCTACGAGGGTTCTCGTGTATCTGGGCAAAATCAGCTTTGCTCTGTACCTGGTCCACTACGCGATAGTGGTGGCGATTTCCCAGCAACCACAACTATTGAGCCTGGGATGGTGGGCGTACGGCGCAGCTTGGGTACTATCTCTCGCCGCCGCTGCCGCTCTATTCCATCTGGTGGAGGAACCCGCCCGCCGCGCGCTGCGGCGACGCATCGTGTTCACCGCGAAGTCGCCCCGCTCCGCCGTTACTTCCCCGGTGGAATCGTAGCTTTCGCCAAAAGGTCGGATTTCTTTTGGCCGCCGGCCGTGCTGCCGAAGTAATAGGCCATGATGGTAGTCCATGCGGTGCCCAACGAGCCGAGCAGGATCAGCAGCGGTTCCTTCACGCCGTCCGGTAAAGGCGCCCATATCATGGCGGCCAATACGCTGAAGAAGCCGAAAGTAACCACGAAAGCCAGCGCCCGCGGCGTCCAGTCGTGTGTCTCAACCTCGCGCTGGCGCGCGCTGGCCCGATCGTCCGCCGCGATCTTCGCCAGGTCCGCCTCATTCTTAAATCCCAGCTCCGCCATCTTTGCCGAGAAATCATTTTCGGCCTGCTTTAGCTTCAGGATCGCGTCGGGGTCCTTGCCGGCGATGGCGGCCGCTATGGCGTCGTCCGTGGGCTGATCGCCCAAGCCCATGGCATTGCCTATCGTGGATACGGCGATGCCGGCCAGCGGGCCGCCCAGCGCCGTCGCCAGCATGGGCGCCGCGGTGCCGATGATCTTTTTCCAGTCGAAGTCCATGTCACGAGTCCTGTGCGCCGTAGCGCAAATTATTGGCGATGCGGCCGGCCCAGCCCGCGCCGAACGATTTCCACGTCGAAAGCCTGCGCATGAAGTCCAGCCGTTCGGCGTTCAGCAGCATGATCTGGTCGGACTCCGACATGGCGTCCGCGGCGGCCTGGCTGATCGGCCCCCAATGCCCATCATCGGCCACGCCCAGGGCGCGCTGCAGCTTGCGCACCGCCGTCTCGATGCCACTGTTGACGGCGAAGTCGAACGCCTGGAAAGCCACGCCGTCAGGCAGCTTGTCAGCGTTGATCCGATTCCAGAAGTCGCGCAGGTATATCGACTTGGCCTGGTCGCGGGTCAGGTTCTTGATGTCGACGTTCGGGTAAGAACGCTTGCTGATCCCGAATTTCGTTTCGCCGCCCGGGTCGTTCGGGTCGTTGACATAGCCGCCTTCGGCGTCCAGCAGACGGTCGCATGCGATATCGAAGTTCATTTCAGGAATTTCTCTTTCAGGTAATACCCTATGGCACCAGCGAGGAAAATCAGGAATGCGATAAACCCCTTGCCTATGAGTTCGGCAAGCAGCTTTTCGTAGAGCCTGGCACGGGCTTCCGCCTTTTTAATCAACGCCTCGTGATACCGCCGGTGAGCATCCGCGTCGCCTTCCGGATAGCCCAGCTTCACTGCTGCTGACATCGCCTTCAGCTCGCGATCGAAGGCTTCCATACGGGCTGCGTTCTCCGCGTGTTTGGCGGCCAGCTCTTCGCGGTCTTCATGGCGCCAGCCTTGGATGGCGTCCAGGATCATCCGCGTGCCCTCACCTACTTCGGCTGGGAAATCTTCGCGCGGCGTGGGCGGCGTCATCAGTTCGCCACCATCGTGCCCGAGATAATCATCTGCGCACCCGCCACGACAGGCGATGTGTTGTCGTAGTTCAGCACCGTGGCCGCAGTCGCGCCTGCGGAAAAGGTGCCGACAAGCGCCTTGCCCGTGGAGTTATCCCGCCCCGACAAAGCCAGGGGGCCGCTCGCCGTGCCGGAGTTGCTGGTGAACGGCAATCCAACCAGGACCGCGCCGGATGCGGTGCCCACCGTCGTAATCTGGACCAGCGCCCGATAAAAGACCAGGCCGCCCACTTTGTAATACGCGCCGTTGGCGGTGGCGCTGGTAAAGGTTCCGCTCTGCGCGGCGAGCGTCGGCGTATATGCCGTCCAGCCCGGGTTGCCGTTCACAGTCAACGTCCCGGTCACGGTCGCGTTGCCGCTGGCCGACAGGGTCGTGAATGACCCAGCCGCAGGCGTCGTGCTGCCGATGGCAGGCGGCGCCGCATAGACCCCACGCACATAGGCCGTGGTCGCTACCTTCGTGGTGTTGTCGCCGGCCGCTGCGGTCGTGGCAGTGGCCGCCCCAAGCGCGGGCGCGTTCAGGCTGGTGATGTCGGTGTTCGCGCCTTTCTTCGCGAAGTTGCCAGCCACGAAAGCTGTGGTAGCGATCTGGGTGCTGGCGTCCGTGCCGGCTGCCGTGGGCGCCGTCGGTGTGCCGGTCAGATTCGGCGACGGGATGGATACGGGCGCCACCCACTGGATAAGCGAGGACGGCACCAGGGTGGCCGCGCCGGCGGTGGCCGCGAAGATGATTCCGGCGGCGATGAACAGTCGTTTCATGGCTGTGCGTCCTTACGGGATAACGGGAATGTTGTTCGCCTGCTTGATGTCGGAAGCTTGCGACGCATCAAGCGTGATCGAGTTCAGCTCGTTGGTGAGCGCCATATTTCCGTAGTAGCGCAACGGTGTGGCCTGCGTCCGGCCGAGGGAGACGGTCGAGTAACCGCTCTCGAATCCGCAGTCCGTGAACTTGTTGTTGGTCACAAACACGCTATCTACGAAAGCGCTTGACGGGTTGACCCGAATGGCTTCCTTCGACACCGTGAAAAAGGAGTTGGAATCGATGAACAGCCGGGCGCGGTCAGCTGAGGAACCGCCCACACTGTCCAGCACCCAGACCCCACGATCAGCGCAGTTCCTGATGGTGTTGCCCCGTATGGTCACATCCCGGTAGGACACCAGCAGTATGCCGGCGCCTTCCCACGACGGGTTTTCCTGGACGCCCGATATCTGATTGTTTTCGATCAGCGAATCTTCTATGTACGCCAGCAGCATGCCGCATTGGTTCAACTGATCGTCCGTGTGCAGCGCCGGGTTCACGATAGTGTTGCCGGATATCGTCACGTTGTTTGCGCGCCTGCTGTCCGCATACATGTAATTGCCGATGGCAGCGTAACCCGTCGCGTACAGCGTGTTCCCTGTGATCGACAGGCCAGAGCAGCCAATGAAGACAATGCCGTGGCCGCCCGGCGTGGACATGACGACGTTCCCGGAAATGCTGCCGCCGGTGGGCTGGTCCGCGCCTTCGGTATCGAGCACCACCGCGATGGCATCATCATCGCAGCCGGTGAGCGAATTACCGCAGCACACGAAATGCCGGCAACCGTCTGAGAAATGAATGCCGTCCGCCTTGGTGTCTTTGATCCTGTTGCCGATCGCCCGGCCGCCCGCGGAATGCATGAACCACACAGCCGCCGACGGGATATTTTCAAACGTGTTGCCCATTACCAGTGTGTCGTCAGCGTTCAGAATGCAAACGCCGAAACCCGTATCATCGCGGACATACGCCGGGTCTGAAATCATGCGGATCCCGGCCACCGTATTGTGCGAGCACCCGGTTATCAGGATGCCGTGCTCGTAAGCGAAATCCGTTTTTTCAAAGAAAACGACGCCACCGTAACCCGCGATGGACACGTTGTCGGCATTGATGGTGATGGTCGAAGTGATCCGGCTGATGCCACGCGTATGGCCTACGGTCCCGCCGCCTTTAAACGCCGCCGCCGCGACGGCGCGCTGCCACGCGGCGGTATCGTCCGTGCCGGATACCAGCGCTCCGTCCTCATCCACCACGGCGTCGCATTTCGCCCCGAAGTCACGAATATCAATGAAGTCCCGCATCTTGTCCTGAAAGGACCGCGACGTGGGACCAAAGCCAGCTTGCAGGAATGTTCCCAGTACGCCCGGCGCGTAGTAGGTCACCGTGATTTCATCGATGCCCAGTGGAATGGCGCTGTCGAATTGCAACGTCACATCATCGCCCAGCAAGGTCCAGCTGCCCAGGCTCTGGAAAATGCCGCCGAAGAACACACCGGATATAGCCTTCGGCCCTACAGTCTCGGGCAACGTCACCGAGGTGGATGTGCCGGCTGTATAGTCCGCGCCGTCGTGCAGCAGAACAGGGTCGTACACCTGAGCGGTCGACGTCTGTATGCTCGCTACGAGTTCTTCCGCGTATTCGCGGACTCCCTGGGCAACCTCTTCGACAGAATTGGCCGTCGCTGCATCCTGCGGGTTGATGGGGTCGGCCAGATCCTGGATACGGTTGCCGTTGGCACGGTAGGAGCCTTCGCCGTCGACATCGGTTTCACCGAGCTTCAGCGCACGGCCGAGGTCGCCCCGCACCTGCTGCACCTGAATCGTCACGCGGTCGACCATTTGCTCGATCGTTTCGGGATAGAACCCGCCGGAGTTGCTCAAGTCGGTAGGCTGCGTGTAGGGCACGGCGCTGACGATGGTGATTTTCGAAGGTGCCGCGAGCGGATCGCCACTCAGCGGGTACGTGACCGAGCCGCCCGGGTTGCCATCCTGGTCAGCGTTCAGGGCCACGGAATAATCGGAATCGAGCACCAGTATGGTGTCCTGGCCTTCCGCGTCCGTAACCAGCACCTGGAGATCCGATTTCAGGAACACCTTGAAATCGAAGGGCCACACGGTGGTGGATCCATTCCCGGTATCGGGGCCGGCTTTGCGGGTTTCGCTGGAAATAGTCATCTGAGGCGCCTTGTCTTGTGCGCCCCAAAGTCTCTACCCGCCGCGCTGCGGTAAGCGCACCTATCGCCGCGGCGCCCCCAGCAGGATGGCTTGCGGCCCGGCATCGCCGTGCAGCCACGCATTGAAGCCCGTCACCACATCGGATATCAGCTTGCCGGGCAAACCGGTCAGGTAGCCGGCGCCCATGATGGCGTTCTTCACGTCGTAGGTTTCGGCGTCGCCCTCGAAAATCTTGGCCACCGATTTGGCCCCTTTTACGATGCCTTCGCCGGCCGACTGCACGGGGCTGAGTTTGTATCCATAGTTGTGCATATCGCTGTCGAACGACGCCCAGGTGAACGACGCCAGATCGCGGATGATGGGGAACATGCCGGCGCCGTACATCGTGATGGCGCGCGCGAACCGCTTGCCCAGCTCGTCGTCATCGTCGTCACCCGACCCGCCGCCCGTGATCTCGGTCAGGATGGCGGGCACGATGACCAGGGCCAGCACGTTGGCCGTGAACCGCGCGACGGCTACGCCCGGCCGGGTAGCCGCTTCCTGTTTGGCGATGGCGCCGGCGCGCACCAGCTGCTGCAGCTGCCCGCTGAAATAGCTGTAGAACATGGTGAATACGCGCTTCAGTTGCCCGTACCCGCCATGCCCGGACATGATGCGCGGCAGATCCACCTCGCGGCCGCTGCCCTGCGTTTGCCGCACGATGTGGTCGGCGTAGTCCACGGCCCTGGCCGTGTCGTTGTCGAACTTACCCATGCCGTCCTTGAACGCGGCGTTCCACACGGGGATGGCCACGCCGCGGTCCACGAAACCCATCAGGCCGAGCATAGCGGCGGTGTCGGGCAGAATCTTGCCGCGCACGGTCAGCTTGCCGATCGAGTCTTGCAGGTCGCGGTCAAAGCTGTTGAACCGCGAGCGCATGTACTGCGACTGGTTCATGGTGAACCGGATACGCTCGGCCATCTGCGGGCTGTAGAACTTCGCCACCTCCAGCGAGAGATTGCCGGCGTTCACGCGCGTAAATGCCGGCACGATGCCGATCAGGTTCTGGAGCGCGGTCTTCACGCCGGACATCAGCACGACGACGGTATTCTTGCGCGCGATCGACAGCGTTTTTTCAACAAACCCAGTCGGGTTGCGCGGCGGTGCGGCCACCTCGCGCACGCGCGTAACCAGCGCACGATACGGCGCCACGCCGGCTATGGTCTTGATCGAGGACTGAATGGCCTTGTCGTTCAGCAGCCGCATGGTGTCGGCCACCGCTTCGCGATACGCCAGGTCGTGCACGGTTTCGTTCACGGCCTCGGCGAACACGCCCAGGTCCAGGCGCGGGCGCATCGTCACGCCCTGCACGCGCTGGGTGCTGCTGCCCTGATTCGTCTTGGCCGCCATGCCCATGCCGCCGCCCAGCAGCTCCTTGACGGCCGCGCCTTCGTCCAGGCGGAACGCGCGCTCGTCCAGATCAGTGTCGTACTTCAGGCGGAAATAGCCGCCGGGCATATCGCCGTGGCGCGTGGTGAACGGCACGGGCTCCACCTTCGGCGGGGACGTGCCGCGCGTACGCTCATTCAGGGCCTTCAGCTCCGGCCACAGCTTGTTGTCGAACAGGTTCCAGATACCGCGCGCCAGGGCCAGGTCGCGCGCGTCCAGCACATCGATGATGGCCTGCTGCTGGCGGTCGGTCCACCCGTAGTTGGTCATGCGCTCGCGGCCTTCGGCGTTGCCATAGAGCAGCGCCACGACGAGCGCATTCTCGCGCGTCAGGCTGTCGTTGATGGCCGGGATGAAAATGCCCTTGCGGCCGTACAGCACGCGCTCTTTCGCGTTCCACTGCTTGAAGAGCGGCTTCAGCTCCTTGTAAATCTGCTCCAGCTTCAGCGCCTTCCAGTTGGCACGGGCATCCATGCGCCCGAACAGGGACTCGTGCACCTGCCCGAACTGGCCACCCTCCATGATGTTCAGGATGGTTTCCGCGTTCAGGAATTCGCCGGCGAAGTTCTCGCCCAGCTTTTCGACGGCGCGGCCCAGGCTCGGCACGAAGCTGGGGCCGCGCTCCACAGGCGTGCCGTCGGGCGCGAAGGCGCCCGGGTGGAATTCGCGCAGCCGCGACAGGATTGCGTCGCGCTCGTCGGCGAACGTCATCGCGCGCAGCGCCATGTATTGCTGCTGTTCCCGCCGGCCCAACAGGGCGAGCTGCCGCGCGCTGTCCACCAGCCCGCGGAACTCTTCGACCGTCATATCCTTGTAGTGCTTGCGGTAGTTCTCGTTCAGAATGAAGTCCGGCAGGTCGGGCACGACGGCCGACAGCTTGTCGGATTCCGACACCACGAATTCAGCCAGGGACTGCTTGGCCTGGTCGATCTGGGCCAGCGATTGCCCGGTGCGCAGGTCGAAGCGCGCCAGCAGGTTGTTCAGCTGCGCCAGCCCTTCGCCGCGCATGCCGGACTGCGTGCCGCTGGTCGCCAGCCGCTTCAGGTAGGCCACGCCCTTGTCGACGTCCTGCAGCGCTTTCATGGCCGAGCGCGCGGCGTAGTTGTTGATGAGCTGGCGCTTTTTCTCGGTGGCGGCCGTCTGGATGTCGGCTTTCTTCAGCGCGGCCTCGGCCTGCCGGCCGGCGCGCTGCTCGGCCGCCATGTACTGCGCGGGCTTCACGTCGCGCACGCGCTGGCGCGCCACGGTGGCATCGGCGAACTGGCGCGCCGCGCGCGTCAGCACCGAACGCTGCCCCAGCGCTTTCTGCAATGCGTTGATCTCGGTGGCGATGAATCGCGCGCGGGCATCGTTGTGCACCGCCTCGTCGGCCGCGCGGCTGATCGCCTGCATGTCCGACAGGTCGCCGTAACGCTCCAGCATGCGCTGGTCGGTCATGCGGTCAATCTTCGTCCTGGCCGGCTCTTCGTTCAACAGCGCGCGCACCAGCTCGTCGCCCGACTTGTAGCCGTAGCGCTCGGCCACGATGTCGGGATTCAGGCCGTCCTCGGACAGCATGCCGTACTGGCCGTAGCCCAGTTTGCTCCAGTCCAGCAGCGCATAGCGATCGCCTTCGCCCGCGTACAGGTCTTCCAGCGCGCTGATTTTCAGCTTGTGCGGTCCTTCCACCGGCTCATTCGTCACCGGGTCGACGCCGCGTTTCAGGAACGTGCGGGCCTGGTTCACGGGCTCGGCCATGACCTCGGCCTGCACCTCGGCGCGTACGGACTTGCGCCGGTCGGCCGCTTCCTTTTGCAGCTCGCGCACCGCGCGGCTCTTGGCGTTCGACAGCCACCGCATGTCACGAATCGACCGGCGCTCCAACTGCTCCACCGCGTCCTGCGTGGCCTCCAGGCCCAGGGACTGGTACTGGTTGAACTCTTCCGGCGTCATGCCAGCCGCTTCAGCGTCGTTGAACAGCGGCACATAGCCCTGCTGCGCCTCGGTTTCCTGGATCTGCTCGGTGGACGCCAGCATGCGGTCGAACACGCCGCGCACCTCGTCGGACAGTTCCACGTGCAGATTGGCCAGCGACCGGTACGTGGCCAGCAGCCACGCGCGGAAGCGCTGGAAAACGCCTTGCAGCTCGTTGGACGGCGCCTTGCCTTCCATCAAATAGGCTTCGAAGCCGCGGGCCAGCTGTTCGTGGTGCGGCCGCTGCGCTTCCAGGTCCATGGCACGCCAGGCGGCCAAGTCTTTCACGCCGAACCAATCCAGCAGCTTCTGCATGTCGTCGCGCACGGATGCCGGCGCGTCTGGTTGGCTCGCCATGTCGGCCATCACTTCCAGGTAGAAGTGCCCCGACTCGTGCAGGAACGTGGAGAGATCCGCGTTCTTCAGCAGGTTGATGGTGTTGGTGTCGACGTTGAACGAGCCGCGCTCGCCCTGGTGAACGATGTTTGGGTCGTTGGCGTCGAAGGTGCCGCGGTTGCCGATAGCGCTTTTTATCTGCTCCGGTGAGAACACAACGTAATCACCGCGCGCATCTATGATGCCATCATGGCCCGCGGCCTTCGCTTCCCGAATAACTTCCGCCTGCCTGGATACCGCATAGTCCACGTACAGCGGATTCTCCATGCGCAAATGCACCGGGTACAACGCTCCACGTGCGCCCGCTTCGTACGATGCCGGGTCAGCGGTAAAAGTCGCTTCGCGTGCGTAATGCGCCGCTTCGTCCGGCTGGTTGGTGAAGAAATAACCTTCACGCGCGCCCTCATCCCCTGTAGCCATACCAAGCAAAGCAGGATCGAAAGCAGTAAAGTCTGCCGCGGTACCGTGATACACCGTCAACGGCGCACCCCGCTCGTCCACCACTTTGCTGTCACCGAACCACTTTTTGAATTCCGGCGTTTCCGTCTGCCCGGCCTGGTTCAGCTGCCCGAAGCCCTCGGCCTGGATGTTCAGCGGATACCGGGCCGCCATTTCCTCGGGCGACAGGCCGATGCGCGCGCCCTGTACCGCGTAGAAATTCGCGGTCATGTTGGCGTACGCGCTGTTCACGTCGGGCGTGAACCGGCCGGCCTGGTTCAGCTGCTCCAGCACCTGGGCCTGCACGCGCTCGCGCGACTGCTTGAAAGCGTCATCGGGCGTGCGCTCGGCGAGCACGGCTTCGACCTCGGCGCGCAGCTGCTCACCCTGGTTCGCCATGTATTCCTGCGCTTCGGCCTGCGTCATGCCGGCCGGGTCGGTCTTCAGGTGCGGCAGCAGCGACTGCGACAGCTCGGTGCCCGCCACGCGGGCGGCGAATTCGTCCAACGGGATGCGCACGTCGCCGCCCAGCGCGATGGCCTCGGGCAGCTGCTGGGCGACCGACGGCGACGCCGCAGCCAGGGCCTGCAGGTCGACGCCAGACTGCGCCAGGTTCTGCGCGCTGATGTAGACGTCCTGCACCGGGCCGTCCTGCATGGCGTGCGCGACAAAATCCTGGAAGCTCTGCGCGTCGCGCGGGCGCACTTTGCTGGCGGCCGCGGCCTGGTCCATATCGGCCAGGGCCTGGCCGTCGGTGAGCGCAGCCTCGGCGGCGCGCTGGCGGCCGGTGAATCGGTCGCTGGCGACCTGGGCCGCCTTGCCCACGCCGGACGCGGCGCCGGCCGCCACAACGGTGGCCACCAGCGTCTGCACGGCCGCGTCGGGCCGCTCTGCCGCAAACTCGGACAAGCTCTTGCCTGGGTTCAGCACGGCCCACTCGTTGGCGTCCTGCAGCAGCGTCGCCAGCTGCTCGCCGGGGATCTCGGCCGCCAGCTGGCGCATGACGAAACGGCCCACCGGCGTGCCCACCTGCAGGTCGTGCAGGAAGCGGCCGACGGGCAGCTTTTCGGTGGCGTATTCGATGGCGGCCTGCGACGACGCGAAGGCCAGTGCGCCTACCGGGCTCACGCCCGCGTCGCGTGCCTGACCGTAGGACTGGCCGCCCTGCAGGGCTGACATGCCGCCCAGCGCAAACAGCGGGTTGCCGGTGGCGATTGCCAGCGGCAGGACAATGCCCATTTGCCCCAGCGACTGCAACCCGCTGTAGACGCCCGCCTCCACGTTCCCCGTGGACTGCGGCATCAGATCGCCCGCGGCCTTTTCCTCTGACTTGGCGGCGCCGGCCGCGCCCGCGGCGAAACGCCGCAGGGGGTTCTCCGGCAGGATCGTGCCCACGAGCGGATCCACCAGCGGCGCCACGTTCTCGGCGCCGGCCTGTGCCAGGCGCCATATGCTGCCCGCCGCCGCCGGCACGGCGGACGCCAGCGCGGAGGCGCCGTTGCCGATCGCCTTGGTGGTGCGCTCCACCAGGGTGAGATTGTCGGTGTCGTCGTGCGAAATCTTCGCGTTTTCCCGGTCGGCCAGATAGGCGGCCGTCGTCGGGAAGTCGCGCGCCAGCGCGTCGAAGTCGGTCCCCTGGATCGTCGCGGTGCGCTTCACCTCGTCCGGGTAGGCACGCACGGAATCGATCGGCACGCCAGTGCGCTGCGCAACCTGGCGCAGCTCGGCCTCCAGATCCGGGTTGCTGCCCAAGGACGAGGCGACCGATACGCGCGCGGCCATGGCCGGATCGCGCGGGATCGGATTGTTCAGGTCGTTCAGGTAGGCCGCGACCGCCGCGCCAGTATCCAGGTCTTCAGCTGCCATTGGCGAAATTCCGAGTGTTGTTCAGATACCACTGTGACCGGCTGGCCTGGGCGTTGTCCTGCGCCTGCAGCGCGCGCCAGTAGGCGCCGAGCACGTCAGCGTCCGACGGGTCGGCAATGCCTGCGGCCTTGAAGTCGTTCTTGATGCGGTCTTTCACCGGGCCGGGGATATCGCCCACCTTCATGGTCAGGCGCCGGCCGGTGCTATCCGGTAGCCATCCGTTATCAATCACAGTGGTCTTGGCGAATTGCCCATCGATGAAGCGCTCCACCTCGGCATCGGTCATCTGCTTGCCGGTGACGCGCTGCTGCGCCAGGATGCCGTCGTTGATCCATTTGCGAATCGCGCCTACACGGGCGGCATCGGTGCCGCCGTCCGTCGGTGTGGGGTCGATGCGCAGCGTTTGCAGCCGCGTGTTCAGCACCTGGTTGATGGCCGACGTGTTCAGCTTGTCGGCTGCGTCCGTAGCGGTGCCACGCTGCTTGGCAAAGGTCTGCCAGTCTGATTGCGACAACTCGCTGCGCAGCGCGTAGAACTCATCGTTGGACAGGCTGTTGAGGGTGTTCGGGTCGCTCAGGCGCTGATAGACAGCGGGGTTCGTGATGTCGTCGCCCTTGGCGATTCGCGAGCCGTAGGACAGCAGCTGGTCCACCTTGTCGGGCGGCACGTTCGCGCGCACGTCCAGCGGCAGATCGGACCAGCGCCCGCCATTCTGCTCCAGCGCCCGCATGGCGCCGGCCACCGATTCGTCCTCGCGCTGCTTGATGGCCTTGTTCATCAGCTCGTACTGCTGCGACAGCGCCTCGGTCGTAATCTTCAGGAGCCGCGGGTTGCCATCGCCGATCTGCGCGCGGGCCTGCTGCTGCAGCTCCAGCAGCGTCGGCTTCGGCGGCGCGCCGTCGCCCGCCGCATAGCGGCTCATGACGTTGCGCACGTACGGAATAGTTTCCTGCGGCTTCGGCAGGTACTGCATCCAGTTGGCCGAATCGCCGGCCTCCTTGGCTTTCGCCATGGCCTTGTCGACGTTGCCGGGGCCCGCGTTGTAGGCGGCCAGCGCGGTGGTCAGATTGCCGTTGTAGTTGCGCAACATGGCGGCCAGGTAATCGCGGCCCACGCGGGCGCGCTCTTCCGGGCTGTCATCGCGCGCGGGCGTGACGCCGTAGCCGGGATCCTGGTTGGTGGTGTCCAGCACCTGCATGCGGCCCTTGGCGCCGGCCGGCGACGTGACGAGCGAGCCGTCCGCATTGAAGTCGCGGTTGCCGCTTTCGTCCTGCGCCACTGCGCCTACCAGGCCGCCCGGCGCGGGGCCGGCCAGACTCGACAGGCGATCCAGCGGGCCGGGCTGCAACCGCGGGCTCGCACCGCCGATGATCTTGTTGGCCACCGCCGTGCCCAGCTGCGTGTCGGCCTGCTTGGTCAGCACGTCGGACGCGCGCAGCAGATCGTCCGGCGCCATCTTGTCGGAATAGCGGCGCAGGTAGCTCACCGCTGCGCCGAAGTCGTCAGACTGCATGGCGCCGGTGATGGCGCCCATCACGGCCTTGCTGGTCTGCTGGCGAGAGAACGATATGGCCTCTTCGGCGGACTTGCCCTGCATGCGCGCCAGGTCGATGGCGCTGGCGTCGATCGACTTCAGCGCATCATCCACCTTGGCCGGGTCGTTGTAGAAGCGCGTGGCGGTGTCGATCTGGTTGTTGATCGTGCCCTGGCGCACGGACATGCCGTATTCGTTTTGCTGGTCCGCCAGCCACTTCATCGTCTGCCCACGGAACTGGGTGACGATGTTGTTGGATTGCAACTTGAATAGGCGTTGCTGCTCGGCGTTGCCCAGCGTGCCGGCGATGCTGTCGATGTCGCCCTGCAGCTTGCCGGTATATTCGTCCGGCAGGGCCTGACCGTTCGGCCGGTTCAGCGCCGCCTGTCCCTTCAAGGACAGATATCCCTGGTTCGGGTCGAACGTGTAGTTCAGGACTTTCTCGCGCGCCTGATTCAGCGCGTCGTCCACGCGCAGCTGGTCGGCCCGCTGGTTGGCGATACGCTGTTGCGCCACCATCGTGTCGCCCAGCCCGCTGAGCGCGGCGCCTGCCTGCTGCTCCTGCGCCGCACCGACGCCGAACAGCGCGCCGGACGCAACCGAACTCTGCCGTGCGCCGGGCAGCGGGGTATCGGCAACCTGCGGCGTTTGGTAGATAGGTACGCGCGGCATCAGCTCGCCCCCATGCCGCTGGCGCCGTAGTACCTGGCGGCGCTGGTCAGCAGCGACGTGCCGGCGGCGTTCGACGGGCTAATCTTGTCGGCATTCGTGGCCAGCAGCCCGGAATTGTCGACGTAGTTCTGCCCCTGCGTGCGGTACCCCCACGCCTGCCGTGCGGCATTATCCCGGATCGTGAGCGCGTCTTGCTCGCCCATGTAGTCGGTGCCGGCCAGGATATCCAGCGCGGACCCCCCGCCCAGGGACACGCCGTTGGCCGCGAGCGCGGCGCGCTGCGTGCCTTTGAGCTGGGCGGTTTGCTGGCGGGATTTCGCCTCGGCGTCGACGCCTTGCTGCTCGGCGTCCTCGGCCTGCCATTCCGCATACTGCGCGTTGTTGGCGGAAACCTGGGCCTGGTAGCCAAGGGCGTCTTTCTGGGCCTGCGCCTGGTCGGCGGCACCCTTTGCCGAAACTACAGCCCCGGCGGCGGCGATAACAAGAGGCCAGCACATGGCGGTCGGATCCTGGACATGGAGAATCGATAGAAGAGTTCCCCATTCACCCCGACCGGCAGGGGCTCGTCCGCCACCGTGTAGCCCATGGCCTTCAGCCAGCGGATGCTTACGGTGTTTCGGACGTCCACGTAGTTCACCAGAGTGTGGTAAATAGACAACCCGAAAGCAGAGTAATGGCGGCCCAATCGAGTAAGCGCACGCGGTGCGCGATAGAACGCCGAGGTGCCGGACATCCACGGGATGCCCACCTCTGGATCCCTCGGCGCGCGCGTCACGCCGATCAAGGCCGCCAGGTCGCCGTCCACAGTGACGCACCACCGATGCGGCGCCGATGCGATCGATTCCTTGATGGCCTCCAGCAGATCGCCGCGGCAGGACGCCTGCAATTCGATGAGGTCCGCCGGCCGGATGTCGGCCAGCAGCGCCTCGGCGTCGCCTTCCTGGATATCTCGCACTTCGACGTTAGCCGCCAATTGCCGCCTCCGAGCACATAGATACGACAGTCACCGGCAGCGGACGGGCCTGGCGCACGCACAGTTGCCCGTCCGTGCTCCAGTTGTTTCTCACAGGTATCTCGATCTCGCCAGAAATCAGTCGCGGCGGCGTGCCCATCGGCTCGTTTGTGCGCTGTTTGAACTCGACAAGGCTCTCGAAATCCGGCCCGGCCTGGATCGCCGACGATTCGCGCACGCGTGCAAACACCTTGTTGATGTTCTTCGGCCGGCCGGCGCCGAAGGCCTGGGCCTGTTCCACAGCGAACGGCAGCGTTTGCAGGTCCGCCGTAATCGGCAACCCGATATGCACGGTGCTGGCGGAATGCTCCAGCTCCACCACACCGCCAGTGACCACGCGCGGCGCCATCACGGCGCCGTCGGCGAGTATGGCAACCGTCAGCCCTTCAAGGTGGTGCAGCCCCGTCACGCCGCCCACGGGCGCGCCCTGGTAGGTCAGGCCGCAGTCCACAAAGAACGCATCCGCCAGCTGCTGGAATCGCCGCGTGTGCAGCCGTTCGACATAGCGCACCGTGCGGCCCTGCACCGTGCGGCGCACGATGACGTACAGCGATTCTTCCCGGCCTTCGTTGATCGTGGTGCAGGATTCAAAAAAGCCGCCCACGGTATCGTGCTGGTGCCAGCCCACCACTTTCTGGTCGGGCACATAGGTGGTACCCAGCAGCGTGCCGTCGGCGCGCACGCTCCACACGATCGGCACCGGCGCGCGCATGAATGCCATGTCGGAGATCGAATAATCCTCCAGCAGGTGCGTGGCCAGGATGGATATGTCGCTCGGCACGTAGCCGCCCGCGTCGTTGTTGTAGACGACTTCCTGCAGGTGGCCGTCGCGGTTGGCCGAAAAGATGAGCCGGTTGTTCGCCACGACCGGCTGCACGTTGCTGGATCCGGTATAGCTCTGTGGCTTCACTGCCACGGACGTGGGGGTGAGCACGTCGGTGCCGGCCGTCGTCAGCCGCCATTCGGCGTCGCTGGTCAGCATCATCATATCGGCCAGCGGCACCAAGTGGCGCATCACGTTGACCTGTGACGCCGCCACGCGCAGCACGATGGCATCGTCATCGCGCGACGGAATCGAGGACGACATATTGCTTTCGGTGCCGGTGCGCGTGAGCCACACCGTTTGCGGTCGGTTCAGCGTGCCGGCGAAGACGCGGCGCTGCTGGATGTAGCCCACGGCGCTGGGGTAATTGCCGGTGCTGGTGAACGGGTCGTTGTTCTCCGGCGGCGTCTTTGTGACGTCCTCGTCGATGTTGTCGTCCCGGAAAAACCCATCGGTGCCGGGCGTCTGCCCGACGTACCCGAAGATGTTGGAATCGCTCGCCTTGTAGACGTTGTGGCGCACGGCGCCCGGCACGGCCGTCCACGTCAGGTCGTTGTGCGCGCCGTTCAGCGTCAGGTCGTTGGTGCAGGTGGCGACGTTAGAGGCGATGGATTCCTCCAGCGTGTTCGGCGCCACGGCCGTGACGACGTAGCTGAAGTTCTGGTTGTTGGCCGTGCCGGAGCCGGCGAAGGCGTTGGCCACCAGGTCGGTCGGGCCGGGCAGCGTGGGGCCGAACGCGATCGTGCTCAGCGTCCAGGACGTGGCGCCCAGGCGGCGCAGCTCGCGCGGCGCATACGACGGATGCACGATGGTCAGCACGTCGCCGGACTGAACGTAGTGCAGGTCCTCCAGATCCGCCTCCAGGTACGGCGTGCCGATCTCGTAGACGCGCAGCGCAGCGCCACCCGCCACGTAGGGCGGCATGCCGGTGGTGTCCATGCCGTTGCCGTTGAGCTGGAACAGCGAGAAAGTGTTCGACGTAACATTGCCGATGAAGAACTTCCGCCCATTCAGCGCAACCTGTCCTGCGATGCCCGTGATGTACACGGTATCACCCTGGCTGTAGCCGTGCGCGGGCGCCGTCACGACGGCAGGCAGCGCGTTCGACACGTTGGTAATGGTCTTCGGCGCCTCCAGCAGCGTGCTGCCCTGGGTGTGGAACCGCACGTACTGATCGCCGAACTCCATGGCGAAGGTTTGTTCGGTGTTGAACGCGAAGCGCAGCAGCCGCGACCGCTTGCTGCTGTCCTTCGTTTCCGCCACGAATTCAGTGCCTGGCCGGTTCTGCGCCGGGCCATGCGGCAGCGTCCAGAAGTTGCGGCACAATGCCAGGCCGGTCTGGAAGTTGGCCAGGTCCATGCGGGAGAACAGTTCCGGGCTGATCTCCCCGCCGGCAAAGCTGCGCGCAATCCCTCGTACGTTCGGCATCAGTAGCCCCCGCGCGCCGCGATCCAGTCCGGGCGATGGTCTTTGTATCCGGTGTCCACCTTGCGGCCGCGCATGTCGGCCACGCGAGCGTTCGCAATCTGCGATTGGTAGACGCCCAGGCACTCGCGCGCCTTGGTGGCGCCAGCGTCGCCCTTGATGATCGGGCCGGCCAGGTAGGACGCCAGCAGCCACGCCAGCGCGTCCAGGAACAGCGGCGTGAACTTGGTCGGATCGTCGACAACACGCGTGTACTTCAGGATGGCGCTGGGCGTGTCGCAGATGATGAGCTTCGACCCGTTGGCCGCCACCTCGGTATCGAAGTAGTCGCCGTTCGCGTCGTCCGCACCTGGCGTAAGCACCGCCGTGGGCTGCAGGCAATCGGCCGGCATGGCGTAGGCGTAGCGGCCGACATAGGGGTTGCCGTCGTCGCCCGGCGCCATGACCACGGCGAGATACACCCGGCGCACGGCGAAGCTCCACGGAAACCCCTGGTCCTGCAATGCGACATCGCGCGCCACCGGGTAGAAGCGCGCGATATGGTCCGCGTAGGCGCTACCTTCCGGGGGGTTGATTGACGACACCTCCGCGGCTTCGCCGAGGTGCCCCAGCGCGAGATTGCCAATGTCGATTACGGATGCCATGGGATCGTCCTGTGAAAACGGGGGCCGCGGCCCCCGTTTCGTTCACCACGTCGAGCGATTACGCCAGGTCTTCGGCTTTCTTGCCGTCGCCCTTGTCATCGGGCTTGGGCTTGGCCTGCTTGGGCTCTTTGATCGGCTTGCCGTCGACCCGTTCGAACCAGGTGGCCGGGCCGGTGTCGTCCGGCACTTCGAACTCGTCGCCGGGCTCGCGGATCTGGTCGAGGTAACCGCGGGCGGTTGCACGTACTTTCATGATGGGTTCTCCTTACGCGACCACGAAGCCGCTGGGGTACGCGTTGTTGGCCTGAACATCCAGGGCCATGTACGCGTCGACGGTGCCGGCCGTGACCGAGGCGCCCGCGATGCGATACACCAGACGGATGTAGCGCTCCAGGCCGATCGGCAGACGGGCGCGCACGATGGCGGTGTTGGCCGTCAGCGCGGCCGGCGCCAGCGCGCCGGACAGCGGGAACTCCCGCGGCGACGAGAAAGCACTGTTGTCGTCCGTTTGCAGGACGACCTGCACCGTGGCGCCGGAGCCCACCACCGCCGTGCCGATACGGGCGTAGACGAACAGCGGTTCGCCGATGCCGATATCCGCCGACGAGCCGGTGTCGTAGATGTTGGTGGACACCACGTCACCGGTCGCCGAAATCAGCGACTGGCCCAGGGAGAAAGTTTCTTGGGTATCGAGAATCATGGCGGCCTCCTTAGACCACGCGGGCTTCAGTGTTCAGCAGCTGATCCACGGTGCGGATCGGCACGCCCAGGAACTTGACCACGCCATTCTTCACGCTGCCCGGGGACACCGTGCCGAACTGGTTGGTGGCCTCTTCGACCGTCAGCACGGAGTTGTTCTTGTCCTGCGCCGCGATCGCCAGGTATTCCTTGACGGTGCGGTTGGCGTAGAACACAGCGTTGCCCATGCCCATCTGCGGGATGCGGAAGAACGCGCGCGTCATCATCTTGATGATGGTCGTGGCGGCCGTCGCGGCCTGCGTGCCGGTTTGGCCGGCCAGGTCGGACACGTCGATGTTGGCGATGCGCACGACATAGCGCCAGTCGCGCACGGTCAGGCCGCATTTCCACTTCCACAGGTCGGCCAGCGCGCGGTACCGGTTGTTGTTCTCGTCGAACGCGTCGATTTCGCCCAGATCCTGGTGCTGCAGGCCAGCCTGCGAGCCCTTCGGCACGATGCCGTGCACGGTGTTGTCGCCCCACACCACCAGCCAGATGGAGGTGTTGTCCGTGCCCGTGCCGCCGGCGTCCAGGATGTTGGCGCCGCTGCCCGCCGTCAGGGACGAGTAGCGCGGCGCCAGGCCGGTGATCCGCTCGGGGTTGACCGATTGGTCGCCGTAGAACAGCGCCAGCGCCATGGCCTGGTTCATGCCTTCGATTTCGCCCTGGGCTTCGTCCAGGCGGAACTGCGCGGCGTCGCCGTTCAGGTTCACCAGATCGACGTCGACCTCGTTGCGAGCTTCCAGCATGCCGCAGGTGTCATCGACCTGGGCGCGCGTGGACTTGCTGGGCGGCACGCCCTGGTACAGCTTGCGCCACGTCGGCGTGGGGATGCCGGTGCGCACGGTCGTGCGGTGGCCGGTCGGCAGGTTGCCTTCCTTCCAGCGCATGTCCTGAAGAACTTCGTTGGACTGGCCCAGCAGGTCGATGACAGCCGCGGTGGACCCGTCGGGGTTCCGGGTGTTCTTCCAGTCGGCCAGGGTGATCGCGCCGGTCTTCGGTTGGGTGGCCATGTTGGTGGCTCCTTATTTCGGGGTGGACTTGCCGTAAAGGGCGGTAGCAGCGTCGACCTTGCCGGCCGTGGCGGGCTGACCGCCCTGCACTGCCGTGTCTTCGCTGATGGCTTTGCCCGCGCGGTACATCAGCCGGATCATTTCCGGGTGATTTCCCAGGCCGGTTTCGACCAGGAATTTCTTCAGCTCGGGAGTGCCGTGCGCATCCAGGAACGTCTTGGCGACGGCCAGATTCTCGGCCAGCTTGTCGCCGCCGAATTCCTTGTCCGCCTTCGACGCGTCGGTCCACTCAGCGTTGCGCGCCTCCATGGCCTCTCGCATCTTGGATTCGAACTTCTGGGCTTGCTTGACGCCCAGGTCCGAAACCAGCTTCTGCGCGGCTTCCTGGCTGAGGTTGTGTTCCTTGGCATACGCCTTGATCGCGTCGCTGTCCTCGGCATCGAGAGAGATCCCCTCGGGCAGCTCGAAATCGGCGTAGGTTTCCGGTGCGCCGGTCGGCTTGCCGCCGGCCTCGCCGCCTTCCTTCCCTTGCTTCTGGTCGCCATCGGCTTGCGCCGCGGGCTGTTCTCCCGCCTTTCCGGTTTGGGTGGTGTCCTGCCCGGTCTGCGTGGAATCCTGTTGTGTCGACGCGGCCGCGGCAGCCTGATCGGTCGCGCCTTGCGCGGGGGCGGCTGCGGTGTCGGTCGTGGTCGTCGTGCTGGCGTCGCTCATTGCGTCGTTTCCTTGGCTTCCCGGACTTCCCGCACCATTTGCAGGTATGCCTCGGGGCAGTGCTCGTGTATCGCGGTCAAGAACATGCACCCGAAATTGCGCATGCCCTCGTTGAAATAGATCCGGGACGACGGCTCGAAGATCGGTTGAAACACCCGCGCCTGCGCCAGCCACCCCCACATGAGCCGCCGGCCGCGCTTGTCGCCCATCAACCACAGGAAGTCGTCGCGCGCCTGCTTGGCGAGTCGTTCGGCTTCCTGGGCCTCGGCGGCGCGCTGGTCTTCCAGCGGCGCGGTGTTCAGCGGATCGTGTTCAGTGCTCATGGCTCGCCAATCTATCGGCAGGTCCAGGGGGTAAGCGCACCTAGGCGTCGCCGTACAACGACGCGGCCGGGCCCGGGCCTTCGCCGCCCAGGTCCAGCTGCGTGATTTGCAGGTTCACGCACATTTCGCTGCCCGATTGGTTCTCGTACTGGCTGGTGGTCGACACCTCGGCCACGGCCATCAGGTGCATCGTCTCGCCCACCTTCGGCAGCTGCGTGATACCCAGCTTTTTCAGCGTCACCGCATCCAGGCTCAGCGACAGGCCATAGGGGTACTTGGGCCCGTCGTCGCTGTCGTCGCCCATCAGGCAGCTGTTCTCTTTCTTCGCCTCATCGGGCGAGAGGGCCATATCGGTCATTGCCATGGTTCAGGCTCCTTGCGGGGCTGAGTAGCCCAGGAAGTTCTGGAGGATGTCGCCCAGCGCGTTGCTGTTGGCGCCCGTGGGCGCATTGCCCAGCTTGTTGGCGGTTTCGGCCATCTGCTGCGCCTGCTCGGCGGCAGCCATCTGCTGTTGCTGCTGCGCGCGCTGCTGACGCACGATGGCGACTTGCTCGTTGCCCACGATCAGCGACGGATCCACGCCGAGCGAATCGGCGTAGTTGTCGACCCAGGCGTCGGGGTCGAACTTGTCCAGCACCTCGGGCTTGATCTGTGCGACTGCGCCCAGGTTGGACACGAAACGGTCGGTGGCATTGGTGCTCACCGCGCGCTGGGCCTGGGCCAGGATCGACACGAATTCGATGTCCAGATCCTTGCCTTGCAGCTCGGGCGGCGGGGGCGGCAGCAGGCCGCCGGTAATCATGCGTTGGAAGGTGACCTCCACCAGCGGGGTCAGCAGCTCCTTGTGCAGCCGCTCCAGCACAGGGCCCAGCATGGTGAGCTTTTCCTCGTGCCGCTCGGCCACCTCGGTGGCGGTCATCTGCGGGTTATCCGCCTGCGACAGCATCAGGAACAGATCCGTGAAGAACGAGGACCGGATGCGCTGGCGCACGTCCTGGATGTCCTCGATCAGGTATCGCGGATCGAGCTGCACCTGGAACGCCGGCCGGATGCCCGCGTTGGGGTTGGCCATGTCCACGTACGACACGCCGCCGGGCAGCAGGTCGGATTCATGGCCCTTCAACGTGACCGGTGCCTGCAGGGGCGGCTTGGTCATGTAGTCGATGGCCTGGGCCTTGCGTTTCTGCTCGTGCTGCAAGGACAGCGCATCGCCCAGCGCCATCATGCCCGGGCCGATACCCCAGGTGTCGCCAGGCTTGACGATCCACCGCGGCACGACGGCTGGAAATTCCTTGAAGCCGCCTTCGCGCAGGTAGTTGTCGCCGTTCTCGGCGGCCCACTCGAAATAGACCGACTTCCACGCCATGTTGCGCGCGTCGCGCTTGGACGGGTCGCGGTCGCTGCGCGGCTCGACCACATGCATGACGCCGACATAGGCGTCCAGCGTGCCATTGTCGTACTGGCTCTGCACGGACGAACTGCACTTGCTGTATCCGAACTCGGACACCAGCGCCGCCACGGTCATCTGCAGCTGGCGGTAGATCGTGACCACCTCGCCGCGGGCGTCCTTCGCGATGCGGTACTCCCCAATCGTCATGGGGTACAGGCGCGTCACGTCCTTGAAATCGTCCATGATGAGCGCCGCGCCCGTACCGTAGGCGCCGAGCTCGTCGTACATCGCGTGCAGCACCTGGTACGTGTTGCTGCGCCGGAACACGTTCAGCATGCGGCTGGTGACGTCCGAGCACCAGAGCTTCACGGGCTGGTATTTCATCAGCTCAGGGTCGGGCGTGGCCAGCCGGATCCACGGCCGCGCGGGGCTCGTGGCGCCCGACATGAGGCCCGCGCCGAGCGTGCCGTTGGCCGCCAGCGCGGTGTTGTCGATGATCCGGTTAAAGCGCGGCGGCGTCGTGGTCGTGGCCGGCGTGTCGCCCAGCAGAAAGCGGCCCGTCTGCGGGCTCACCACGCTGCTGATGTCGCAGAACATCGCACGCCAAGGCGAGAATTCCGTGTTCAGCGCTTCCCAGCGCTTGCGGTAATCCACCTTGGTGGTTTGCTCGGCCATGGCGTGTCAGCTTCCCAGCAAGGTGTTTTTGCCCAGCTGCAGCGCGTTCGGGTCAACGCCCGTCGGCCCGGTCAGCAGCGTGCTGGGTGTGCCGCCCTGCGTGTTCTCGGTGGCCGAGTTCGCGTCACGGAACTGCGCCGCGGTCGGCGCCTTGGACTTCTGCGGGGGCGGCGTGGGGGCCGTGGGCGCAGGCGTGGCGGGTTGGCTGCTGTCCTTGGTGAACAGGTGGCCGGGGTCTATCGCGTTGCTCAGGGTGTCGCCCAGGTTTACGCCGCACATAGCGATCTGCCTTTAATCTCGTGATTGCAGCGGATCGTATTCACGGCGGGCGGCGGTAAGCGCACCTGGGCGCACCAGGTCGCTGCGGCGCGGGGTGTCCATGCGGGCAAGCAGGTAGGCGCTGGCCCAGTCGGGCGACCGACCAATGCGCTTGATGATGTCCTCGCGGCTTTCGACGTAGATCGTGCTGCTTTGCAGCCGCCACACGGGCGCGGCCAGATCGACCAGCAGCTGGCGGTCAGGCGGCAGCGCAATGCCTGTGTCGTTGGCCGGGTCCAGGTCTTCGCGCATCCCCCACCACAGCTGGGACCGGATATTGGCGAATCCCAGCTTGCCGGACTTGTCGCGCGCGGTGGCCTGCTCGGCCACGTTCACCCCGATAATCTGCTGGTTCGCATGCCGCAGGAAGTCGTACGGTGACGCCCCCACGCCGATGACATCGATGTGGATGGGCGCGGCATCACGCAGGGCGGCGATGACCACGCCGGCCACGGCCGGGCCGTCTGGCGTCGCCTTCCCCTCGTACACCAGCGGCTCGTCGTACCAGTTGCCATGGCGCCGTGCCAGGATGGTGTTGTCGCGCCCGCCGCGCGCCACGTCCACGCCCAGGCTGTCCATGCGGGGTTTCGGGCTACGCTGCTTCCAGCGGGCTTGCGCGGCCTCGATCCAGGCCGTGGGGATGACCTGCATGGCATCGTCCTCCATGCCGGCCTGGAAGTCGCCATGCAGCATTTGCGAGCGCAGCGGCTCGGGCAAGGATTGCAGGGTGGCCATGTATCCGGTCCCCATCAGGTACGGGTTATCGCTCACCCGTGACGGGATGAACGTGCGCGACAGCGGCGTGATCGTGTCGCCGCCGTGCTGGAATGGCGTGCCGTCGGCCACCTCCACGTCCTTGCCGTCGATCGTGGCGAACCAGCGCAGCTCGCCGGGCTTGGCCGGATTCGGGTGCTTCGGGTCCAGCCAGGGGGCGAAGAAATCGACGATCCAGCGGCCTTCCGCATTGGTCGGTGGGTTGAAGGTGAGCAGCGCCTGGCACCGCTGGTTTGGGTCGACCGATCGCAGCCAGCCCAGGAGCGCGCGCACCTGCGATTCCAGGAAGTTGGCCGCCTCGTCGAACACCAGCAGGTCGTGCGGCCGGCCCTGGTACTTGTTCCAGTCGTCGGGGTTGGGCGTCGATCCGAACTCGATCTGTCGGCCCGTCAGGCGCCATATGCGCTCGGCGCCGTTGTAGCCGTCGCGTCCGCCCAGCAGCTCCGTGAAGCGGTCCACAATGCCCGTCAGCTGCGTAGCTTCGCGCCGCAGAACCAGGACTTTCTGGTGCTGGGTCAGCGACTTGCCACACGCCAGATCGGTCTTGCCGCCCCCCGCCGCCCCGCCGTACCCGATGATGGTTGCGGTGCTGGTGTAGGCCATCGTCTGCGGCCCGGGTAGCGGATACCACACCTGGGTAGGCAGCAGCGACAAGATGCGATTCACCTCGGCACGCTCAGCGGGCGTGAGGTACGGCAGGATCTGCTGAATCTCCGCGGCGTTCATAGGTCATTCATCGCCGCGAAAGCGAGCCCCGCAACCCACACTCCGAATGCCAAGAATGGCTGGTGCACACCAAGCAGTAAAAGGCCGCCCAGGAACGCATAACCACTCATGCCAGGTCGTCGAACGAATCTTCGTCGCTCGCGGCTTCGAGCCGCGCCTGCCCCGCGGCCAGGATGGCGGCCAAGCGGCCCGCGGCCTGTGCGTCGTTCATTTCCACCGGCCCGCCGTTGGCGCCGGTGAGCTCCATGGCGGTCTTTTCGCGGTACTTCGGATCGCGGGCCTTGAGCAGGAAAATCAGCAGCGTGTCGCTGTACTTGCGCACCGTGCCGCAGTTGATGCCCTGGTAGAACACAGGCTCGTCGACACCTTCCTCGGCGCGGCGGCGGGCCTCGTCCTCAAGACCGAGCGTGGCGATGCGCATCGCCTTTTCCCACTCCTTGGCGAAGACGTCATCGCTTTCGCGCCACTCGTACACCGTGCTGCGGCTCGCGCCTATCGCGGCGGCCGAGCGCGTGACGTTGCCTGTCTCGGCAAGCGTCACGAGAAAGGCGAATTCTTTTTCAGGTGTCCGAATTACGTTCATGCCCGCCATGTTGCGGCGGGGTCAAGCCGGTAAGCGCACTTAGCCGATGGCCCGGTACGCCACAGGGGTGGTGACGCGCTTGCGGTAGTTCACGATGTCGCGGGCATGGCGCCGGCTCACCTCAAACTTTTCGGCCAGCTGGTCATAGGTCCAGCCATCCACCTCGCGAAGCTGCCGCATCAGCTCCACCTCGGCATCGGTCAGCGTGGCCCGCTGGTGGTCCTCGCCCACCCGCAAACCGCGTTCATCGACCCCCACAATTCGCTGCGTCATGTGCGCCGCTCCTATAAACTCGCAAATATTGCGAATTCGTTATTTCTTGCATGTTCCACGGGTGAGAGGGGGTGAGAGCCCCTAGACCCCCTCTCAACCTATTCAGCCTATATACCCTCTCTTATTTATTCTCTATACGCGGAATATATTGAGATGCCTACTCAGGTAACTCAAGGGCTCTCAAAAATCGAGTAACGCGTCGGCCAGATATGATTCCTGCACGCGAATCCCCGCATAATGCGGTTTTTGGCGACCATCTACCCGATTGCGCACTTTTTGCAACCCGCGAAAAGCTGCACGTAGGTTTTTGGCGAATAGGTCTTTGCCCCACATAGACGTGCGGCCGCGATCCGCGCACCACGTGGTCCAAGCCGCATACAGGTCATCGAGTGAGCTGATGAGCCCTGGACCCATCTCGCAAGCCTCCGATACGAACGCCGATATCGGGCTGCTGAGCGCCGCCATCTCCTCCATGTCTTCCATCCCGGCCGCCGGCTGAATGAAATGCCCGCGCGCGCGAAGCCGGTCCAGGCCGTCCAACGCCCACCGAAGGATGCCGGGCAGTTCCTTCTGAAGCCTGGCGCCCAGGCCCAGGTCTTCGCGGCCGTAGAACGATTCCCGCATCTCCAGCGTGATGAAGCGCCCCGCCAGCGCCCCGCTGGCGTCCCCCAGCTGGGGTGTCTCGTTCGTCAGGAAGACGAATCGGGCCGACAGCTTCCCGCTCCAGGCGTCGCGGTTCTTTCGGTCCACCGTGATGTCGTCCTCGCCAGACACCATGAGCAGTTTCTCAACCACCGCCTGGGTGTTCGAATGGGCGCCCACCCGGGCGTCCGGTACCAGCGCCACCAGCTTGTCGATCAACGGCTGCATGCCAAAGTTCGACGTCAGGCTGGTAAGGGTCGGGCTGACCAGATTGCCGCGTCCCACCAGGGATCCCAGTACGCGCCCGATGGTGCCTTTGCCCGACCGCTTAGGGCCGATGATAAGGAACATCTTCTGCTGGCTGGTATCGGCGGTCAGGAGGTAGCCGAACATCTCCTGCAGTGTCTGCCGGCTTTCATCGTCGCCGGGGAATACCTGATCGAGGAACTTCAACCACTCCACAGGCTCGATATCCTCGTCCCAGCCATACGGCAACGCGTTCAGTGTGAAATAGCTCGACGTCGGGGGTAGCAGTCGCCGGCTTTCGATGTGCAGGATGCCGTTGGCCATGCTGATGAGGTCGGCCGCCGGCGCGCCAGTGAAACCCGGCAACCAGCATGGCGCCCTCAGGTTTCGCCCCCTCGCGGCAGAACGCAACGCGTCCAGCGTGGCGTCGATTTGCGAGGGTGACGGCATGTACGACACTATCTCACCGTCCTTGCCATGTTTCTTCGCTGCGCTCAGCCACTGCCACATGTCGGCGCGCAGGTCTTCCGCGGGCAGCTCAGCCCAATGACTTCCAACGTGGTAATACCAAAGGCCCCCGCAGCGCATGAGGGTCGCGCCATCATCACCTTGGTATTGGGTATCCAGGAACTTGACCGCCGTTGTCAGGTGGTCCTTCGCGTCCAGCACGATGTCGTCCTTGTGCTTGGCCGCTATCGCACGCCGGCGCACGCCGCGCAGAGTCAGCGGCGCGCGGTTGCCCAGGCGCCCGAAGCTATCCCACTTACCTTCCAGGTGCACACGCCCCTCGGTGGGATAATCATTGCCGGTCGCGCTCCACTCGTCCCATAGCTCCAGCCCGCGTATATCGCCCGCGGTCTCATGATGCAGGGCCATACCGACCTTCAGCCATTCCTCATAGCTGGTGTTCACCTCGGTGAGCGCCAGCCACCCGCGGATCTCGTCGTCGCTCGCGTTCAGCGGCGGGCTGTAGGTCATGAGCGGGTCGTCGTCCAACGCGGCGCCCTTGGCCGCCCACTTGGTCGACGTGCCGGGGAAACGCTGCGCGAATAGCTCCAGCACTTCCGGGGTCAGGTCTTCGATCTTGTCGTGATTGCCCACCATGTCGCAAATAGGCAACACGTTCCCGGTGAACGTGAGAAAGCCACTACCGCAGAATGTCTCGAAGCCGAACACATCTTCGGTCGCCCTGCTCTTCTTGTCCGCGATGGCGCCGCGCATGAACGCATGAACGCCGCGCCCGGATGGGGACCACTCCGCGTACGTGCCCATTACCAGCGCCTCCACCTCGGGCAGAAGATTGCCGTCAGCGTCCACCGCGTTGTCGAAGTCCAGGCCCACCAACCCCCAATCAGGCAGCATGATGAATCCCAGACCCTCCCAGCCCCCGGCGTCGAACGCCGCAAGCGCCGCGTCAAACGTGGCCAGCCGGCTGCGGTCCTCGGCACTGCCCTGCACCCCCTGGCGGATCCGCCCACCCACGTAATAGGGCACTTTGCGCGGCTTCTTATCGCCCGGGGTCGAAACGTACTTCCATAGAAGCCAGCCGCGGATATCGCGAAGAGGTTGCGGTGCCTTCATGCGTCACCCGTGAGGATAGAAACATCATGCTCCAACCCCAAACGCAGCTCTTTCAAGTCTTGCCACGCGCGGTAGTGTTTGTCGCATGCCACCCTGGACGCATGAGCTTCCGCGAAATCAAACACTGCCTTCGCAGCCGCCTCCGCATCGATCAAACAAGCAAGCCCTTGGCGCAGTTCGGTGACATCCGTCGCGCTCCCAGGGGTGATGTTCCAGTTGCTGATATACAACATTATTATTTGCTCCAAGGCAATTCGTTAGCACACATCGCGGCGCACGCGCGCCAGGATCGGCCCCAGCGCGTCGACCAGGGTTTGCTTTTCGTTATCGGTCATGCAGTAGCCCACTCCGTCGGCAGGTTCGTCCTGATACGCGTAGTGGTGTGCCGCCGCGCGAACGCCATTGCGCGCCGCGCCTTGCGCCGGCCGGCATGCTTCGCCCGCGGTGCGGACACGGTGTAGACGCGCGGCCATGCCGCCACACGGTGCATAAGCAGCTCGTGCTCGGCAAGCCATATGCGGTCCAGGTCCGCGCCCAACTGGCGCAGCATGGCGCACTGCCACGCCTGCACATCGATAAACCGGGCCTCATCCATCCAGCACAGGTCATGCTCGGTCATTGTGGTTTTCATCGCAGCCGCCCCAAAAATTCCACATCTTCACTTCCGCAACCAACCGCCCAAGCCGCAGCCGCAGGTAGTCCGAATAGGCACGCTCGGGGCCGTACATATCGGCGCTGGCCCACGCACAGAAGCCGTTACCCTCACACCGCCAGTACCGGGTACCGTTGAAACGGATGAGCTTGATGTGGGGTTTGGTATCGCCGACAATCATCGCGCCACCCATCGGGCATACGCTTCCATGAACCGCGACGCGACCAGCTGCACGGTGTAGGCTTCCCATTCCTTGCCGGGCTCTTTTTCGTTCATCCACCGGCGGCATTCCTGCATAACGTGCACAGCCTCGTGGCACATCAATGCGGCGATGTCGATGCCATCCGAACCGCTCGAAGCCGCGCCAGCAGCATCCAGGACCATGATCGCCAACGTATCGCCGTCGGAAACTTCGAAGAAATGGACCGCCGCGGCAGCGCCCCCGGTCCAATGCTCCGGCGCTTCCTCAACACGAAGGCGCCTGAGTTCGGCCAGATACGTCCGCTCGTCGAAGCACGCGCCGACCGACAAAGGCGTGGGCAGCAACTCGGTGTAATCGATCATTGCGACACCCGCGCGGTATCGAGCCATCCCATGGGCAGGGACAGCTTCGTTTCGATGGCGCGGGCCGTGCGCTCGCCGATGTCACGGCTGGGATTCTTCCCGATGAGCTGCGACAGAAAGGACCGGCTGTAGCGCAGCTTGTCGGCCAGATTGTGGGGACCGTCGTACTTGGCGGCCAGTAGCCGCAGGTTGGCGCGGCGCGCCTCGTGCACCACCGCCATGGGATTGTTGGACATGATTCATTAGCTCCTGGGCTCAATTTGCTAATGAAGTTTAGCAACTAGTCCAGGTAGACCACAATGCCAGTTAACGTATTGCTTATCTTTCGCGGCTGGGTTACTTTCGCTGCTTAGCAAAATTCACCCTATCGTTAACCCTAGTAAAACCTTGAGGACGAAATGGCGAAGACCCCCGATATACAGGCGCAGCGCCGCGCCAATCTGAAAAGCCTGGTGACGCAGCGCGGCGACCTTGCATCATTGGCGAAGGCCATGGGGCTCGCGGCGTCCTCCTACCTTTCCCAGATGGCCGGCGGCCACCGCACCATCAGCGACGACACGGCGCGCGCTATCGAACGCGCGGCGGGAAAGCCCGTCCGCTGGCTTGATGAGGACCACACGGCGCGTAAGCCCGCGCGCCAAGTTGCCAATGACACGAGTTTTGTTCAGGGCGCCGTGCAGGCTGTGGTGGCCGCGCAACAAGAGTTGAACGCGTCGATCACGCCAGAGAAATACGCGGAGATCGTGCAGCTGGTGTATGAGCTTGCTCAGCTGGAGGAAGCCATCAGCCCGGACTACGCCAAAAGGTTGGTGAAACTCACAATGTGAATTTTTTCGTTCCAGTAGCAGATTAGCAGCCCGCACCCGTGCGGGCTTTTTTGTTCGTTTGTCGATTAGCAACAGTGCTAAAAGAACTTGCCTGTTTGCTAATCAATTGCTAAAGTTTCTACGCAGCAAATGCTAATCCACCAGGAGCGAACGAGCATGTCCCTGACCTTCCAATTCGAACACCGCATCAACGGCGCCCCCGTGATGTTCCACGGTACCGCCGAGTCCGCCGCCGATGCGCTGGCGACGATCAATGCCGTCGTGGCCGGCACCGTCAAGCTTCACGGCACGGCCGAAACCCCCGCCGGCGCGGCCACCGGCGCGGGCGAGACCGTCAAGCAGAGCACCGCAAAAAACAACAAGGCGGGGATGTCCCGCCCGACCAACGAGACCGACCCCGAGAGCCGTTCTACGGCCGAGCAGACCCAGACTGCATCCGGCAGCTCGGGGAATTCCTCGACCGCATCGAGCGATCAAAACGCGAGCGACAGCAAGGGCAATGACGACGCCGGCCAGGACGGCGCGGCGCTGGACTACGACAAGGACGTCAAGCCGGTGGTCCTGCAGGTGGCCAAGAAATCCCGCGACCTGTGTGTCGCGCTGCTGCAGCGCCACGGCGTGTCCAAGGGCACCGAGCTGACCGCGCGCCAATACCCGCAATTCATCAAGGACGCCCAGGCCGTCATTGCCGGCGAGCTGGACCCGACCGCCTCCGCGGACGGGGACATCGCATGAACGCCCGCAAAGCACGGGCGCTGCGCCGGATGGCGCGGCGTATGACGCCCGGCCTGCCCGCCGGCGAGCTGGTCGCTGACGGCAACGGCGTGTCGGGGTACCGCAACGTGAACGGCCAGGCCGTGCCGTTCTTCCTGCCCGGCACCCTGCGCCACAAGGCCACCACCACCCGCGCCGTGTACCAGAAGCTCAAGCGCGTGTACGGCCGGTCCAACCTGGGAGCGCTGAAATGATCCACTGGCTCCGCAAATGGCTGGCGGACCGGCGCGAGCGGCGCAACAGCGCGCTGTTCGATGCCGGATTCGGCCAGGCGATGGCGCGCTACTACGTGCGCGGCGACAGCACCATCCAGATGCGTGCCGAGCTGGTGGCGGCCAACACGCTGGGCCGGCACACCGCGCGACACCAAGGCATGTCCCACGCCGTCGCCCTGATCGAACGAGGTGCCGGCCATGTCTGAAAAAGCCCACGCCACCCTGTCGCCTTCCTCGGCCGACCGCTGGTCCACCTGTTTTGCCAGCGTGCAGCTGGAGGCGCCGTTCCCCGACACCAGCAGCGACTACGCCGACGAAGGCACCGCGGCGCACGCGGTCGCGGAAATGGCCCTGTCCGAAGGCAAGGACGCGGCCGCCTACATCGGCCGGCGTATCGCCGTCAGCAAGTCCAAGACGGTGGAATGCACGCCCGACATGGCGACCGACGTCCAGAAGTACGTCGACTACGTACGTGAATGCGCAGGGGTGAACCATGGCGCATGAACTGTTGCTGGAACAGCGCCTCGATATCAGCCGCTGGGTGCCGGAATGCTTCGGTACATCGGACGCAGTGATTCTGCGCGACGACGGCGAGTTGCACATCATCGATCTGAAGTTCGGGCGCGGCGTGAAGGTTGAAGCCCAGGGCAATCGACAGATGATCCTGTACGCCCTGGGCGCCTTGGATGCCTTCGGCATGGCCCAGGACTTCGACCGCGTGCGCATGACGATCCACCAGCCGCGCTTGAACCACGTCAGCGAAGCCACCATGACGGTGGACGAGTTGCTGGCTGAAGGCGCCAAGCTCAAGGAGGCCGGCGAGCGCGCGTTCCTGTACGTGGGCAGCGAAACGCCACCCGTGCCGTCGGACTTCGCGCCCAGCGACAAGGCTTGTCGCTTCTGCAAGGCGCGGGGCAGCTGCCCGGCGGCCGCGCAGGAGGTCGCCCGCATCGTGTCGCGCAACGAGCAGGCCACGGCCGACGACTTCGAGGTGGTCAAGCCCACGGCCGACACGCTGGTGGTCGATCTGTCCTACCTGATGTCCAAGGTGGATCAGGTCGAAGCCTGGTGCAAGGGCGTGCGCGCCGAACTGGAGCGGCGCCTGTTGGCCGGCATCGAGGTCGAAGGCTGGAAGCTGGTCGAAGGCCGCGCCGGCTCGCGTCGGTGGACGGACGCCGCCGAGGCCGAGGCGGCGCTGAAGGCGATGCGGTTGAAGTCGGACGAAATGTACGACAAGACCGTCATCAGCCCGACGGCGGCGGAAAAGCTGCTGAAGGATCAGAAGCGTCGCTGGGCCAAGCTCGTGCCGCTCATCACGCGATCCGAAGGCGGCCCCAGCGTGGCGCCGGCCAGCGACAAGCGGCCAGCCCTGGTCGTGAAGCCCACGGCCGACGACTTCGACGTCGTGCAGCCGGAGCCCGTGACCGTCGACGATGGGAGCGACCTGGCATGAACATCCGGCGCGTTATCTGGGCGGTGCTCCTGCTTACTGTGTTCCTGCCCGCCTTTCTTGCCGGCCTCGTCGCAGCGGCCATCGGGGCGGCATTCGTCACGGGCTGGTGCTTGGTTGCCAACCTGGTGGACTGGCTCACGGAACCGCTGTCGTGACCCAGGCCCCGCCGCCCATATCCACCATGCTGCCGGCCGAGGTGCGCTTATCGCTTGCCGCTGCCGCCAAGCTGGTGGACCCGTTTCAACGAGCCAAGGCGATCGACCGCGCGATTGCCCGGGCTCGGCTTCTGTACCCGCAGTACTTCCGCGGCCTTGATCTGAAATAGGAAATCTCAATCATGAAAGTGAAATTGAACAAAGTACGCATCGCCTTCGCACAGCAGCTGACCGAGGCCAAGCCGTTCGAGCCGGGCGCGGCTCCGGCCTTTGGGTCCACGTTTCTCGTTCCCGATAACAGCGCGCTGCGTAAGGAAATCGAGAAAGCGATGCACACCCTGGGCACCGAGAAATGGGGCGCCAAGGGCAAGGGCATCGTCGACAACTTGCTGGAGGTCGGCGATCCGAAGGGTTGCTGCTACTACCCCGGCAAGCGCAAATCCTACGACGGCTTCGAGGGCAACATGGCCCTGGTCGCCAAGCGATACGAAAAGGACGGCATGCCGGTGCTGCTGGACGCTGACAAGTCCCCCCTGTGGGACGCCGCCAAGGGCAAGGCCATGCCCGGCAAGGAAGGCAGGATTTACTCCGGCTGCTACGTCAACGCGACCGTCGACCTGTGGGCGCAGGACAACAAGTACGGCAAGACGATCCGCTGCACCCTGCTCGGCGTGCAATTCGCGGATGACGGCGACTCGTTCGGCGGCACGACCAAGGGCAGCGAAGACGACTTCGACGACCTGGGCGAAGGCGCCAGCAGCGAAGACGAGGACGCGCTCGCGTAAGCGGCGCGCGGCATTCCCGCCTACGGGCGGGGATGTTTGGTGTGGTGGTTTGTGCGGCGCATGGGCGCGGGCTGGGATGGTGCGTGAAGGACGCTTTGCCTAGCCACCCGTAAGTTAACCCCGCAAGCCGGCGCAGCCAGCCACCACACCAAACATCGGGGGCGTCCATCCTCAAGCCGCGACCTTGGCCACGCGGTGCCTATGCCCCGGATCGCTTACCCGACCCTGCCCGTTCGAATCCATCAGGGTCGGTGTGCGCAAACCGCCGGACGCCGGTAACTAAGCAGGCGGAAATCCGGGGCATGGCCTTATCACTGGAGCAAGTCATATGCCGAATCCCTATGGGACATTCACGGACGACGAGCTGCGCGCGCGACTCGCGGCCCGGCCGGATGACCCTGGCGCGCAGCGCGAGGCCGTGCGGCGTTTCCTGGAAGGGTCCGGGGAAGTCCGTCGGCTGGAAGAGCGCATCGCTCAGCTGGAGGACGAGGTGTCCGAGCTGGAAAGCACGCTGAAGGAACTGGACGCATGACCTTCACGGCGGACGCGTTTCACGACCTGGAAACCTATTCCGAGCGAGACCTGAAGACCGTCGGCACGCATGCCTATTCCGAGGTGGCCGAGGTGATGCTGTGGGCCTACGCCCTGGAAGACGAGCCGGTGCGCGTCTGGGACGTCACGGCCGACCCACGGCCGCCTGCCGCGCTGCTGGAGATCCTACAGCGGCCCGATACCCGCCACGTCTGGCACAACGGCGGCATGTTCGACCGCACGGTGTTGAAGCACGCCCAGCCGGCGCTGCACGCCATGATCCCAGAGCATGCCTGGTTCGACACCATGGTGCAGGCGTATGCCCACGGCCTGCCGGGCGGCCTGGAGGTGCTTTGCGATGTCATGGGCGTGCCGCTGGACAAGCAGAAGCTCAAAACCGGCAGGGCGTTCATAAATTTATTCTGCCGCCCCAGACCGAAGAACTCCACACTGCGCCGCGCGACGCGCCACACGCACCCCAAGGAGTGGGCCGAGTTCATCGACTATGCCGGCCACGACATCGAGGCCATGCGTGTCATCTACCGCAAGATGCCGACGTGGAACTACAGCGGCCAGGAGTTCGACCTGTGGCTGCTGGACCAGCGCATCAACCAGCGCGGCGTGCTGATGGACGTGGAGCTGGCCGAGGCCGCTGTCGAGGTGGTGGAGCGCACCAAGAAAAACTTGGCCGCGCGCACCGTCGAAATGACCGACGGCGCGGTGGCCAGCACCACGAAGCGCGACCAGCTGCTGGCCTACCTGCTGGCCGAGCACGGTGTCGATCTGCCTGACCTGCAGGCGTCGACGCTGGAGCGACGCATCGAGGATTCATCCTTGCCCTGGGCGTTGCGCGAGCTGCTGGCGATCCGCCTGCAGGCGAGCAACGCCAGCACCAGCAAGTACAAGCGCATCATCAAGGGCGTGAGCGCGGACGGTCGCCTGCGCGGCCTGCTGCAGTTCGACGGCGCGGCGCGCACGCGACGCTGGGCCGGGCGCTTTTGGCAACCCCAAAATTTACCAAGACCTGCAATCGGCGACCTGCGTGACGAAGCCCTGCAGGCGGAGATCGATTTCGGCATTGACGCCATCAAGGCCCGCTGCGCGGATCTGGTCTACAACAACGTCATTGAGGTGGCCAGCGCCGCCATACGCGGCTGCATCGTGGCGCCGCGCGGCCGCAAACTGGTGGTGGCCGACTTGGCCAACATCGAAGGTCGCGACGCCGCGTGGCTGGCCGGCGAGTCGTGGAAACTCCAGGCGTTTCGCGACTACGACGCCGGCATCGGCGCCGACCTGTACAAGCTCGCGTATGCCAAAGCGTTCGGCGTTCGGCCTGAGAACGTCGACAAGGTCATGCGCCAGATCGGCAAGGTCATGGAACTGATGCTCGCCTACCAGGGCGGTGTCGGCGCGTTCCTGACCGGGGCGCTGACCTATGGATTTGACATCGAGCAGATGGCCGAGGACGCCTACAGCACGCTGCCTGACGACATCCTGGAGGAAGCGCACGGCATGTACGACTGGACGGTGCGCAAGAAGCGCAGCACGTTCGGCCTGTCGCAGCGCGCCTTCGTGGTGTGCGATGCTTTCAAACGCGGCTGGCGCCGCGGCAATCCAGCCATCGAGGCGACCTGGGGTGTGTTGGAGGAAGGCGTGCGCCGCGCCACGCAGAACCCCGGCATGGTGGTCGACGCCGGCCGCTTCAAGATGCAGCGCACCGGTGCCTGGCTACGCATCCGCCTGCCGTCCGGCCGTTTCCTCTGCTACCCGTCGCCGCAGGTGGACGACAACGGCAAGTTCTCGTACATGGGCGTAAACCAATACAGCCGCAAGTGGACGCGGCTGCACAGTTACGGCGGCAAGCTCTTCGAGAATGCATGCCAGTCGTTCGCCCGCGACATCCTGGCGCACAACATGCCGGCCATCGAGGCGGCCGGCTACGAGATCGTGCTCACGGTGCATGACGAAATCATCGCCGAGGCGCCCGACAGCGACGAGTTCAACGGCGAACACCTGGCGTCGCTGATGGCCACCAATCCGCCCTGGGCGCCCGACATTCCGCTGGCCGCGGCCGGCTTCGATGCTAAGCGTTATCGCAAGGATTAAAAAAGTGCTTGCTAATCGAATTAGCTATTTGCTAAACTTTAGCTAACGACAACGCAATACAACCCACCACACAAGGACACCACCATGAAGCGCACCAACCAGCTCCGCACCGGCAACGTCACGGGGACCGGCCCGAAATTCCGCGGCCCCAAGGCCAAGCAGCTCGCCATCCCGACGCGCCACCTGCGCCCGCGCAAGGCCAAGCAGCCCGGCATCACGCTGCCCGTGGGCATGTCGTCCATGCTCGTCGCGCTCTTCAAGCGCGCGGGGTTGCAGACGCCCTACTGATCGGGCTTTCGTTCGCCCAAACATTTAGCAAATTGCTAATAATACTGAAGGATAGACATGACCACCGATAAGCAAACCACAGGCCCTGTCACTGCGTTCAAAGGCTTCGACAAGAATCTGGCCTGCCGCGGCTATCAATACTCCATCGGCGAAACCTACGAACACGCCGGCCGTGTCGTGCGCTGCGCGTCCGGCGGGTTCCACAGCTGCGAGTACCCCCTGGACGTATTCAACTACTACCCGCCGGCCGACAGTCGCTATGCGGTCGTGCTTGCGGGCGGCGAGATTGATCGCAAGGAAGGTGGCGACACCAAGCTGGCCAGCGGCAAGATCACCATCGAAGCCGAGCTGCGCATGCCGCAACTGATCTCCAAGGCGATCGACTGGATCATGGCGCGTGTGGACAAGGCCAGCGGTGTTTACCTGGAACAGAATCGGTCCCACGCCAGCAACACGGGCGACTACTCGGCCGCCAGCAACACGGGCTACGGCTCGGCCGCCAGCAACACGGGCGACTACTCGGCCGCCAGCAACACGGGCGACTACTCGGCCGCCAGCAACACGGGCTACGGCTCGGCCGCCAGCAACACGGGCGCCCGCTCGGCCGCCAGCAACACGGGCGCCCGCTCGGCCGCCAGTGTCGAAGGGAAGCATTCTGTGGCGCTCGCCGCCGGTGCGCAAAGCCGCGCGAAGGCGTGTAAAGGTAGCGCCATTGTGCTGGTGTATCGCGATCTCGAAACCACCGAGGAAAGCGAATACGGCCGCATCGTGCACATCCGCGCGGCCGTGGCCGGGCGCGACGGCGTGAAACCCGATACCTGGTACATGCTCGATGAGGCCGGCGAGCTGGTCGAAGTCGACGAACCCAGCGGGGCGTAACCATGGAAAAGTTCCATTTCTTCGACGACGACGACGAACCCCTGCCGCCGTTCACGCCGCTGGACCGCTTCTGCATGTGGGTATGCGGCCTGGCCTTCGGCGGCGCGGTTGGGTTGCTGCTGGCTGGCTGGCTGTAGGAGGTCATCGTGCAACTCGACATCCACAAGACGCCGCCCGCGCCCGTCACGCTGGTCATCGGCCAGGACGAGCCCGAGGCCGAATACATGGCGCGGCTCTACCAGGCCGGCGGCATCAGCCTTCGCGAGGCCCAGGAACGCGCCAGGGCGCACGCGCTGCTGCGCGACATCAACAGGCTGGATGCCGGCGATACGCGCGCGCTGCGCGCGATCCTGCGGCGCCTGGCCACGGGGGTGTGACATGCGCGAATCCCTCATCGAGGCCCACGGCCTGCGGCTGCTCACCGCGGCCGGCCAGTTGTTCCTGAAGTTCACAAGCCCCGCGCGGCGCAGCGTGCCGGACCGCATCCGACTCGCGCCCATCCCGCCCGAGCACCGCGAGCTGGTGGCGCGCTACGTTAGCTTCGTGGAGCTGAAGGCCACGGGCAAAAAGCCCACGGCCGCCCAGGAGCGCGAGCACGCCCGCCTGCGCGCCCTGGGCTATGACGTGCGCGTCATCGACAGCAAGGCGGGCGTGAATGACTACGTAAACGAGGTGACGACATGACCGGCTTTTTCCTTTTCATGGTGTGGCTGCTGGTGTGCTTCGTGCTCGGCTGCGCCGTTGGCTATGTGATGTCGAGGTGAACGATGGGCAACCCCACCGAAGCCCTGCTTCGCTGCCCGTTCTGCGGCAGCGGTCCCACCTCGACGTATAAGACCGATGACCACACCGGCCTCAGGAAATACACCGTCTTTTGCACTGGCCTTTGCGGTGGCAACACCGGCGAGAAGTGGACGGAAGCCGACGCTATCGCGGCCTGGAACCGGCGCGCCCACCCCCAGCAGCCCTCCGGGTGGCGAGACATTGCGAGCGCGCCGAAGGATGGGACGGAGATTATCGTGTTCCACCCTGAAGGCGGCGTATGTGCTGCATTCTGCCCGGGCGAAGGTTTCGCGTGGCACTGCATGGACGGCATGAACAAGGTCATTGGCCAGAAGAGCGGGAATTCCATTCCGAGGATGACCAGCTTCGTTCAGCCGCCCACTCACTGGCAGCCCCTTCCCCCACCGCCGTCCGCCCACCCCGCCGAGCAGCAGGAAGGAGACCAGCAATGCTAGTCACGAAGGAACATTACGACCTCATGGTCCAGTTTGAACGCGGGCTCCTTGGCCGATTCGACAAGGAAGCCAAGGAGCTTTGGCCGCGAGGGATCATCTACCAGGACGGCCACATCAACGAACTGTTCCTGGCCTACCGGCGCGGCTATGCCTTTGCTGTGGCCGACTACCGGGTCGACTTGCAGAACTTGGAGGCATCGCGGGATGGGTATCGCGACGATGCGCGTGTCTTGCATGCGGCTTTGACTCGCATGGTAGCCAGGTACGAACCCGATTTCGATCTAGATGACATTCGGAAATGGCGTCCTGGTTGGCTCCGGGATGCGCTTATCAGGACGAACGCGCTTGACGACGCCGCCATGACCGGAGGCAACGGCAATGGAAACTGATCTGAACCGCTACACGCGCGCGATGATCGCCGGCCATATCGATACCTGCGCCGAGATCGAGAAACGCCACGATCTGTACGGCTATCCCCCAGAGCTGGTGACGGTTGGCCTGGAAGCCATAGCGAAAGGCAAAGAGCCGCACGAAGCCATCAACCAATACTGCAATGGTGGATCGAATGCCTGACACCCCCGCCCGGCCGGAGTTGCCAGAG
The DNA here is from genome assembly GCF_002261425.1 of Bordetella genomosp. 9. Lineage (NCBI taxonomy): Bacteria > Pseudomonadati > Pseudomonadota > Betaproteobacteria > Burkholderiales > Alcaligenaceae > Bordetella > Bordetella genomosp. 9. The sequence continues at coordinate 814,901 of NZ_NEVJ01000002.1, read as the reverse complement.
CCTGACAGCACGATGGAAATCACTGTGCTGTACACGCCCATCGAGATCGACACCTATCGAGCCAGCACGATGGTCGAGTACGCGGATGCCAGAGAAGCCTGGGCACGCGCCGACGAGCGGCGCAAGGCGCTGGAGGAAGCTGCCCAGCTGGCAGACCGGTACGGCTCCCAAGCGCCCGTACAAATCCGTCTACGCATCATGGAACTTGACCGCAAGGAGCCGACATGACCGCCCGTATTCTCGGAACCGTGACGCGTTGTGTCGGTTGTCCGAACCGTCAGTACTACAGTGCCGGCGTCTATGAGTGCACGGCAGTTGAGCGCGCGCTCGACGTATCGGAAGCTATGCCGCAGTGGTGCCCCCTGCCCGAATACCCGACTATCGCTGAAATCCGCGCCCAGGCCCGTGCCGAGATGGTCGCGGAGATGGTGCCGGTGGCGGAAGTGACCCATTACACAAACGGCAGTTATCAGCGGAATTATCGCTTGCGCTGGCTCCGCGATGTTGATGCCGGTACGAGGCTAGCCATCATTCCCAAGGACTGAGACATGACCAACATTGATTACATCGGCCTCGCGCTCGAACTGGAAGGCCACGCGAACAGCCCGCGCATCGATTCGCAGACCATCCAGCGAGCCATGCTCGCGGCTGCCCATGCGCTGCGTCTGACCCATGAAAGTATCTTGTCTGCCGCCAGCGAGGCCGAGCCCGTGGCCTACCGCTATCGGCATAGTGAATCCGAGAAGTGGCACTATGGACCGACACCGCAAAGCTGGTGGGAGTGCCAAGCGCTTTACGCCGCCCCAACTATTCGAAATCCTCTAATGGTTGCCAGCGAGGTCGATACTTGTTGCCGTGGTCTGGCCCCTGCACATGAATGCAGAGTGGAATGCGGCGGCACGAAGGTTGTTGCCAGCGAGGCCGGGGCGGTGCCGGTGTATTACCGCTATCGGCATAGCGAAAACGAGAAATGGCATTACGGACCGAAGCCGCAAAGTTGGTGGGAATGCCAAGCGCTTGGAGTTATCGCCGCCCCATCGGATGCGCCCGCGCAGCAGGTTGACAAATCGCAGAATCTGCAAAGACCGTCGGTTGACGAATCGGCGAAATTGCAAAGTCCCGCACCGGCTGCGCAGGACAAGCCCTACTACCCTGCTGCTGCGGCGGAAGCGCGCGCCTTTGGTGCCCCGGCAATGGCGAATGCTCTGGACGCACCGGCTGCGCAGGGCGACGAGCGGAAGGCGTTCATGAGCGCCTTCCCTGCCGCGATATGGCGTGATGGTGAGGACTACCCGGACCAAATGTGGGCCATCGAACGTCTGCACGGTTTCCGCGCCGCCCTGTCTCGCCAGCCCAGCGCGGGGGGATGCGGAACGCATCCGGATCGGCGCGCAACTGGCAAACCTTGCCTATAACTGGTCCCAGAATCCCGGGCGAGTGTTGACCGTCACGGAATGCCAGACGCTTAAGAATCTTGTCAATGAATGGGACGCCGCCCGCGCCCAGCGTGCCGCAGAGGGGGCGAACGATGAATAAGTGGCAAGCCCTGGAAGTGGAGTGGTATCGCGCCAACGGACGGTACCCTGAGCGCATCGTCGTGGATGGCGAAGGCGAGCCATACGTCCTTGGTGACGGTTACTGGAACTCGCGCAATCCCAAGATGGCGGAAGAGGTCGAACCGCAGATGCGCGTCTATGCGTATCAACGCATGGGAGCCGGCAATGGATAACGACCTGCTCAGGAGAGCGGCGAAGGCTATGTTGAACATCCCGCAGATTCGTCGCGGGAAGGTCTGGTGCATGCACTGTGGCGCGTATCGCTTGGTTGATGCGTCCCGTTCGCTACAACACGGCTGGCCGAAATGTTGCGGCTACACCATGACCATCGACAGCCCGGAAGAACGGGAACGGTTCCGCGCTGCCGCTGCCATGATCGAAGGGAAATGACATGGACCTAGAGTACGAAATCAAGGTAGGCGGAACGATCCAGCGACTACATGCCCGCATCGCTGAACTGGAGGCGGCGCTGCGCCGTCACTATGAAGCGGACAAGCGCCTGTACGAAATGCCATTCGGTTGCGAGCCTGCCGACGACATAGCGGCCCTGGAGGAACACGACGCATCATTTGCTGCCATTGGTGAGCTGCTAGGTGTCCGCGCTGCCGCTGCGCTGGGATCGAACATCACACCGGTGCCGAAGACATGAACGGCATAGCCTGGATGGTTCGCCACATGGCGAACGTGCAGCCGGTCAAGCACAAGCGCGCGCGGACCGAGTACGTGAGCGCCGCGAAGGACATGCAGATCGAACGGCTGTTGAAGACGGGCGAGTACCGCACCTGTGAAATCGCCGACATATGCAGCGTCGACGATGACCAGGTGCGTAAGCGCAAGCAGAAAATGCAAAAGGCGGGCGTACTGTGACGCGCAAGGCATTCACCCCCCGGCCTTACCAGCAGATCATTTTGGACCACATCCTGGACGTGCCGCGGTGTGGCGTTTGGGCCGGCATGGGCATGGGCAAGACCACCTCCACGCTGAACGCGCTGGACATCCTGGAGCTGGTCGAGCCCGGCCCGGCGCTGGTGGTGGCGCCGCTGCGCGTGGCGCAATCGACCTGGCCGGACGAGGCGGCGAAGTGGGCGCACCTGCGCAACGTAGAAGTCGTGCCGATCGTCGGGGAGGCGAAGGCGCGCCAGGCGGCGCTGGCGCGCGCCTTCGGTTTCTCGGCCAGCGTGTTCACGATCAACTACGAGAATCTGCCGTGGCTGGAGGAAGCCCTGAAGGTCGCGCGCCGCCCTTGGCCTTTTCTGAAAGTCGCGGCCGACGAGTCCACCAAGCTCAAGAGCTGGCGCGGCAGCCAGCAGGTCAGCAAAAAAGGAACGGAATATGTGCGCGGCGCTGGGTCCGTGCGCGCCCGCCCGCTGGCGCGCGTGGCGCACAGCCAGGTCAAGCACCTCATCGAGCTGACCGGCACGCCATCGCCCAACGGCCTGCAGGATCTCTGGGGGCAAGCGTGGTTCCTGGACCAGGGTCAGCGGCTGGGCCGCACGTTCGAGGCGTTCAAGTCCCGCTGGTTCCGCCCGGCGCACAACGGCTACGGCATCGAGCCCCTGCCGTTTGCTCAGGACCAGATCGAGGACGCCATGCGCGGGCTGTGTCTGTCGCTGGACCCGCGCGACTGGTTCGACCTGCGGGAGCCGATCCCTAACACGATCTACGTGGATCTGCCGGCCGGCGCGCGCAAGATGTACCGCGACATGGAGAAAGAAATGTTCGCCATGATCGGCGAGCACGAGGTCGAGGCGTTCAACGCGGCGGCCAAGACGATGAAATGTCTCCAGCTGGCCAACGGCGCCGCCTACGTGGGCGAGGACACCAGCCGCTGGGTGGAAGTCCACGACGCCAAAATCCAGGCCCTGGAGAGCGTCATCGAAGAGGCGGCCGGCATGCCGGTGCTGGTGGCCTACCACTTCAAGAGCGACCTGGCCCGGTTGCTGAAGGCGTTCCCCAAGGGCCGCCAGCTGGACAAGGATCCGCAGACGCTGCGCGACTGGAACGCGGGCAAGATACCCGTCATGTTCGCCCACCCGGCCAGCGCCGGCCACGGCCTGAATCTGCAGGACGGCGGCAACATCCTGGTGTTCTTTTCGGTTAACTGGAATTTGGAAGAGTGGGCGCAAATCATTGAGCGCATCGGCCCCACGCGGCAGCTACAGGCCGGCCACAACCGGCTCACGTTCATCCATTACATCCTGGCGCGCGACACGATAGACGAGATAGTCATGGCGCGCCTCGAATCCAAACGGGAAGTGCAAGACCTGTTGCTCGAAGCCTTGAATAGGAGATCGTGATTATGTGGCCCCACCAGTACCGATACCCAAAGATTGAAATTCCGCCGTCAGACGATACCCCCTACCGCGACGCGCCATCACCTCAGGTTGCGGACGGGCTACATGCAAAGTTGGAAGCTGGCGAACAGCTGACCGCTACCGAGGTTGAACAGTTGCGCGAAGAGCTTTTGAAGCGCATCCGGATAGCTTCCGCCGACACGCTGAAAAAGGTTGCGCTGGCGCGCCTCTCCCTGCCGGAGGCCAACCCCCCGCCCACCTTCGACGAGTGGTTTAAGGCCAAGAACCACGGCGCGTCCTTCGAGGTGCTGCACATGCAGGCCGGCACGATGTGGGAAACGATGTTCCGCGCGCTGGCGCGTGAGATGCGCGACTACACTACGGAAATGGTTCAGCGATCACTGGAGAAAAACAATGGGTGACCAAGAAAAGGACGCCGCGCGCTGGCGTGAATTCGCCGCTCGGGCGACGGATACCAAGACGTCGGCGTGGCACCGCCTGCTGGAAGAGCTGGGCCTCGCAGACCCGGAAGAATGCTTCGACATCGCGCAGATCATCGACGCCGCCATCGCTGAGCGCGCGGCCAAGGAGCAAGGCAATGGATGACCGCGAACTGCTGGAGCGCGCCGCGCGGGCGGCTGGCAAGGAGTTCGATCCAACATCGCGCGATAAGCGCGGGCTATGGGTCGTGAAGGAGAACACTCTGTACCACCAACGCGAACTATGGAATCCCCTGACCAACGACGGCGACGCGTTCCGGCTAGCCGTAGCGCTAAGCCTGTTTGACGACTTGGAGCACAAGGCCAGCGCCTACGCTTCGGAGCGAAACTACGATATCGACCCCTGCAAAGCTTTCCGCCACGTCATCACCAACGCCGCGGCCGCACGCGGGAGATAGCCCATGCCGACCGTTGACCCCATCGTCTACCGCCTGCCGGCGCTGCGCCAAGCCGTCGGGCTGTCCACCACGACAATTTACAAAATGATTAACGACGGCGATTTTCCCCGGCCGGTGCAGCTGACCAGCCGCGCCGTGGGCTGGCCGGCGCACGAGGTGCGCGCTTGGCTGGATTCGCGGCCGCGCGCCACGGGCCATCTGGCGCCGGAAGATTCCGCGAGCGACTAGTCCACTACCTAGTCCACTAAAGGACAAGGGCTTACAGACCGAAATCTGTAAGCCCTTGTTTTCATTGGTCGGGACGGCGGGATTCGAACTCGCGACCCCTTGCACCCCATGCAAGTGCGCTACCAGGCTGCGCTACGCCCCGAAAGACCGAGAGTATATCAGATGTATTGCGGACGTGCGCTGCGGGTTCTCATCGAGCACGCAGTATTCAGTCCGTATCGTCCACGGACGTCCGCGCGCCGGTGGTGGACTCGGCAACAGCGCCCTGCGTGACGTTGTTCAGCGCCTCGGCCAGCACGGCGGAAACGCCGTTCAGCTCCGCGCGCAGCGACTGCATTTCCGCGCCGCTGAAACGCACGGCGGCATCCTGGTCGCGCGGCGGCGCTTCGCGCGTGTCGCCCAGTCGATTGCGCGCGCCGCTGATCGTGAAGCCCTGCTCGTAAAGCAGCGAGCGTATGCGGCGGATCAGAAGGACTTCATGGTGCTGGTAGTAGCGCCGGTTGCCGCGGCGCTTGACCGGCTTGAGTTGGGTGAACTCCTGTTCCCAGTAGCGCAGCACATGCGGCTTGACGCCGCACAGCTCGCTGACTTCACCGATGGTGAAGTAACGCTTGGCCGGAATCGGTGGCAAGACAACGGCAGGTTCTGGTCGAGTCATGGTTGGATTATTAGCGGCATGGCCCAGGCGGCCGGATATACATCGCGGCGGCGGCTGCTTCAGTCAGCCGGCGCAGACTCGTCGGGCGTCGCGGTGTTCTCGACGATGCTCTTCAACTTCTGGCTGGCGTGGAAGGTGACCACACGGCGCGCGGCGATGGGTATGGTCTCGCCCGTCTTGGGATTGCGTCCCGGACGCGGCGGCTTATCGCGCACCTGGAAATTGCCGAACCCGGACAGCTTGACCGAATCGCCGCGCGCCAGGGCGTCGCGGATTTCCTCGAAGAAGGTGTCGACGATGTCCTTGGCCTCGCGCTTGTTCAAACCTACCCGTTCGAACAGCAACTCCGCGAGTTCGGCCTTGGTCAATGTGCGTGGCTCGGAAAGCATATTTCTAATCCCCTCTTTTACCCCTGCGCGCATCAGGCGCGCTGGCGCGCGCCATGGGCCTGAATAAGCTTGTCCCTGATGCGATTCAGGCAGTCCGTCACGCGCGGCTCGTCCAGCGTTGCGTCAGTGTCCTGTAGCCAGAAGCGGAAAGCAAGGCTTTTTTCTTTAGCAGAATCATCGACTTGCGTCTTTTCTCGCCAGACGTCGAAGAGCCGCGCGTCCTGCACGATGGACAGTTTCGGGTCCTGCGCGATGGCCTGCGCGATGGTGTCCAGCATGGCCTGCGCGGGCAGCGCGGCATCCACCCACATGGCAAGATCGCGCACCACCACCGGCTGGCGCGACAGCTCGCGCACTTGCGGCAGGCGGCCTTCCAGGACCGCGTCCACGTCCACTTCGAACAGTACCGGCGCGTGCGCGAGTTCCGCTTTCTGGGCCCAGCGCGGATGCAATTCACCCAGCCAGCCTATGGCCTTGCCGTCCAGCACAATGCGCGCGCCGCGTCCCGGATGCAAGGCCGGATGCGCGGCGGCTTCGAAACGCAGCTCGCCGGCACGCGCGCCGAACAGCGCCTGCACGTCCATCTTGACGTCGTAGAAGTCGACCTGCCGCGTCGGCGTGCCCCACTGTTCTTCCACGTGCGGGCCCCAGGCCGCGCCGGCCAGCTTCAGCGGCTGTCGCACGCCGGCCACCGCGAGCTCGCCATCGGCCACAGAGGCGTCGCGGAAGAACACGCGGCCCAGCTCGAACACCCGCACGCGCGATTGCTTGCGATTGGCGTTGTGGACGATGTTCGCGACCAGTCCGCCCAGCAGGCTGGACCGCATGACCGCCAGCTGGCTGGCGATGGGATTCAACAGCTTGATGGGATCGGTGTTGCCGGCGTAGTCGCGCTCCCAGTCGGCTTCGACGAAGCTGAAGTTGACGACTTCCTGGTAGTCCAGCGCGGCCATCTGGCGCCGCACCGCATGCGGGCCGCGCCGCGCTTCCCGGGGAGCGCGCATCTTGGCCAGCGCCATGGGCGGTTGGTCCGGAATACTTTCGAAGCCGTGGATACGCGCGACTTCTTCGATCAGGTCTTCTTCGATGGCCAGGTCGAAACGATAGGACGGCGGCACGACCGTCACGACGTCGCCGTCGATCTGGTGGCGCAGGCCCAGGCGCGTGAAGATGCCGGCGATTTCGTCGCGCGGTATATGCACGCCCAGCACCCGCTCGCAACGCGACAGGCGCATGTGCACGGGTTCGCGGCGCGGCAGATTGACGGTCTTGTCGTGGATCGGGCCGCATTCGCCGCCGCAGATGTCCAGGATCAGGCGCGTGATGAATTCCAGGTGTTCAGGAATGTCCTGGAAATCCACGCCGCGTTCGAAGCGATGGCTGGCTTCGGAACTGAACTTGTAGCGGCGCGCGCGGCCGGCGATGGCTTCGGGCCACCAGAAGGCCGCTTCGACGTAGATGTTGCGCGTGTCCAGCGTCACCGCGGTGGCGTCGCCACCCATGATGCCGGCCAGGCTCTCGACCGTTGCGCCGGCCGAGATCACGCCGACATCCTGGTCCAGCGCGATTTCCTGGCCGTTCAGCAGCTTGAGCGATTCACCGGGCCGGGCCCAGCGCACCGTCAGGCCGCCGGACACCTTGTCCAGGTCGAACACGTGGGTGGGCCGGCCCAGCTCCAGCATGACGTAATTCGAGATGTCCACCAGCGCCGACACGGAACGCTGGCCGGCGCGCTCCAGGCGCGTCTTCATCCATTGCGGCGTGGCCGCGCGGGCGTTCACGCCACGGATGATGCGGCCGGCGAAACGGCCGCAGAGATCCGGCGCCTGGATATCCACGGCGAGCACGTCGTCGAACGAAGGCAGCACCGGTTCGGCGGTGGGCACGTGCAGCGGGGTGCCGGTCAGGGCGGCGACTTCGCGGCCGACGCCCAGGATGGATAGGCAGTCGGCGCGATTCGGCGTGAGCTTGAGCGTGAACAGCGTATCGTCCAGGTCGAGCACGTCGCGCAGCGAGGCGCCCGGCACGCTGTCGGCCGGCAGTTCGAGCAGGCCCGCATGGTCTTGCGACAAGCCGAGCTCGCGCGCCGAGCACAGCATGCCGGCCGATTCGACCCCGCGCATCTTGGCCTTGCCGATCTTGATCTCACCAGGCAGTTGCGCCCCGATGCGCGCCAGCGGCACCTTCAGCCCCTTGGCGGCATTGGGCGCGCCGCACACGATCTGCAGCGGTTGGCCCGAGCCGTCGTCGACCTGGCACACGCGCAGCTTGTCGGCGTCGGGATGCGGCGCGATCTCGACGATATGGGCGACGACCACGCCGGAAAACGGCGGCGCGGCGGGCTGCAGGTCTTCGACTTCCAGACCGGCCATCGTCAGGCGATGCGCCAGCTCTTTGGTATCGATGGAGGGATTGACCAGCGCGCGCAGCCAGGACTCGGGAAATTGCATGATCAGCCGTAGGTTATTCGTTGAACTGACGAAGGAAACGCAGATCGCCTTCGTAGAACTGGCGCAGGTCGTTCACGCCATAGCGCAGCATGGCCAGGCGCTCCAGGCCGGAGCCGAACGCGAAGCCGATATACCGCTCGGGATCCAGGCCGAAATTGCGCACCACCACCGGGTGCACCTGCCCCGCCCCCGAGATTTCCAGCCAGCGTCCGCGATTCGGGCCGCTGGTGAACATCATGTCGATTTCCGCCGACGGCTCGGTGAACGGGAAGAAGGACGGGCGGAAACGCACCACCAGGTCGTCGCTTTCGAAAAAGCAGCGCAGGAAGTCGGTGTAGACGCCCTTCAGGTCGGCGAAGGACACGTCTTCGGCGATCCACAGGCCTTCGACCTGATGGAACATCGGCGAATGCGTGGCATCGCTGTCCACGCGATAGGTGCGGCCCGGCGCGATCACCTTGATCGGCGGCTTGTTCATGCGCGCGTAGCGGACCTGCATGGGACTGGTATGCGTGCGCAGCAGCAGCGGCAGGCCCTGGGCGTCGTTCATGTCGACGTAGAAGGTGTCCTGCATGGAACGCGCCGGATGATTTTCCGGATTGTTCAGCGCGGTGAAGTTGGTCCAGTCATTCTCGATCTCGGGCCCGTCGGCGACGTCGAAGCCGATCGAGCGGAAGATGGTTTCGACGCGCTCCCAGGTACGGATGACCGGATGGAGGCCGCCCACGCCACGGCCACGTCCGGCCAGGGTCACGTCGATGGTTTCGGACGCCAGGCGTTGATCCAGCTCGGCCTGCGCCAGTTCCGCGCGGCGCTGGTTCAGCAGCTCTTCGATCTGCTGCTTGGCGCGATTCACGCGCGCGCCCATTTCGCGCTTTTCTTCCGGCGTCAGTTGCGCCAGTCCGCGCAGCAGCACGGTCAGCGCGCCTTCCTTGCCCAGGAAGCGCGCCTTGGCGTTTTCCAGCGCGGCGGCGTCGGGCGCGTCCGCGAATCGTTCTTTCGCCTGGGCGATCAGGTCGTCGACCAACAGTGTCATGGCATCAGCCTAGGAAACGCGGCACGAATGCGGCCGTCAAAAACGCAAACAGGGCCATGACAGCCCCGTTTGCAGCAATGCGCGATACGTCGAAAACGATCAGGCGGACAGGGCAGCCTTGGCCTGTTGGACCACGGCGGCGAAGCCGGCCTTGTCGCGCACGGCCAGATCGGCCAGCACCTTGCGGTCCAGATCGATGGACGCCTTCTTCAGGCCGGCGATGAACACGCTGTAGGTGACGCCGTGCTCACGCACCGCGGCATTGATACGCGTGATCCACAGGGCGCGGAAGGTACGCTTCTTGTTGCGGCGATCGCGATAGGCGTATTGCCCGGCGCGCATGACCGCCTGCTTGGCGATGCGGAATACATTACCGCGGCGGCCGCGATAGCCCTTGGCGGCGTTGAGAACTTTCTTGTGACGGGCGCGGGCGGTAACGCCGCGTTTGACGCGAGGCATAGTGGATCTCCGTTATCTATCAAGCGAAAGGCATCATGGCCTTGACCGAGGCGACGTTCGTCTCGTGTACGGCCGCCGAACCGCGCAGCTGGCGCTTGTTCTTGGTGGTCTTCTTGGTCAGGATATGGCGCTTGAAAGCCTGACCCCGCTTGATCGATCCGCTGCCGCGAACCTGAAAGCGCTTGGCGGCGCTTTTCTTGGTCTTCATCTTGGGCATGATAGTCCCTTGCTTCCTTTCGGAGTGCCGTCCGTCGCCGGACGAAGGTTGATTAACGTTATGGCCTCGCGGGTGCCCGCGCGCCGGCAAACCGGCCGCAAGTCTTCGATGGCTTCAGCCACCCGGACCACTTGTTGGGGGTACTGCTTGGGTACTGCTGGGGTACTGATTTTGGTACTGATTCTGGTACTACCTGGCTTTCCCGACATACGCCGACGCCGGAAAGCCTTTGATTATATGGCATTTTTGGCCGGGTTGTCGAATGCCCCGCCCCGATCTGGCGGGAAGGCGGCGTGGCGCGCCGGCGACAGACGGCCGACAGGCAGCCGTCTCATGCCCAATCTGCCAATTCGAAACATTTTTTACGCCTGTCCCCAGCCGCGCCGCCTGGCCGGCGGCGGCTCCCCTGGCGCACCCCAGCGCCCCGCCGGACGACACGCAACGTCAACAACGGTTACGGAAGTTGCGTAATCCGTGCAGGAAGACCCGCGCGCCCTTTCCTGGCGGCCTCCGTCCGAAGACTCGCCAATCAACGGTCACATGCCGTCCCTAGGCTCTGTCGCGTCGCCGAATCCGGCGGCCTCGCAGCCCACGCCAAGGAAACGCATACGATGACCTCCCGCCGCAAGTTCCTTCAGAACGTTGCCACATCCGGCCTGTCGGCCGCCGCGCTGGCCACCTTCCCGCCGGGTATCCGGCGCGCCCTGGCCATTCCGGCGCACCACGATACCGGCACGATCAAGGACGTCAAGCACGTGGTCCTGCTGATGATGGAAAACCGCTCCTTCGACGGCTACTTCGGCACCTTCCGCGGCGTGCGCGGCTTCGGCGACCGCTTCGCGGTACCGGTCGCCAACGGCCAGAACGTTTTCTACCAGACCTACAGCAAGACCAGCCCGCCCACCACCTATACGCCCTACCACCTGGACGAAAACCAGGGCAACGCGCAGCGCGCCGGCAGCACTCCGCACACCTGGGCCGACACGCAGGCCGCCTGGGACCAGGGCCGCATGAGCAACTGGCCGGACGCCAAGAACCCGCTGTCCATGAGCTACTACGAAGAAGCCGAAGTGCCCTTCCAGCGCGCGCTGGCCGAGGCTTTCACGCTCTGCGACCACTATCACTGCGGCATGCATACCGGCACCATCGCCAACCGCCTGTTCTACTGGACCGGCACCAACGGCCCGAACGGCCTGGATCCGACGGAAGGCGGCCCGGTGAACGTCGCCGTGCTCAACAACCAGTACAACGGCGGCAACGATATCGGCCCATCGACCGAGGGCTGGACCTGGACCACCTACGCCGATCGCCTGCAGAAGGCCGGCGTGTCATGGAAGGTCTACCAGAGCCTGATCGACAACTACGGCTGCAATGAAATGATGAGCTTCCGCCACTGGCGCGCGGAAATCGAGAAGATGCCGCCGTCGCGCCGCCCCGTCTACGTGCCCAAGACCGACATCACGCAGGACGTGAACCTGGCCGGCCCGGCCTACGACCCGCTGACGGACGACGCGTTGAGCCCGCTGGCCAAGGGCTTCGCCAACACCATGCCGCAGGGCTTCCTGGAAACCTTCCGCGCCGACATCCAGGCCGGCAAGCTGCCGGAGGTTTCCTGGATCATCGCGCCGTCGGCCTATAGCGAACACCCCGGCCCGTCGAGCCCGATCAAGGGCGGCTGGTATGTGCAGGAAGTGCTGGACGCGCTGACCGCCGATCCGGAGGTCTGGAGCAAGACCGTCCTGCTGATCAATTACGACGAAAACGACGGTTTTTTCGACCACCTGCCGCCGCCCACCGCGCCTTCCCACAATCCGGACGGCAGCCTGGCCGGCGCCGTCACGCTGCGCGCGGAAGACATGGCCGTCGAGTACCACAACTACACGCCGGCCACGCCCAGCCAGCCCGCCCAGGACGGCCGGCCCTATGGCCCCGGACCCCGTGTGCCGCTCTGGGTGGTCTCGCCCTGGAGCCGCGGCGGCTGGGTGAATTCCCAGGTCTTCGACCACACGTCCACGCTGATGTTCCTGGAAAAGCGCTTCGGCGTGCAGGAGCCGCAGATCAGCAAATACCGCCGCGCGGTGTGCGGCGACCTGACCAGCGCCTTCAACTTCGAGAATCCGAATGCCGAGCCGCTGCCGGTGCTGAACGGCAGCGCGACCAAGGATCAGGTCGACGCGCTGACCGCCTCGCAGCAGAGCGCGCCCAAGATCAACCCGCCGGCCACGCCGAACATGCCGGTGCAGGCCAGCGGCATACGCCCGTCGCGCGCCCTGCCCTATGAACTGGGCCTGCAGGTCGAGACCGACGCGCGCCGCGACCAGGTCACGCTGAAGTTCGTCAATTCGGGCGATGCCGGCGCCGTCTTTCACGTGTACGACAAGCTGCACCTGGATCGCGTGCCACGCCGCTACATGGTGGAAGCGCACCGCTCGCTGCAGGACGACTGGTCGGCGAGCGCCGACAACGGCAAGTACGACTTGTGGATCCTGGGTCCCAACGGCTTCCACCGCCATCTGGCCGGCGATCTTGGCGTGCAGGACAAGCGCAAGGCCGCCGCCCCGGAAATCGAGTTCGAGCCGGACGGCAGGAGCGGCAATGTGCGCCTGACCGCGCGCAACGACGGCGACCGTCCGGTGGAATTCACCGTCAGATCGAACAAGGCGTATGGCGAACTGCGCGCCCGTGGCGGCGACTTCGACGTCGACAGGCGCAGTGGTTCCTGGACGGCGACGGTACGTCCGGGCCGCCAGGCCATCATGACGCTGGTGCTGCGCGACACCGGCAACTGGTATGACCTGATGGTGACAGCGGATACCGACCCCAGCTTCCTGCGCCGCCTGGCCGGCCGCATCGAAACGGGCCGCCATTCCGTCAGCGATCCGGCCATGGGATTGGCGGACGGTTTCTAAGCCATTGCCGGCCTTCCCACGCCCCCGGCACGCGCCGGCCTTTGCGGCCGGTGCCATCACCACCCGGTATCCGGGTAATTGGGGCCTGCATAGCTGAATCCATAGCGCCATGCGTCGCCGTTCACCCGATGCGCGGGATCGGCGGCGCAGCCGCTCAACAGCAGCGCCAGCACCATGGCGGCCAGGGCCGCGCCGGTTTTCGTTCGATACAGCATGTTCGTCTCCTCATGATGGCTGCCGCAGTTGCACGCCTTCGGCGATATGGCTGGCGCCGACGATATCCGCGCCTTCCAGATCGGCCGCCGTCCTGGCCACCCGCAGCACGCGGTGCGCGGCGCGGCCCGAAGCGTTCAGGCGGATCATCGCCTGTCTCAGCAAAGCGCGCGCCTCGCCGGTCAGGCCGCAATGCTCATCCAATTCGCGCGCATCGAGCCGGGCGTTGAGTTTGCCCTGGCGTGCCTGCTGCCGTTCCCGGCAGGCGACGACACGCTCCCGCACCCGCGCGGACGCCTCGCCGGGCGGGCCGTCCATCCAGTCGGGCGCCGGCGGCGGCAGTTCGATCTGCAGGTCGATGCGGTCCAGCAACGGGCCGGACAACCTCGCGCGATAGCGATCCGCCTGTTCCGGCGTGCAGCGGCAGGCAATGCGCGGATGGCCGCGCCAGCCGCAGGGACAAGGATTCATCGCCGCGATCAGTTGGAAACGCGCGGGATATTCCAACGTCCGCGCCGCTCGGGCGATCGATACCCTGCCGGTTTCCAGCGGCTCGCGCAGCGCTTCGAGCGCGCGGCGGTCGAATTCGGGCAACTCATCGAGGAACAGCACCCCATGGTGAGCCAGGCTGATTTCCCCGGGACGCACGCGCGTTCCGCCGCCCACCAGCGCCGCCGCGGTCGCACCATGATGCGGTGCCCGGAACGGCGGCCGCAGATCGAACGATGCATTCCCCATCGCCAGCCCCACGATGGCGGACACTTCCAGCGCCTGCAGATGCGCCAGGGGCGGCAGCAAGCCCGGCAGGCGGTGCGCGAGCATGCTCTTGCCCGCGCCGGGTGGTCCCACCATCAACAGGCTATGCCCGCCCGCGGCCGCCAGCTCCAGCGCGCGACGGGCGCCCGCCTGCCCTTTCACCTCGGACAGGCAAGGGCCGTCCGCCACGGCAGCCCAGGGCGCGGGCTGGGCGACCGGCAAAGGCGCCTTGTCGCATAAATGGGCCACCACGTCGGCAAGCGTCCCGGCCGACAGCACCCGCAAGCCCGGCACGTGGGCGGCCTGCGCCGCGCTGGCCGCGGGCAGGATCAGCGTCGCGTCCGGCTGGTCGCGCGCCACCCCCAAGGCGATCGCCAGGGGCGCGGCCACCGGGACGAGCACGCCGGTCAAGGAGAGCTCGCCCGCCATGACCAGCCTGGGCAGCGTGGACACGCCGTCCTTGCGCAGCAGCTCCGGCATGGCGACCTGGCCGGACGCCAGCAGCACGCCGACGGCGATGGGCAGATCGAAGCGTGCCGATTCCTTGCGCAGGTCCGCCGGCGACAGGCTGACGGTCAGGCGCCCGGCAGGGAATTCGAAGCCGCTGTTCTGGATGGCGGCGCGCACGCGCTCGCGGCTTTCGCGCACCGCCACATCGGCAAGGCCGACCACCGCGAATGACGGCAAGCCGGCGGCCACGTGCGTTTCGACGTGGACCGGCGCCGCGTGCAGCCCCACCAGCGCGCGGCTGTTCAAGACGGCAAGACTCATGGCTGCGCTTGTTCGGGAAGAAAAGCGCAGTATGAAAAAGAACCGCCATCGGGTGCGATGGCGGTGATGAAAAAGTCACGCCGTGTCCCGACCGGCAGTGGCGGGCGGCGGCCGGCGTTCGATCGCCGGACGCCGGCCCTTCCAGCGTCGGCGATCCAGGCTCAATCCACCTTCAGATTGCGCTCGCGCACGATGGTGGCCCAGCGATCGATCTCCGCGTTCGTGAAAGCCTGGAATTGCTCCGGCGTGCTGCCCACCACGTCGATGCCGGCGCCGCCCAGCTTTTCCTTGACGTCAGGCATCTCCAAGGCCTTCCGGATATCGGCGGAGATGCGCTTGACCGTGGCGTCCGGCATGGACGCGGGCGCGTAGACGCCGTACCACAGCACGGTTTCGTAGCCCGGCAAACCGGCTTCCTGCATGGTCGGCACGTCCGGCAAGGCAGGCGAGCGGATCTTGCTGGTGACCGCCAATGCCTTCACCTTGCCCGCCTTGACCAGCGGCAGGCTGACCGGCAGGCCCGGGAAGTACAGCTGCACGTCGCCTGCCGCGGCCGCGGTCAGCGCCTGCGAGCCGCCGGTGTACGGCACGTGCATCATCTGTAGATGCGCCATCGTGGCGAACAGCTCGGCCGCCATGTCGTCGGCATTGCCGATGCCCGCCGAACTGAAATTCAGCTGGTTGGGCTTGGACTTGGCGAGCGCGACGAAGTCCTGCAGATTCTTCACCGGCAGCGTCGGCGTCACCACCACGACGTGCGGCATCGCGGTCACCTGCGAAACCGCTTTCAGGTCCTTGCGCAAGTCGTACTTCAGGCGCGGATACAGCGACGCGCTGACCGTGATCGCATTCTGCGCGATCAGCAGCGTGTGGCCATCGTCGGCGCGGGCGACGTGCTCGGCGGCGATGTTGCCGGCCGCGCCCGCGCGGTTTTCGACGATCACGGCCTGGCCCCACAGCTCGGCCAGCTTGGGACTGATGGTGCGCGCGACCAGGTCCATGCTGCTGCCGGCCGCCAGCCCGGAAACGATGCGCACGGTGCGCGTGGGAAAGTCGGACGCCGACTGCGCCGACGCCGATGCGATCACGGCTTGCGCGCACAGCGCGACGCCTGCCTGGATGATCAGTCTGCGGTTCATGGAATCTCCTCCTGTTCTTGGGGCTCGCGCCCCGATTGTTTGCGGGACGGCCGTGGCGGCCGAACCCGTGAAATCAGAATGGGTACGGCACACCCGCCTCGCGCGCGACGCGCTCGACATCGGCCAGCGTATCGGCGGGCAGGAGCAGGCCGTTGGCGCGGTTTTCCGCGTCGGCCTGGACTTCCATCTCGCCGGGGTAATAGACCTGGCGATGGCCCGGCGCCACCGGCACGTCCTTCAATGAAGCGATGTACGCGTCGATACGGCGGTTGAATTCCTCGATGGGTTGGAATGCCGCCACATTCAAGGCGATCATCAGATGCCCCGCCCCGCTGCGATTGACCGGGTCGTAGGGACCATGGACGCGATCCAGGAACTGGCTGCCGGACAGCACGCCGGACAGGACGTCGACCATGACGCCCATCACGTAGCCCTTGTGGCCCGCCATGGGCAGGATGAAGCCCTCCAGCGCGGCCTTGGGATCCGTCGTGGGATTGCCCTGCGCGTCGATGGCCCAGTGCGACGGGATGGGTTCGCGCCGCTTGTTGGCCAGGTATATCTTGCCGCGCGCCACGCCCGAGTTGGCCATGTCCATCACCACCGGCGGATGGCTGCCGCCGGGCGCGGCGATGGACCAGGGATTGGTGCCTATCTTTTTCTTCAGCCCGCCCCAGGGCGCCATGTTGGGACCGGCATTGCTCATCAACATCATCACGCAGCCCTGCTCCGCGCCGATGCGCGTGTAGTACATGCAGGTGCCGAAGTGATTCGAATTGCGGATGGAGACCACGCCCACGCCATGCTGGCGCGCACGCCCCACCGCTTCGTCGACGGCGCGGCGGGCCACGACCTGGCCGACGCCGTCGCCGCCGTCCATGACCGCGATCGCGCCGGCATCCACGGCCAGCCGGGTTTCCGTCACCGCCTTCATCGCGCCGGAGCGCAGGCGGGCGTAATACCAGCCCAGCCGCAGCATGCCGTGCGACTGATGGCCCCAGAGGTCGGCCTGCACCAGCGTATCGGCGGCGAGCAAGGCGTCGCCGGCCGGCACACCGGCGCTTTCGTAGACGGCGGCGGCCAGTTCGCGCACCCTTGCCGGGTCCACACGCCGTGCGCCCGTCTGGGCGGATGTGGTGTCTTCCATGATGGTTCCTGTAGTAATGGTTCCGTAGTACGGTTCAGTCCGCGTGCGAATACATCGGCCGGCCCGGCGTATCCATGCGCGCGACGAGCACGCTGCCGGTTTCCGATTCGGTAATGAACAGGTCGCGGTTGTCCTTGCCGCCGAAAGCGATGTTGGTCGTCATATGCCCCATGCACGAATCGATGCGCAGCAGCGGTTCGCCGCGTGGCGAAAACTTCCACACCGCGCCCAGGCCGGCATGCGCGACATAGAGATTGCCGGCCTGGTCCACCGCCATGCCGTCCGGTCCGGCGCCGCCGGACATCTGGATGAACAGGCCCACGCGCGTCAATGAGCGATCCGGCAGCACCATGGCGCGCCAGACGCAGTTGCCGCGGGTGGCGGCCACGTAGAGCATGGTTTCCGCCGGGTTCATGACGATGCCGTTGGGGCTGGGCACGTTATCCAGCAGGCATTCGAAATAGCCGTCCGCGCCCTGCCGGTATACGCGCCCGGACGGATCCTGCAGGCCGGTCTGCCCCTGGTCGGTGAAGTACATGTCGCCGTTGGCGGCGAAGAACAGATCGTTGGGACCCTTGAAGCCTTCGGTGCGCGCGCGCCGGATATGCGGCGTGACGCGCCCGGCCTCCGCATCCAGCAGCAGGATGCCGTTCTTGTGGTCGGCCACGAAAATGCGGCCGTCGCGATGGATCTTCAATCCGTTGGGCTCGCCGTCGTACTCGATCAGCTGCGTGACCTCGCCGGCGGGCGACACCCGAAAGACCAGGCCGAAGGCGATGTCGACCAGGTACAGGTTGCCCTGCCTGTCGAAGGACGGGCCTTCGATATAGCTGTCGGTGGCGCGCGTGCCCTTGCCGGCGCGCAGGCGCTCTTCCGACAGCTGGCCGGCCTTGCGATATCGATCGGGAATACGCGTGAAGACTTCGGTCTTCATCGCCGGGGGTGCGGCGTACATGGCAGTCTCCTTTGTCCGGTCGCGTCTTGCGGCGACTCGTCCCGCGCTACAGCGGCAGTTCCAGGTCCAGCAGGGGCGCATGCTGCTGCGCGCCATAGACATCGGTGTCGCCAATGGCGCCCGACACGATGCGGCGCGGCAGGGTCGCCTTGAAGGCCAGCGCCGGCGGGTATACGGTGAACAGGACGTCGTCGGGCGCCACACCGTACAAGGCGGCGATGCGCTCGCGCGTGACGACGCCGCAACGGCGCACCTTTTCGAAGGTTTCCTCGCTGTCGAACATGATGTCCAGCGTCAGTTCGAAGGGGCCGGCATTCTTGCTTTTGCAGGCCTTGGCGATGTCTTTGAGTCTGATCATGAGGCGGCTCCTGGCAGGCTTGGCTAGACGGTCTCGTATTCGATGGGAAACATCCCCAGCGGGTCGTCGGTCTGGATCACGTGCTGCATGGTGAATTCATAGACCGCGCCCCGTTCGATGTCGGACGGCGAAAAGGGAAAGGCCATGTTGCCTTCGCGGCACAGGCGGCCGGGGAAATCGCTGTGCAGCAGCGTGACGCGCGTCAGGGCCAGCGCGGCATTGGCGATTTCCTGGGTGACCCCCACGACTTCGGCCAGGATGCCGATCTCGTGGCTGCGTACGCCGTGCAGGGGCTCCCACTCACCCATCACGCCGTCCTTGCCATACAGGCGGATCACGATGCGATAGCTGTCGCGCGCGATGCCCAGCGCGGCGATCTTGGTGTGGGACGCTTCGGTGATCGCGGCGATGAAGCTGTCCAGCTGTCCGATCAGGCCCGGATCGCGCGTGCCGGCAAAGGCAATCGCGCTATAGCCTGAGCAGGCTGCCGCTTCCAGCTTGATGGTGTAGCGCGCCGGCTGCCACGCCATGCCCGAGATGCGCACGCGCCGGTCCGAAAGCGCCTGCATGACGCAGGCGCTGGTATCGAGCACGCCGCCCGGTTCGTGACGCACGATGGGGCTGGCGCTTTCGTGCAGGGCCTGTACCGATACCGACAGGGGCGTGCAGCGCAGCTCCGGATTGGCGGGCTCGACTTCCACGTAGTCGGTGCCGACCGTGGCGATCAGGCAGTCGTGCTTTTTCGGCAAGGCGGCGTTGCAGGCGCATTCCAGCAGCTTGCCCGCGTACCACGCGGGCGCCGGCGGAATACCGTGATGCGTGGCCAGCGCGACCCATGGCGCGGGGTCGGTGCCGCGCCCGGCCAGGATGACCTGCGCGCCGGACCGCAGCGCGGACAGGTGCGGCTCCGGGCCCATCATGCCGACGATGCGCTCGGCGCGGTCCACGGTGTCTTCGCTCAAAGGGCCGGCCTTGCCCAACGGCCGCACACGGCCGGCGCGGATGCCGGCCTTCAGGGCCTCCTTGTCCTGCTCGGCGTGGATCAGGGCCATCTTGAAGCCCATGCCCTCTTCCCGCGCGATCTCCCGTACCAGCGCGGCGCAGGCCTGCAGATGCGGCTCGCCGCCGGCGCCGCCGCAGGTGCCTATCATCATGGGAATATTCAATTCCATCGCGCCGCGCAGCAGCAGGCGCAGGTCGCGCTTCATCTGCAGCGCGGAGTTCAGCGTCTTGCCGGAGCCCAGGTAATGCGGACCGGGATCCGAGCTGCCGCCGTCCACGCCTATCATGTGCGGGCGCGCCTTCAAGGCGGTCTTGAGCGACGCCTCGGGGAATCCATAGCCCAGGATCCCGCTGGCCGAAACCATGCGCACTTCATTCGTCATGTGTCTACCTCCCGCGTGTTTTGTGGAATCATGTCGGCTCGCCACGCGCCCCGACAAGCGTTCATTCAAGAGGGGGGCATGCTGAATCGGCACGGCCGGTCAGGCACGGCCGGTCAGGCACGGCCGGTCAGGCACGGCCGCCCAGGCACGGCCGGGCTACACCACGGATCTGGAGGACGACCATGAACCCGAACGGCGCATCAGACGCACACGGGACCATCGATACGCTGACGCGCAGGCTGGACCTGACGTCGCTGCGACTATTCGTCGACGCCTGCGAGGCGCAAAGCATCGCGGCGGCCGCGGCGCGGGCGTGCATCGTCCCGTCCGCCGTCAGCCGGCGCATCTCCGACCTGGAAAAATCGGTCGGGGTCCCCCTGCTCTACCGCTCTCCGCGCGGCATCACGCCGACGGCGGCCGGCGAAACCGTGCTGCGCTACGCGTCCGCCGCCCTCGCCGAACTCCAACTGATGGGCACGGCCCTGGGCCGCTATGCGTCGGGGCTGCAAGGCACCGTCCGCGTGGTCGCCAACATCTCGTCCATCGACCAATACCTGCCCGAAGACATCGCGGCATTCTCGCGGACGTATCCCGACGTCGGCATCGAACTGGAAGAAAAGCGCGGCGGCGAAATCCTGAAAAGCGTGGAAGACGGCAGCGCCGACCTGGGCATCGGCAACGACTGGTACCTGGGCGAAGCCGCCGCGGTCAGCCGCCCCTACCGCGAAGACAGCCTGGTGGCCATTTTTCCGCGCACGCACCGCATGGCCGGACTGGAGTCGGTGCGCTTCGCCGAGCTGCTGGACGAGCCCCTGATCGGCCTGCATGCCGAAAGCGCCTACAACGCCAAGCTGGTGCAGCAGGCGGGGCTGATCGGCCGGGAAATACGCATGAAGATCCGCGTCAACAGTTTCGACGCCTTGTGCCGCATGGTGCATGCGGGCCTGGGCATTTCGTTCGTGTTGAAGCAGTTGGCGGATATGTACCTGGATATTCTCAGCATCAGCGCGGTGCCGCTGATGGAATCGTGGGCCAACAAGCGCATCCTGATCGCCTACCGGTCCGAGGACACCCTGTCCGCTTCGGCGCGAACGCTGCTGGACTTCCTGACGCGGCAATTCCAGACACGACAGGCGCCGGCCGCACCCTGATACGCCGAGCGGTGCGCCGCGCCGCGGGCATTCGCGCGAGCGGGCTGCCGGCCAAGAGGCGGTGGCAGCCCCGCCCGCCTACCCCTGTACGCCGGTGGGGGCGCCCGGCGCGGCCGAAGCGGCCGGGGTGGCCGAGCTAGCCGCGGTGCCTGCCGTAGCCGTAGCGGCCGGCGCGGCCGGCGCGGGCTTGGCCTGCCCGGCTTCCAACACATTGATCCGGGCTTCCAGCTGGCTGATCTGTACGGCCAGTTGATCCGCCCGGGCCACGGTCCGGGCCAGCAGATCCGCCTGGACGTCGAATTCCTCGCGCGTCACCAGATCCAGCCGCGAGAACCCCTGGGCCATCATCGCGCGGACGTTGCGCTCGAGGTCCGCCGCGGGGCTGCGCGCGATCAGGTCCGAGATGTTCTTCTGCAGGTCTTCCATCCATTGCGTCGCGTTCATGGCTTCCTCCTACCTAATACCTGGACAGTCCTCAGTGTAGAGCGTTGCGCGGCGCCTTGCACCGCACGCACCTGGAAATGCACCAAAAGCGGGCATGCCTTGTGACGGTGCGCACCGATAAGGTGCGGAACCGTCGGGCCCGTCGCCGCAGCCAAGGTAAATCGCCCCGCCCCTCAACCAAAAAGATGGCATCGATTTTGCTTTAGAGGCAGGGCCAACGTGCAACCAAAGAGGAACCAGCCATGAAACTCATCATCGCCATCATCAAGCCCTTCAAGCTCGACGAGGTGCGAGTGGCTTTGTCCGGTATAGGGGTCCAGGGACTGACGGTGACGGAAGTCAAGGGCTTTGGCCGGCAGAAGGGCCACACCGAACTTTATCGCGGCGCGGAATACGCGGTCGACTTTCTGCCCAAGCTGCGCGTGGAAGCCGCCGTGCCGGACAGCCTGGTCGAACAAGCCATCGAGACCATCGAGCAGGCCGCCCGGACGGGCAAGATCGGCGACGGCAAGATTTTCGTCGCCGGGCTGGAGCAGGTCATTCGCATCCGTACGGGCGAAGCCGGCGAAGCAGCACTGTAAACACAATAAGGACGCTACAGGAGCCATAAGAAATGGATAAAGCAGATATCTCGTGGATGCTGGTCTCGACACTGCTCGTGTTGATGATGGCGGTACCCGGCCTCGCCCTGTTTTACGGCGGATTGGTACGAAGCAAGAACGTGTTGTCGGTCCTGATGCAGGTGATGGGTACCTTCGTCGTCGGCTTGGTGTTGTGGTTCATCTACGGCTATTCGCTCGCCTTCACCGAAGGCAATGCCTTCTTCGGCGGCTTCTCGCGCGTCTTCTTTTCCGGCATGTTCTCGCCGGCCGACGGCAAGTACGCGATGACCGGTTCGCTGACGGAACTCCTGTTCGCGTCCTTCCAGGCGACCTTCGCCGGCATCACGTGCGCGCTGATCGTCGGCAGCTTCGCCGAGCGCGCCCGCTTTTCCGCGGTGCTGCTCTTCACGGTCATCTGGTTCACCTTCGCCTATGTGCCCATCGCGCACATGGTGTGGTTCGCCTCGCAGACCGCGCCTGGCCTGATGAACGCCAAGGGCGCGCTGGACTTCGCGGGCGGCACGGTGGTGCACATCAACGCCGGTATCGCCGGCCTGGTGGGTGCCTACGTCATCGGCAAGCGCGTCGGCTACGGCCGTGAAGCGATGCAGCCGCACAACCTGCCGATGGTCATGACCGGCGCGGCCCTGCTGTGGACCGGCTGGTTCGGCTTCAACGCGGGCTCCGCGCTGATGTCCAACGAACAGGCCACGCTGGCTTTCTTCAACACGATGATCGCCACCGCCGCCGCCGTGCTGGCCTGGCTGTTCACCGAATGGGCGCTGAAGGGCAAGCCCTCGATGCTGGGCGCCGCGTCCGGCGCCGTGGCCGGCCTGGTGGCGATCACCCCGGCCGCTGGCCTGGTCGGCATGGTTGGCGCCTTCGTCATCGGCATCGCCGGCGGCGTGATCTGCGTCTGGGGCGTCAATGGCCTGAAGCGCATGCTGAAGGCGGACGATGCGCTGGACGTGTTCGGCGTGCACGGCGTGGGCGGTATCACCGGCGCGCTGCTGACCGGCGTGTTCAATGCCCAGGTGCTGGGCGGCCCCGGCCTGAAGACGGCCGGCGAAATCGGCGGCCAGCTGTGGGTGCAGTTCGAAGGCGTCGTCCTGACGCTGGTGTGGTCGGGCGTCGTCGCCTGGATCGCGTACAAGATCGCCGACATGGTCTGCGGCCTGCGCGTGCCGGAAGACGTCGAACGCGAAGGCCTGGATACGACCTGCCACGGCGAATCCGCCTACCACAGCTGATATGGCTGACCGGTCCTTCAAGGACCGGTGCAAGAGAAAAGCGCTCCGCGAGGAGCGCTTTTTTTTCAGGATACGCCGCATCGCGGCGCCGGGCCCGTATCGCGTGGAGCACCCGCCTGCGAGCCGCGCCATTCACTGCTGAGGATGCAAACCCGAGATTTTCCTTTCTTCCTCGGATGCCAGCGGCTCGAAGCTGCCCTGCCGGATAGCGGTAATTGCATAAGCGGCCCGTGCCGTTCGACCATTGCCATCGGGAAAGGGGTGATAGCCCAGAACACAGGCGAGCAAATAGGGCGGATACATGGGCTGACCTTCGAGCCGTTGCAGTCGCCAGGACTCCTGCTTGAATACGGCGGCGCCCGCAGTGGACGACGGCAGCGGCGAACCGGTTATGTCGATCACCCGAGGCCCTTTCCGCGCATTTGGCGCCAGACGCCGGTTGAGTACGGCGAGTTCCTCGATATTGGACAGACTGGCACGGGAAGCCACGTAGCTATCGATGACGCCGCGTATCTGCCTTCGGTCATTGGATGACAGCGACGCCTTGACGATCCAATCGGTTGCGGACGCGGCATCCCCAGGGGATTGGAGCATTGCCCTCCGGCGTGCCGAATAGGACACGGCCAAAAGCGCACGCAAACGATGGAAATGGCTGATTCGCCGGCTAAGCAAGGAGGCCTCCATGCTCAGCGCCACGCCCAGCGTCTCGGTATCGGCGGTTGGATAGGTGCTCTTGAGCTCCTGCACCAACTGTACGGCGACGGCCTCGCCGAGCGCATGGGATAGTTGCTGGAATGCGGGAATTTGGCGGTAGGAGTACCGTTTGGGCGCCAGGCGCCGCGGAGGAACGTATTTCACCGACCCACCACGTGGCGTTTCCGCACATACGGCTCCAATGCGGGATACTCGTCAACCGTGTCGTCCCCGAAGCTCCGGCAGAACATACAGTGTATTTTGGAATACCTGTGATTCTTGCCACGCAGGTCCGCCAAAAGCTCGGAAAATAACACTCTGTCCTGCCAACGCTGCCTGCCCGTCGTTCGCCTTATGGTGACGACGTCAGTGAAAGGCTGACGCTCCCGCATGCAGCGCAAAACATCGTCATAAGTTTCGAATTCGTCCTGATACTTGGTCAGCGCGAAATCCGGACAAAACCGACCGCCGTGCAGGATGTTGTATGGCCGCCTGTCTATGCCCAGCTCCACGAAGGATAGATAGATATCCAACGTAAAAATCGGGGCATTATCCGGGCCGTAGAAATAGAGGGCCGTCGCCGGAGGCACGATATTCTGACGCCCAAGCAATTGGGAACCATGAGACGAGATAATGAGATCGGCGCTCCTCCTCCCCCTCATTCTCCACAGGATATATTTATCGTAAATGATGCGGTCGTACCGATAGCGGTCATCCTCGTCCGGCAGGCGCTGGAAGCGGGCAGAAACATCGGTCAGACGGGAAAAATGCTCAGATGGCCGTGGCGGCACCTCGACATCCGGCAACTGTGGCTTGCCTTCGAGCGGCAACCGTACCGAAGGCCGGTATCCCGACATGTCGGAGTGACGGCGAGCGGATACAAGACCTTGCGAATATCCCGGCAGCTCGGGATTGGCCTGAAGCGGCCGCTGCAAGGACTTCCCATATTCCGACGCGTCGGAATAACGGCGGGCAGGTATGAATTTGGGCATACCTGCACATTACGAGGTTCGCGACTTGCCAGTTAGACGAAGATTCTGATGAGCAGCACACTCATGCAAATCGGCCTGGCGGCGATGTGCTGCCCGAACAGTCAGGGCTAGGATTCCATATCCGGCTCATCCAACTGGTGATACTCCAGCCAGATCCCGTTGAGGATACCGAAACACACCGCCAGGCCCAGCCCGAGCACCCAAGCGAAATACCACATGACGTTACTCCCAGTTCAGTAAAGGTCCGGATTGGTGGACAAGGCCTTGATCGTGGAGCGGCCCCACATCACCTTGAAGGCCCACGCCGTATAGAGCAGCACGATCGGCAGGAACACCAGCGTCACGACCAGCATGATGAACAAGGTCATATGGCTGGACGACGCGTTCCATACGGTCAGGCTCGAACGCGGATTCACGCTGCTGGGAAGAATGAAGGGGAACATCGACAGCCCGACCGTCGCGATGATGCCCAGCGCCGACAGCGACGAGCCGGCGAACGCGGGCCATTCGCGGCCGATGCGGATGCCGATCAGGGCCAGCAGCGCGCCGGCGAAGCCCAGGACAGGCGCGACGATCATCCAGGGATACTGCGAGAAGTTCGCCAGCCAGGCGCCCGCCGCGGCGACGGCGCCCGCACGCAGCGGATTGGACGGCCCCGCCGGATCGGCCGCGCCTTCCAGGCGATATCCCAGCCCGCCATGGGCGGCGAAGAAGTAGCCCGCGGCGAACAGCACGATCACCAGCAAGGCCGAGATCGAACCCAGGCGACGCGCGCGGTCGCGCACCGCGCCGTTTTCCGCCTTCATCGTCAGCCATGCCGCGCCGTGGGTGATCAGCATCGTGGCGGACAACAGGCCGCACAGCAGCGAGAAAGGACTGAACAGCGCCAGGAAGCTGCCGTCGTAGGTCGCGCGCAAATCGCTGTCGAGGTGGAACGGCACGCCCAGCAGGACATTGCCCACGGCAACGCCGAACACCAGCGCGGGCACGAAACCGCCGACGAACAGCGCCCAGTCCCAGCCGTTGCGCCAGGCGGGCGACGACCGCTTGGAGCGGTACTTGAAGCCCACCGGCCGCAGGATCAGCGCCGCCAGTACCAGGAACATGGCGATATAGAAGCCGGAAAAGCTCACGGCATAGACGAAAGGCCACGCGGCGAAGATCGCGCCGCCGCCCAGGATGAACCACACCTGGTTGCCTTCCCAGGTGGGCGCGATCGTGTTGATGGCCATGCGCCGTTCATTGTCGTTGCGAGCGATGAAGGGCAGCAGCGCGGCGACGCCCAGGTCGAAGCCGTCGGTCAGGGCGAAGCCGATCAGCAACACGCCCATCAGCGCCCACCAGATGACGCGCAGCGTCGGGTAATCGAGCGGGATTTCCATATCGGTTTTCCTTATTCAGCGGCGGCCAGGCCGCCAGGCATGCCTTGGCCCGGGGCGGCCGGTTCGTGGTGCGCATAGGGGCCGCGCTTGACGGTGCGGACGATCAGGCCCACCTCGACGACGGCGAGCCCGCCGTACAGCACGGTGAAGCCCACGATGGTCGTCCACAGTTGGCCGACGGTCAGGCTGGACACGCCCAGGAAGGTCGGCAGCACGCCATCCACGGCCCACGGCTGGCGTCCCAGCTCGGCCAGCACCCAGCCCGCCTCGACGGCGATCCAGGGCAGCGGCATGATCCATATCGCCGTCTTCAGCAGCCAGCGCGCGTCGAAGCGCCGGCGCGCCGCCATGACGCAGGCCACGGCGAATACCGCGATCTGTATGAAGCCGATCAGGGCCATGATGCGGAATACCCAGAACATGACCGGCACGTTCGGCACCGTATCCCAGGCGGCCTTCTCTATCGTGGCGCGATCGGCTGTGCGCGGATCCTGCACATAGCGCTTCAACAACATGCCGTAGCCGAGATCGCGGCGATGCTGTTCGAACTGCGCGCGCGCCGCGGTATCGCCGGGCTGCAGCTTCAGGCGCTCCAGCGCGTCGTAGGCCTGCACACCGCTTTCGATGCGCGACTGCGAAACGGCCACCAGTTCGAAAATCCCCGCGACGGGCTTGTCGATGGACCGCGTGGCGATCAGTCCCAGCAGATACGGGATCTTTACTTCGGCGTGGGTCGTGCGCTCCGCCAGGCTGGGGATGCCGAAGGCGGTGAAGGCGGCTGGCGCGGGCTCGGTTTCCCACATGGCTTCCAGCGCAGCCAGCTTCATCTTCTGGTTGTCGGTCAGCGCATAGCCGCTTTCATCGCCCAGGACCACCACCGACAGCGCGGACGCCAGGCCGAAGGAGGCCGCCACCGCAAAGGAGCGTTGCGCCACGCCACGCCATTTTCCACGCAGCAGCATCCACGCCGAGATGCCCAGCACGAACACGGACGCGGTCGCGTAGCCGGCGCTGACGGTGTGCACGAATTTCGCCTGCGCCACGGGGTTGAACAACACCTCGCGGAAGCTGCTGACTTCCATGCGCATGGTGTCGGGATTGAAGATGGCGCCGACGGGGTTTTGCATCCACCCGTTGGCGATCAGGATCCACAGCGCCGACAGGTTCGAGCCGAGCGCCACCATGAAGGTGACGAACAGGTGGCCGCGCTTGCTCAGGCGCTCCCAGCCGAAGAACATCAGGCCGACGAAGGTGGCCTCCAGGAAGAACGCCATCAGGCCTTCGATCGCCAGCGGCGCGCCGAAGATATCGCCCACGTAATGCGAGTAGTACGACCAGTTCGTTCCGAATTCGAACTCCATGGTCAGGCCCGTCGCCACGCCCAGCACGAAGTTGATGCCGAAGATGGTCGCCCAGAACCGGGTGACGGTACGCCAGATGGGCTTGTCGGTCATCACGTAGATGCTTTCCATGATGACCAGGATGAACGACAGGCCCAGCGTGAGGGGGACGAAAAGAAAGTGGTACATCGCCGTCAGGGCGAATTGCAGGCGGGACAGTTCGACTACGTCCATGGGATCGGCCTTGTGTTACGTGATGGCGCCATCGTAGGCCCGCTTATCCGCTCATCCCATGACCTAGCTCAAACGTCGCGCGGATAAGCCGGGGCACACTGGCCCTGCTCCCTTACCGCCCCGCCATCGATGCCAGCAGAAATCCAACACACCAAGGCCGACCCGCGCGCCGCTGCGCGCGCGCTGCGCACGCTGGCGCGGGGCGATGCCGCCGCCAACCGCCGGCTGGCGCTGCTGACCGTCCTGCACACCGGCTGCATGGCCGCCTGGGCGCTGGCCTTGACGCTGGTCCTGGTGCAGGCGGCGTCGCTGGTCTCGCTCCTGGCGTTGGCCGCGGCCACGGCGGCACGCACCTGGGTGTCGCGGTCCATTTCGCGGCAGGCGGCCTGGCAGGCATACGGAATCAAGTCGCGCCTGCGCCGCCAGACCCTCACGGCCGCGCTGGCGGCGGAAAAGCCCCCGGCCGGCGCCACCATGGCCGCCGTCGTCGACGAGATCGAAGCGCTGGACGGCTACTTCAGCCAGTATCGCCCTGCCGAGCTGGACGCCCGCATCGGGCCGCTGCTGATTGCCGCGGCGGTGGCGCCGGCCAGTCCGGTCGCCGCAGCCATCCTGCTGGCGACCCTGGTTCCGTTCGCCGCCGTCATGGCGCTGGCGGGCGGTGCGGCCAGCGTCGAAGCGGCCCGCCAGTTCGAAGCCCTGTCCAGGTTGTCCGGCCATTTCGTCGACCGGGTGCGGGCATTGCCGGTGATCCTGGCGTTCCAGGCCGAACAGGCGGAGACGGCGCGCGTCGCCACCGCCGCGCGAGAAGTCAGCCGGCGCACGATGAACGTGCTGCGGGTGGCGTTCATTTCGTCGGCGGCGCTGGAGTTCTTCGCGGCGATCGCGGTCGCCCTCGTCGCGGTGTATTGCGGTTTCGCGCTGCTCGGGCTGTTGCCGTTCAAGCCGCTCGAGACCCTGGCGTTTCCCACGGCGTTCTATGCACTGGCCCTGGCGCCGGAGTTCTATGCGCCGCTGCGCCGGCTGGCGGCCGCCTATCACGAGAAGCAACTGGGCGAAGCCGCGGCCGCTCGCCTGCTGCCCTTGTGGTCGGCCCTGCCCGCGCAGCATGTGGAGCCGGTTCCAACCGGATCCGCATTCGCATCGCCCCCCTCCGTGCATTGCCGGGACGCCGTCGTCGCCGCCGGCGAACTCGCGATCGGCCCCATCAACCTGGACGCCCCGCCGGCGGCGCTCACCGTCGTGCGCGGCGCCACGGGCTCGGGCAAATCGACCTTGCTGGCCGCGCTGCTCGGCCGCGCTCCGCTCAAATCGGGCACCATCGCCATAAACCAGGCCCAGCAAGACAAGGGCATCGATCCCGCCACGACGTCCAACCCCATCGCGGATGCCGCGCGTATCTCCTGGGCCGGCCAGGCGCCGGTCTTCCTGCCTGGCACCCTGCTTGAAAACCTGATGGCCGCCGCGCCAGGCACGACCCGCGAAGCGGCGCTGGCCATGGCCATGCGCGTGGGCCTGGGACCCGCCCTCGCGCAGCGGCCGCTGGGCGCGGATACGCTCCTGGACGAAAGAGGTTCGGGGCTGTCCGGCGGCGAACGGCGCCGCCTGGCGCTGGCACGGGCGCTCCTGAAGCCCGCGCCCCTGCTGCTGCTGGACGAACCCACCGCCGAACTGGACGATGCATCGGAGCAGCACATCGTCCAGTTGATCCGGGAAGCCGCGCGGGACCGTACCGTGATCGCCGCGACCCATTCCGAAGCGCTGGCCGCCGCGGCCGCCTGTACGTTGCGACTGGCATGAGAACCACCCTGCACTTCCTTCCCGACCTGCCCGCGCGCGCGCCGGCGCCCACTCCCGCGTCCACTCCCGCGTCCACGCCCGGGGGTGCGCCTGGGGATGTGCCCGCGTTCGCACCGGGTGCGGCACCCGCGCCCGGCTCATCCACGGTGGCACGCTTCATACGCGCACAGGCCCGCACGCGGCGCGGCGACCTGGCGCTGGCCGCGACCAGCGGCGCGATCGCCGCCAGCGCCGCGACGCTGCTGCTCGGGTTGTCCGGCTGGTTTCTCGCCGGCGCCGCCCTGGCCGGAAGCGCGGGACCGGCCGCCGTGCAGGCCTTCAACTACCTGCTGCCCAGCGCGGGGATGCGCGGCCTGGCCATCCTGCGCACCGCGGGCCGCTACGGTGAAAGGCTGTTCGGGCATCGGGCGGCCTTTGCCGCGCTTGCCGAACTGCGTCCGCTGCTGTTCGCCGGCATCGCCGCCAGCCCGCCGCGCAAGGCGCTGGCGCTGTCGGCCGGCGAAGCCTCCGCGCGGCTGGTCCAGGACATCGACGCCGTCGAATCCGCCTTCGTGCGGCGCCCGGCGCCCTGGGTCGCGGCCGCTGCCGCGGGCACGGCGGTCGCCGTGCTCGCGCTGGCATCGCCCTGGGCGCCTGCCGCCTACGCCATCGGCATGGGCATGCAACTGGCCGTCGGCCGCCGCCTGGCCCGACGCTGGTGCGGCGAAGCAGGACGCGACGCGCTGCGCGCCACCGGCATGTTGAAGGACGCCGTGGGCGCCTATCTGCCCGCGACCGCCGAGCTGCGCTGCTTCGGACTCACCGGGCGGGCCGTGGACGCCGTGATGGCGCGCGATGCCGAACTCGGCGCGGCGATCCTGCGCCGCAACCACGCGCAAGCGGACCTCTCCGCCGTCCATGCCGGCATCACCGGCGCCACCTTGCTGGCGATCGCGGCCCTGGCGGCCGGCGCGGGCCTGCCCCTGCTGGCCCTGGCGGTACTGGCCTCCCTGGCGGCCATGGAAGGCACCGCGCCCCTGATCCGGGCCGCCCAGCAGCAGGGCGCGCTCGACGAAGCCGGCGCGCGCCTGGACGAGGCCATGGCCCGTGACACCACTGATACCCCTCACACCACTGACAGCGCTGACACCGCTGACGCCGCTGATACCGCTGACGCCGCGCCCGATCATCCCGGGCCGGCGTCGAACGCGACGTGTCCCCGGCCCGCGCCGTCGTCGGCCGCCGGCCTCGCATTGCGCATCGGCGCCAGCGTGTTCCCCGCCGGCTCGCGCGTGGGGATCGTCGGCGCATCCGGCTCGGGCAAGACCGCCGCCCTGCAAGCCTTGCTGGGTCTGCGCGGCGCGTCTCCGGGATACTACGCCGTGAATGGCACGGCCCTGGAAAACCGCCCGATCGGCTGGGCCCGCTCCTGTTTCGCCTATGCGCCTCAGGACCCCAGCCCGCTGACCGGCACGGTCGCCGAAAATCTGCGCCTGGGCGCCCCGCTTGCGGACGACAGCGCGCTCTGGCAGGCCCTGGCGGATGCCCAGCTGGACGCGCGCGTCCGCGCCATGCCGGATGGCTTGCGGACCTGGGTCGGCGACGGCGGACTGGCCCTTTCCGGAGGCGAATGCCGGCGCCTGGCGCTGGCGCGCGCCTTGCTGCGGCCGGCGCCCTGGCTGGTGCTGGACGAGCCCACCGAAGGCCTGGACGCCGAAACCGAACAGGCGCTGATCGCGTCGCTCGACCGGCGATTACGCCAAAGCGGCCAGGGCCTGTTGCTGGTCAGCCACCGGCCCGCGCCGCTGCGGCTGTGCCGCGCGCTGATCGAGTTTCCCTGACGGGTCCGCGCCAGGCAGCAAAACGCGCGGTACATTTGGCTTCCAGCCCATGCCCGCGCCCGCCGTTGTCCATGCCCGCCTCCCGGATACTCCTGCAGTTTCTCTACAGCCAGCACGCGTTCACCGCCTTGCGCACGCTGCTGGGCGTCATGCTGCCGGCGGGCTATGGCGTGCTGATGTTCGACGACGTCGACCTGGCCCTGGGCCTGTCCCTGGGCGCGTTCTGCGTGTCGCTGGTGGACCTTCCGGAAGCCTTCCGCCGCAAGCCGCGCCGCATGCTGGGGGCCACGCTGGTGCTCACGCTGGCGGCGGCCGCGATCACGCTGGTGATCAGCCATCCGCCGATCGCCTGGCTGACGCTGCTGGCGATCACCTTCTGTGCCGGACTGGCCACGGCCTACGGCACGCCCGGCACCCTGGCCGGGCTGTGCGCGCTGATCGGCGTGGACCTGATGCTGGCGCAACGCGATGCCGGCGGCGCACTCTGGCCCTTCCTCGGATGGATGGTGTGCGGCGGCCTCTGGTACACCGCCTTCAGCACGGCCCTGTGCGCCCTTTTCCCCGAGCAGATCGCGCGGCGCGCGGTGGGCGAATCGCTGATGGCGGCGGCCACGCACCTGCGGCGCCGGGCCGAATGCTTCGTACCCGGCACGCCGCTCGATCAATGCCAACGCAGGCTGGCGGATGCGCAATCGACCGTCATCGACGCACAACAGGTGGCACGCGACGTGGTGCTGGGCGATCTGGCCGCCCATCCTGGCCGTGATGGACGGCAGCTGCATCTGTTCAACATGCTCACCGGCGCGATCGACGTCCACGACATTTCCCTGGCCTTGCACGACGACTTCACGGCCTTGCGCGACGGTGGCCCCGAGGGACGCACGGGCCGCCGCGTGCACGACGCCATCATCGCGATGGCGCAGTGGATCGAAGACCTGGTGCCGCGCTACGTGCTGGGAAGAACCGTCGCCGCGCCCGCGCCGCGTCCGCCGCCAACCGGTCCGGACGCCGGCCAAGCGCAGGCGTTCAAGGTGCGCCTGAACGTACTGGCCGACATACTGGCCCGACTCGCCGTCGAAACGAATGCCGGCGTCCGCGGCCGCAAGCAGCCATCCGAGTCCGCAAGCGATGCGGCGGCCCGGTCCGCCACTGCCGCGGAAGTCGAACTCGCGCTGAAAGGCTGGAACGCGCAGGCAAAGCCACCCAATCCGTGGCAGGCCATGCACGATTCGCCCGCCGCCCTGCGCTATGCACTGCGCCTGACGGCCGCGATGGCGGCGGGTACGCTGGTGGCGAACTGGATAGGCGGCCACAGCACCTGGGTCATCCTGACCATCATGATCGTCATGAGCCCCACCTTCGGCGCCAACCAGCAGCGCAGCCGCCAGCGCATCGCCGGCACGCTGCTGGGCTGCCTGGGGACGGCGGTGCTGCTGTGGCTGGGTGTGCGGGCTCCCTGGCTGGTGGCCGGCCTGATCGTCGTCAGCTACGGCACCTGCTTCGCGCTGGCGCGGCCGGCCACCTATCTGCCCAGCGTCTTCTTCGGCACCATCGCGGTACTGCTGCTTTACCACCTGTTGGTGCCAGGCTGGTCCATGATCGAACAGCGTGGCCTGGATACCCTGATCGGCGGCGCCATCGGGGCCGTCGGCGCCTTCCTGCTGCCCGCATGGGAATACCACGGCCTGGACGCCAGGCTGGCCGACGCGCGCACGTCCTGCCGCGATTACGCCGCCGCCGTGTTCGCGGACGACTTCGACATGTCGCGCTATCGCACCGCCCGGCGCGCGGCGTTGACCAGCGTCAGGGCGCTGACCGCCGCGCACCAGCGCATGATGCAGGAGCCGCGCGCGCAGCAGCATCTGGGCGCCGAGATCGGCATGTGGCTCGCGGCCTGCAATATCATGATCGCCGCCCTGGCCGCGCTGGGGCAATGGCGGCGAGCGAACGGCGGCGCCGCGATGGCGGCCGCCTACCTCAAGGGCGCGGAAATGGTCGACCGTGCCCTGGACGGGGCGCCTCCGGCGGGTCACGAGGCAAACAGTCCGGGCGCCCACGGGCAAATGCCCGGTGCCGGCGCGGAACCGCATCCTTTGCCAGGCCTGGCGCCCCTGGTGGGCGCGGCGCGCGCCATGCAGCGCGCCAATGACAGGCTGGCCGCCGCCCAACGGCGCGCGGCGTCCGGCCGCGCCGGCGGTTGACGTCGCGCGGCACGCGAGGCCGGGGCGCGTGTCAGGCCGCGTCCACCGCCTGCAGCACTTTGCCGAAAAACGCATCGGCGTAAGCCGAATCCAGCCAGCGCACCACGGTCACCATGCGGCGCTCCGGCTCGACCCAGGTGAACGAGCTGCCCGCGCCGACACCGAAGAAGCTGGACGCCGGTACGCTGGGGAATACGCGCCGTTCGTGGTTCAGCCAGATCAGGAAACCATAATAAGGCGCGATCGCGCAGGGCTCCCGCATGGCCCTTATCCACTCCGACGACAGCACCTGCCGGCCGTGCGCCTTGCCGTCGTTCAGCAGCATCTGGCCGATCAGCGCCTGGTCCACGCTGCTGATGGACATGCCGCCCCCCCAGTGCGAACCGCCGGGCACCGACTGCATGCGCCTGCCGTCGATCTCGACCCAGGCATTGTCATAACCCACCCACTGCCAGTTCTCGCTGGCGCCCACCGGCCGCGTAATGGACTCGCGGAAGATCTCCGGCAATGGCCGCCTGAACAGATGCAGCAGCGCGAACGACAGCTGGTTGATCCGCACGTCGTTGTATTCCCAGTAAGTGCCGGGCTTGCGCAGCGGGCGCGGATCGCCTTTGTTGCCATCCGGCGGATCGCCGAACGTCACCGCGCGATAGCGATCGACCTGGTCCGGCAGGCCGAAACGTTCGCCTTCCCATTCACTGGTCTGCTGCAACAGCTGGCGCCAGGTGATATCGGCATTCTGCCCTTCGTCGAAGCCGATGCCCGGCACGCGCGTCCGCACGGTCTCGTCCACGTCGGGAAGGAGGCCGCGATCGTGCGCGACACCGGCGAGCAAGGCCAGGTACATCTTCGCCACGCTGAAGGTAAGGTCGGCGCGCAGCGGCTCTCCCCACGACGCCACGGTCTCACCGTCGAGGACCACCGTGCCCGACACCGGGCCACGATCATGCACGGGTCCAAGCAGCCGGTTCCAGGGCGGAGGGTCCTTCTGGTGCACGCCCCAAACACCATCCACCGAACGATCCCACGCGGATTCGTGTTCGTCGGCGAACTGGATGGCTTGTTGCATGAGCGCCTTGTTCATGAAAATGTCCGGAAGCAGTTGGCGGAGCAAGTCGGGCTTGCGTGTACAGGGAAAACATGGATGGGGCGAACGTAAGCTCTGTTATACAAAGACAGCCGACATGCAATCGCCCGACCACGCCATGGCGGATCGCCGCCACGGCCGCATCACTCTATCCCATCGTGCCATGCCGGTGATTTAGGGCATTCCCCATACGGGCATCCGATGAGGCCGTCGATGCCGCCTCGATCGCCGGGACGGCAGCGCCGTCCTTTGCGCAGCACCGCAGCACCCGCAGCACCACGTCGTACCCGTTCCAGCCCACACAGGAGCCCACATGGTTGATCGTCGCGCTGTTCCCCTTGTCCCGCCCTCCACGTCTGCCATTGCGATGGCGATGCGGCCCATCGCGGCGATCGCCGCGGCCATTGCGTTGTGCGCGGCCGCGCCGGCCTGGGCGGACAAGAAGGACGATACGCTGCGCATGGCCTACGACCAGGCGCCGGAAAGCGTCGACCCGTATTTCAACAATGTCCGCATAGGCGTGATCATCGCCGCCAACGTGTGGGACACGCTGCTGTACCGTGACCCGCTGACCAATGAATACAAGGGCCAGTTGGCCGAAAGCTGGAAGCAGATCGACGACAAGACGCTGGAATTCAAGCTCCGCAAGGGCGTCAAGTTCCACAACGGCGAGTCCTTCGACGCGGACTCCGTCGTCTACACGCTCAACTTCGTCGCGGACCCGCGCAACAAGGCCACGACGCAGCAGAACGTGCAGTGGATAGACCGCGTCGAGAAAATCGACCAGTACACGGTCCGCATCCATACCAAGGAGCCCTTCCCCGCCGCCAAGGAATACCTGGCGACCACGGTCGCCATTCATCCCGCGGTCTATTACAAGCAGGTCGGCCCCGCCGGGATGAATGCCAAACCGGTCGGGTCCGGGCCGTACAAGGTGACCGACTACCAGCCAGGCAAATCCATCACGCTGGAGCGCAACGCCGACTATTTCAAGGATTCGCCCAAGCCGCAGCCCAAGATCGGCAAAGTGGTCATCCGTTTCATCCCCGATCGCCAGACCCAGATGGCGGAAGTGATCTCGGGGCAGGAAGACTTCATCATGAGCGTGCCCAAGGACCAGGCCGAGCAGCTGGCCAGCATGCCCAACCTGCAGGCCGTCAGCGGCAATACCATGCGCATCGTCTTCATGCAGATGAACACGCTGCCCAATACGCCGGCGCCGCAACTGAAGGACGAACGGGTGCGCAAGGCCATCGCCATGTCGATCGACCGCGAGGCCATCATCAAGAACATCGTCGGCGGCGACGCGAAGATCCTGAACACCATCTGCACGCCGTCCCAGGTGGGCTGCACCGACAAGGGCGCGACCATCTACCAATACGATCCCGCCCAGGCCAAAAAGCTGCTCGCCGAAGCCGGCTATCCCAACGGCTTCGATATCGACATCGTGGCCTACCGCGAACGCAATCAGACCGAGGCGATCATCAACTACCTGCGTGCGGTGGGCATCCGCGCCAAGCTGAACTTCCTGCAGTACGCGGCGATGCGCGACATGATCCGCGCCGGCAAGGCGTCGCTGACGCACCAGACCTGGGGCTCGAACCTGGTGAACGACACCTCGGCGTCGACGCCGGTGTATTTCGCTTTCGGCTCCGACGACATCAATCGCGACGAGCGGGTCAAGCAATTGCTCGACGACGCCGACCGCACCATCGACCCGGCCAAGCGCGACGCGACCTACCAGGAAGCCCTGGCGCGGATCTCCAGCCAGGCCTATGCGGTACCGCTGTGGTCGCTGCCCGTGTACTACGTCGCCAGCCAGGAGGTGAACTTCAAGCCTTACCCCGACGAACTGGTGCGATTCTGGGAAATGAGCTGGAAATAGGCGCGGGCGGCGAACAGACTGGGGAAACGATATGCTCGGCTTCGTGATGCGTCGGCTGGGACTGGCCATGCTGGTGGCGCTGACGGTTTCCATCCTGGCTTTCATGCTGCTGCATCTGTCCGGCGACCCCGCCGTCGCGCTGGCCGGCGAAGGCGCGCGGCAGGCCGACATCGACATGATCCGCAAGGCCTACGGCCTGGACCGTCCTATCGTCGTGCAGTACGCCAGCTGGTTGTGGGACGTGGTGCGCGGCCACTTCGGCACATCGGTCTACTTCAAGACCGACGCGGGGCCGCTGATCCTGTCGAAGCTCAAGACCACCCTGCTGCTGGGACTGTATTCATTGGGCGTCGCCCTGTTGATCTCGGTGCCCTTCGGCGTGCTGGCCGCGCTGTACCGGCACAGCCTGGTGGACCGCCTCTGCCTGGCCCTGGCCGTGATGGGCCAGGCACTGCCGAATTTCTTCTTCGCGCTGCTGCTGATCATGCTGTTCTCGCTGACACTGCGCATCCTGCCGGTGTCGGGCAGCGGCACGTGGAAGCACTTCGTCATGCCTTCCATCGCCCTGGGCTATTACGTCGCGCCGGCGTTCATGCGCCTGATCCGCGCGGGCATGATCGAAGTCCTGGACGCGGACTATATCCGCACCGCCAGGGCCAAGGGCCTGCCGGCCGGCAAAGTCATCTTCAAGCACGCCCTGCGCAATGCCATCGTCCCGGTGGTGGCGCTCGCCGCGGTCCAGCTGGGCTATCTGCTGGGAGGATCGGTCGTGATCGAAACCATCTTCGCGCTCGACGGCCTGGGCTATCTCGCCTACCAGAGCATCACCTTCAAGGACTTTCCCGTCATGCAGTTGATCGTGCTGCTGTTGTCGGTCATCTATGTCCTGCTGACGCTGGCGGCCGATGTCGCCAACGCGTGGCTGGATCCCCGCATCCGGGTGTCCTGACCATGGCCGCGCCCACCCTTCCCATCGGCGCGCCGGCGGTGTCCGCCTCCGACGGCGCGGCAGCGCCGGCGCGCCGATATCGCCTGCGTGGCAACACGGCCTTGCTGACCGGCGGAGGCCTCCTGCTGGTCATCATCCTGATCGCCCTGCTGGCGCCGTGGATTTCACCGCACGATCCCTACGCGCAGAACCTGGCGGCCCGCAACATCCCCCCTGCCTGGTACGCCAAGGGTTCGTGGGCGCATCCCTTCGGCACGGACCCGCTGGGCCGCGACTACCTGTCGCGGCTGTTCTTCGGCGCCCGCATCTCGCTGCTGATCGGTGTCTGCGTGGCGGGCATATCGGGCGTGATCGGCACGACCATCGGCATGGCGGCGGGCTATTTCGGCGGCAAGGTGGACATGGCGGTGTCCTTCCTGATTTCCACGCGGCTATCGATGCCGGTCATCCTGGTCGCGCTGGCCACGGTCGCCATCCTGGGCGGATCGCTGTGGGTCGTCATCCTGGTGCTGGGCCTGCTGAAATGGGACCGCTACGCCGTGGTCATGCGCAGCGCGACGCAGCAGGTCCGGTCGCTGGAATACGTCGCGGCGGCGCGGGCGGCAGGCGCCTCGACCTGGCGCATCGTGAGCGGCGAAGTCCTGCCCAACATCATGCCGCACCTGATCGTCATCGCCACGCTGGAGGCCGCCAGCGCCATCCTGCTGGAAGCCGCGCTCTCGTTTCTCGGCCTGGGCGTACAGCCGCCGACGCCGTCATGGGGATTGATGATTTCGGAAGCCAAGGCCTATATGTTTTTTTCCTTCTGGCTGATCGCCATCCCCGGCATCGCGCTGGCCCTGCTGATCTTCGCCATCAACCTGGCCGGCGACGGCCTGCACCAGTTGCTGGCGCCCGGCGAAAGGGACTGACATGGCGAACCAGGCCGATATCGTGCTGGATGTGCAGGGCCTGCACGTCGACATCGATACCCAACGCGGGCCCCTGCATGCCGTGCGGGATGTTTCCTTCCAGGTCGCCCGGGGCGACACCCTGTGCCTGGTGGGCGAATCGGGCTGCGGCAAATCCATGACGTCGCTGGCCATCATGGGACTGCTGCCCAAGGCCGCGCGCCGCCGCGCCCGCCGCCTGGCGGTCCTCGGGGAAGACATCGCCACGCTGTCGAACCGGCGCCTGAACGCGTTGCGCGGCAACAGAATGGCCATGATCTTCCAGGAGCCGATGACGGCGTTGAACCCCGCCTACACGATCGGCGACCAGTTGACCGAGCACTACCGGCAACATCGCGGCGCCAGCGCGGCGCAGGCGCGCGACCGCGCGGTCGAACTGCTGGAACGGGTGGGCATCGCCGCCGCGGGCGATCGCCTGGGCCAGTACCCGCACCAGCTTTCCGGCGGCCTGCGCCAGCGTGTCATGATCGCGATGGCGCTGATGTGCGGGCCGGAACTGCTGATTGCCGATGAGCCCAGCACCGCGCTGGACGTCACGATCCAGGCACAGATCCTCCGGCTGCTGGCCGATCTGCAGGCCGAACTCGGCATCGCCCTGGTCCTGATCACGCATGATCTGGGCGTGGTGGCGCGAATCGCCAACAGGGTCGCCGTCATGTACGCCGGGCAGATCGTGGAAGAAGGACCCGTGGCCACGCTATTCGAGCAGCCCCGCCATCCCTATACCCAGGGCCTGCTGTCCTGTATTCCCGTGCCCGGCCGCAGCGCGCCCGGCGAGCACCTGGGCACGATCCCGGGCGTGGTGCCCGCGCTGACCGGCGACCTGAAGGGCTGCACGTTCCGCGACCGCTGTCCCTACGCGGAAGCGGCCTGCGCCCACCACGTGCCCGTCCACCGTTTCGATCAACACGCCTGGCGCTGCATCCTTCAGGCTGAAACCACCCTGGTCGCGCCATGACGCCACTCATCCAGGCCGAGGCCCTGGCCCGCAGCTTTTCCGTGCGGGCCGGCATGTTCAAGCCCAAACGCACGCTGCACGCCGTCAACGGCGTCGACCTCGCGGTGCCTCGCGGCGGCGTGCTCGGCATCGTCGGCGAATCGGGTTGCGGCAAATCCACGCTGGCGCGGATGCTGCTCGGCCTGACGGCGCCCAGCAGCGGCGTGATCCGCCTGGACGGCAGCGACATCCGCGAGATACCCCGGCGGCAGCTGGCGCGGCGCGTGCAGCCGGTGTTCCAGGATCCCTATTCTTCCTTGAATCCGCGCCGCTCCATCGCGTCCATCGTATCCCTGCCGCTGGAAGTGCATGGCATCGCCAATCCCCGCCAACGCACGGCGATGGATATGCTCGAACGCGTCGGACTGCCCGCGCGGCTGGCCGGCAACACCCCTGGCCAGCTGTCCGGGGGGCAGCGCCAGCGCGTGGCGATCGCCCGCGCCCTGGTCATGCATCCGGAAGTCGTCATATGCGACGAACCCACCTCGGCGCTGGACGTATCGGTGCAGGCCCAGATCATGAATCTGCTCATGGATCTGCGTGACGAGTTCAACCTGACCTACATTTTCATCAGCCACAACCTGGCCGTCGTCGAACACATCGCCACCGAAGTCGCGGTCATGTATCTGGGCAGGATCGTCGAATCGGGTCCGGCGGCGCAGGTCTTTCGCGAACCGCGCCATCCCTACACCCAGGCCTTGCTGGCGTCCGTCCTGACGCCCGAGCCGGGCCTGGGGATTCCCGACATGGGCCTGGGCCTGTCCTTCCCCGATCCGGTCGACCCGCCGTCGGGCTGTCCTTTCCACCCACGCTGCAGGCACGCAATGCCGCGCTGCGCGCAGGAACGGCCGGCCCTGCTCGCGCGGCATGAAGCGCGCGTCGCCTGCCATCTCTATCCCGAGAACCCCGCCAGCTCCGCCATCACTTCCAGCATGAACGCATCGGCAATGCGCGACACGGGCTTGCCGGCGGGATACAGCACGGCGAAGTCGTTGTAGAAAGGCGGCTCGAACGGCCGGGCCACCAGGCCGGCGCCATGGGCGCCGGCTGCGGTGATGGCATCCACCACCGCATAACCCGTCCCTTGCGAAACGAAGGCGCACATGGACGCGAACAACGGCGTTTCGACCCGCAGGTTCAATCGCGCGCCGCACGCCCGGAACACTTCCGCCAGATGCCGCGTGCGCGCATGGTCCGCCGGCCCCGTCACGATGGGCAGGTCATCCAGTTCGGCCGGTGTCAGCACCGCGCGCGACGCCAGGGGATGGCCGACGGGCAGCACGCACACACAGCGAACCCGCAGGCGTTGGGCATTGATCCATCCCTCGTCATAGGCCGACTCGGAAAACCCGAGATCGAACTGGTGCGTGGCCATCATGCTGGCGACGGTGGGCGAGCTGTGCGCTTGCAGGATCATCCTGACATTGGGATGACGCGCGAGAAAACTCGCCGCCACCCTGGGCAGGAATTCAAGCGCCAGCATCGGCAAGGCGGCGATACGCAACGTCCCTTCGTCCGCGTGGCGGATGTCCGTCGCAAGACGCTCCAATCCGTCCAGCCGTTCAAGCACCGCCGATACCGAACGGTAGAACAACGCCGCTTCGGTGGTGGCCTGCAAGCGGTTGCGGTCGCGCACGAACAGGTTGAAGCCCAGGTCGCGC
Source organism: Bordetella genomosp. 9 (assembly GCF_002261425.1). Taxonomy (NCBI): domain Bacteria; kingdom Pseudomonadati; phylum Pseudomonadota; class Betaproteobacteria; order Burkholderiales; family Alcaligenaceae; genus Bordetella; species Bordetella genomosp. 9. Next base: position 773,648 of record NZ_NEVJ01000002.1, on the reverse strand, counting down.
TCGAGACCCGCGATCAACGCGCTGATCGCGGGCTGCGAGATCCGCAGGCGCGTGGCCGCGCCGGTCACCGAACCGGCCAGCATGACGGCCGCGAAAGCCCTGAGTTGTCGGATGTTCAGCATGGTATCCAAGGCGCCGAGTATCCAATGCGCTTATGGAACCAGAACTAAAAACGATTGGACCCGGGGTATGCCGGAGGCTAACCTAAATGCGCCACCACGAATAGGGGCCGCCACGACACAACGTGGACGCGAGCTACAACAGATCAAGGGAAATTATGAACGCGAACCATGGCGCGCGCGCCTTGCTTGCCTGTTTGATTGTCGGCATCGCAGGCGCCTATCACTCCCCCGCGGCGGCGCAGGGATATCCCACGCATGCCATCCGCCTGGTCGTGGGCTTCGCCCCCGGCGGCAACACCGACATGATGGCGCGGCTGACGGCGGAACAATTGACGGCGCGCCTGGGACAGTCCGTCGTGGTCGAGAATCGCGCCGGCGCGGGCGGCACCGTCGCCTCCGTGGCCGTGGCCAAGGCGCCCGCGGACGGCTATACCCTGCTGTTCGCATCGACGTCGCATGCCATCAACGCGGCCCTCTACCGGAAGCTGCCGTACGACACGCTGAAGGATTTCCAGGCGGTCGCCCCCGTCGCCCGTACGCCCAAGGTGCTCGTGGTCAACCCGGCCCTGCCGGTGCATGACGTCAAGCAGTTCATCGCTTATGTGAAGAGCCATCCGGGCCTGACCATGGCCTCGGGCGGCCCGGGATCGTCCGCGCATTTCGCGGGGCTGATGTTCAATACCCTGGCCGACACCAACGTGACGTATGTCCCTTACAAGGGCACGGGCGAGGCCCTGCGCGACCTGCTCTCCGGCGAGGTGTTGTCGTCGATCGACTCGGTCACGGCTTACGTTCCGCTGATCAAGAGCGGGCAGCTGCGGGCGCTGGGCGTGGGCAGCGCGAAACCCATGGCCCTGCTCCCCGACGTCCCGGCCATCACGACATCCGGCCTGCCCGGGTACGAGGTAGCGGACTGGGTAGGCGTGATCGCGCCGGCGGGAGTACCGGCCGATGTTGTCGCCAAGCTGAACAAGGCGATCAACGACGCCCTGTCTTCGCCCGACGTCATGAAGAAACTGGCCGATGTAGGATCGATACCGATGCACGAAACGCCGGCCAGCTATGACAAATTGATCCGCGCCGATATCGAGCGTTTCGACAAGCTGCGCGTCGCCGCGCACATGGAAAAGCAGTAGGAAGCACAGCAGGAAACCGATGGGAACGACAAATGATGGAGACGCAATAGTATGACCAAGCAGGTCGCCGTGATCGGCGCCGGTATCGTGGGTGCGTGTATCGCCTTTGCGCTCGTCAAGCGCGGTGCGAAGGTCGTGTTGATCGACCGGGACGAACCCGGCCGTGCATGCAGCTACGGCAACCTGGGCGCCATCAGCGAGAGTTCGATCGCGCCCCTGGCGATGCCGGGCATCGTCTCGACCCTGCCGTCGATGTTGACGGACCGGGATAGCCCCTTGGCGCTGGCGCCCGGCTACCTGGCGCGTGCGCTGCCATGGCTGTGGCGCTTCCTGGCCTCGGCCAGGCCGCAAACCGTGCAAACCAACGCCGACCGCCTGCACGAGCTGTACCAGGGCAGCTACGCCGCGCATGCCGCGTTGGCGCGGGAGGTCGGCGTGCCGCATCTGTTGCAGCAGAAAGGCCACCTGTTTCTCTATCCCGACGACGAGTCGCGCGCCAAGGACAAGGCCACCTGGGCGCTGCGCAGCTCGCATGGGCAACGCCTGGACTATCTGGACCGCGCCGGTATCGAGGCGCTGGAGTCCGGACTTCCCGCCAGATATCGGTCGGCCGTCCTCATTCCGGATCACGCCACCGTGCTGGATCCCATGCGCTACGTGCAGGCGATCGTGCGGGCCTTCGTGGAACGCGGTGGCGAGCTGCTGCGGGCGGATGTACGAACGGTAAAGCCATCGGCGAACGGTTGGACGGTGGTGAGCGATGGCGGCCCGCTCGAGTGCGACGAGATCGTGATCGCTGCAGGGGCCTGGGCGCCGCGCCTGGTGAGCGCCCTGGGCATCAAGCTGCGGCTGGAAAGCCAGCGGGGCTATCACGTCCAGTACCCGGGCCAGTCCTCGCTGATTTCGCGCACGGTGGTGCTGGCGGACAAAAAGGTTTTCATGGCGCCCATGGTGGATGGCCTGCGTATCGGCGGCACCGTGGAAATTGCCGGTCTCGATGCCCCTCCCACCGCGCGCCGCGCGGCCGTGCTGGAGCGGCTGGCGTTGGAAGTCTTTCCGCAGTTGGCGGGCGTGAAACCGCAGCATTGGATGGGACATCGGCCGTGCATGCCGGATTCCGTGCCGGTGGTCGGCCCCGCACCCGGACACGCCGGCCTGTGGCTGGCCGTCGGGCACGGCCACCTTGGCCTGACCGGGTCCGTGAATACGGCCCGGCGGCTGGCCGATGCGCTCATCAATCGTCCTCAGGTGTAATCATGGCAACCTTCGTCACCCCAACGTTTCGTCCCGTCATCACCTCGGCGAACTATGCCGTCTCCGCCGGCCACTACCTGGCCACGCAGGCCGGCATGCGCATCCTGCACATGGGCGGCAATGCCGTCGACGCCGGGGTGGCCGCGGGCGTCTGCATCAACGTCACCCAGCCCGACCTGACCAACCTGGGCGGCGTCGCCCCCATCATCATCTATCTGGCGAAGACCCGCGAAGTCATCACCATATCCGGCCTGGGCCGCTGGCCGAAGAAAGCCAGCCTGGAATACTTCCGCGATGAACTCAAGGGCGAAATTCCCCTGGGCGTGAAGAACGCGATCACGCCGTCGGCCTGCGACGCCTGGCTCACCGCCCTTGCGCGCTACGGCACCATGACCCTGGGCCAGGTGCTGGAGCCCGCGCTCCAGCTGGCGTCCGAAGGCTTCCCCGCCAGCCGCCTGTTCACCCACATGCTGACGGGCATCCACGCGAATCTCATGCAATGGCCCACTTCCAGGGAGTACGTGCGGGCGGACGGCACGCCTTACCAGACCGGCGACATGGTGCGCCAACCGACGCTGGCCGGCACGCTGCGGGTGTTGATGGACGCCGAACGCGAGGCCGCGGCGCGGGGATGCGACCGCGCGGCCGCGATCATGGCCGCCCGCGACGTGTTCTACAAGGGCGACCTGGCGGAAAAAATGGCGCGCTTCTCGCAGGAACAGGGCGGGTTCCTCGACTATGACGACCTGGCCGAGTTCTCCGTGCGCGTGGAGCCGCCGGTCAAGACGACCTACCGCGGCTACGAGGTCTTTGCCTGTGGGCCGTGGTGCCAGGGTCCCGTGCTGCCCCAGGCGCTGAACATCCTGGAAAACTACGACCTGGCGTCCTATGGCCATAATTCGGCCCGGAGCCTGCACGTGATCATCGAGGCGCTGAAGGCCAGTTTCGCGGACCGGCACGCGTTCTACGGCGATCCGGACTTCGTCGACGTTCCCATCGACGGCCTGCTCGACAAGGATTACGCGAAGCAGTGGGTCGAGCGGATTTCGTTGGAGTCGGCCTGGAAGGACATGCCCGCGCCCGGCGATCCGTGGGCGTACGAAGGCAAGCCTGGGCGCGCGGGCTACCAGCCGCCCGCGCCGCAACCGGGTCCCTTGGGATCCGACACCAGCTACTGCTGCGTGGTCGACGGCGAAGGCAACGGTTTTTCCGCCACCCCCAGCGATGGCGTGCGCTACACCCCGGTGGTGCCAGGCGTGGGCGTGGTGCTGTCGCCGCGCGGCTTCCAGAGCTGGCTGGATCCCAGGCATCCTTCGTCATTGCAGCCCGGCAAGCGGCCGCGCCTGACGCCCAGCCCCGCCCTGATGCTCAAGGACGGCAAGCTGGCGATGACCTTCGGCACGCCCGGCCTGGACGTCCAGCCGCAGGCGATGGCCCAGCTCATCCTGAATGTCGTGGACTACAAAATGGACGTGCAGGCGGCCATCGAGCAGCCGCGGGTGGCCACCTTCAACTTCCCGGCCAGCCAGCATCCGCACAACTACACGCCCGGCCACCTCTGCGCGGAAGGCCGCATTCCGGAGGCAACGCTGGCGGAGCTCGCAGCCAAGGGACACCAGGTCACCAAGTGGCCGGACTTCATCGCCAGCGCGGGCGCGCTGTGCGCGATCTGCGTGGACACGGAATACGGGCCACGCGCCGCCGGCGCCGATCCCCGGCGCACGGCCTATGCCATGGGGTGGTGATGCGCCCGCCCCCGGCTCACGCCTGAAGTCACACCTGGTTCAGCGTCGCCAGATCGACGGGCAAGGCCCGGTTCAGCGCCGCGGCCAGCTTGACGCGCAAGGCATTCGAATGCGCACGGCGCACTTCTCGCTTCACATCCAGCAGCTGCTGGGAATGCATGGAGAATTCCGTCAGGCCCAGGCCCAGCAGCAGGCGGGTCATGTTGGCATCGCCGGCCATTTCGCCGCACACCGCCACGGGCTTGCCGGCACGCTCGCCGGCATTGATCGTATGCGCCACCAGCCGCAGCACGGCAGGATGCAGCGGATCGTACAAAGGCGCGACCAGGCCGTCGCCCCGATCGATCGCCAGGGTGTACTGGATCAGGTCGTTGGTGCCGATGGACAGGAAATCCAGGGCCTGGGCGAAAGGCTCGATGGCGATCGCGATGGCGGGCACTTCCACCATCGCGCCCAGTTCGATATGGGCGGCATACGGCTGTCCGCGCGCGTCCAGCTCGCGGCGCGCCGCGTCCAGCGCCATGCGGGTGGCCTCGACCTCGTGCATGTGCGCGATCATGGGAATCAGCAGCCGCACCGGCCCATGGGCGGACGCCCGCAGGATGGCGCGCAGCTGCGTCCCGAACATTTCCGGATGCGCCAGGCAATAGCGGATCGCGCGCAAGCCCAGCGCGGGATTGGTGGCGACGGTGGCCTCGTCATCCAGGGCCTTGTCCGCGCCGATGTCCAGCGTGCGGATGGTGACGGGCCGCCCCGCCATGACCTTGAGCACGGACGAATATGCCTGGTATTGCTCTTCTTCGCCCGGCAGGTCGGCCCCGCGACCCATGAACAGGAATTCGCTGCGGAACAGGCCTATGCCGTCGGCGCCGGCGGCCAGCGCGGCTTCCGCTTCTTCGGGTAATTCGATATTGGCATGCAGCACGATGCCGATGCCGTCCAGGGTGATGGAAGGCTCATGGCGCAACAGGGCCAGTTCCGCCCGTTCGCTGGCGAAAGCGCGCTGCCGCTCGCGGTACTCGTCCAGCACGATGGGCGACGGATTCACGATCACCGCGCCGGTCGCGCCGTCCACGATCAGCATGTCGCCGTCGCGCACCAGCTCGCGCACATTGCCCAGCGCCACCACCGCCGGCACGCCCATGCTGCGCGCCACGATCGCGGTGTGGGACGTCGCCCCGCCCAGGTCCGTGACGAAGGCCAGGAAGCGTCCGCCGCGCAGCCGCAGCATGTCGGCGGGCGAGATATCATGCGCGACCACGACCAGCGGATCGTCGCCGTCCAGCTCGCGGGGATCGCGTATGCCCGACGTGCCGGCCAACACATGCAGTACCCGCTCGATCACCTGGCGCACATCGGCGCCGCGTTCGCGCAGGTATTCGTCTTCCATCGCGTCGAACTGCTCGCCCAGCAACTGGCCTTGCGTGGTCAGGGCCCATTCCGCGTTGTAGTGGCGTTCCTTGATCAACAGCAGCGCCTGTTCGGCCAGCAGCGGATCGCCCAGCAGCAGACGGTGCACATTGAGCATGGCGCCGAGTTCACGCGGCGCATCGTCGGGCAGCGTGTCCGCCATCTGCAGCAGGTCGGCCTGCGCGGCCTCCAGCGCGGCGGTCAGGCGCTCGCACTCGGCCTGTACCTGTTCGGGCGCGATCCGGTAGTGCGCGACTTCCAGTGCCGCCGCGCCCATGACCACGGCCCGGCCGATGGCATAACCGCGTGCCACGCCCTGCCCGTACAGGCAGATGACCGCGTTCGGCGATCCCGCGTCGCTGCTGCCCTGGACGACGGCAGCGGCTTGGCGAACCTGCGCACGCGCGGGTTCAGGCAAGGCTTGCGCGATGATCGATTTATTCGAGCTCACCGAATTTGCTGTCGAACAGGGATTCGATTTCCTTCAGCGCGTTTTCCGCATCCGGACCCGATGCATCCAGCTTTACCGTCACACCCAGGCCGGCCGCCAGCATCATGACGCCCATGATGCTCTTTGCGTTCACGCGTTGCGCGCCGCGCGAGATGAAAATATCGCTGTTGAACTTGCTGGCCAGTTGCGTGAGCTTCGCCGCAGCACGCGCATGCAGGCCGAGTTTATTGCTGATCGTGATTTCGGAGATAGGCATAGGGGGAGTCGGGCGCGGAACCGCTGGCGATAGGGCTGAAGATACCAGGTGACATGATAGGATAAATTTCCGCTCAGTCTACACGCAAGACTCCTTGTACTCCCCCGGCCAAGGCCTTTTCGCGGGTTTCCGCCAGCGGCAGGGCGCGGTAGGTCAACGCCCTCAGCAGCATGGGCGTATTCAAGCCGGCCAGCACGGCGCACTGGACACCCTGCGCCTGCGCTTCCAGCACCGCCCGCTTGGCGATGTTCGCCGGCGTCGCCCCGACCAGATCGGTCAGCACCAGCACCCCGTTGCCATCCTGGCCCAGGCGCAGGATATCGGCCACCACGCCGGGTATCTTGGCATCCGGCATGTCGTCCGCGCGGATGTCGTGCACGGCGACTTCCTTGATGCTGCCCATCACATGACTGGCGCAGTCCATCATCGCCGAGCCCAGCGGCGTGTGTACGACGATAACGATGCCGGTCATGGGGTACGCTCAGGCCGCGACGGCGCGTTCCAGCGCGTCGACGAACATGCCGGGCACATCGAAGCCGGTTTGTTCCGTGATCTCTACAAAGCAGGTCGGGCTGGTCACATTGACTTCGGTGATGTAGTCACCGATCACATCCAAGCCCACCAGCAACAGGCCGCGCGCGGCCAGGCGCGGACCGATCGCCGACGCCAACTGACGATCGCGGTCGGACAAAGGCTGCGCCACGCCGCGGCCGCCGGCGGCCAGATTGCCGCGCGTCTCGCCGGCCAGCGGTATGCGCGCCAAGGCGTACGGCACCGGCTCGCCGCCGATGATCAATACGCGCTTGTCGCCCTTGACGATGTCCGGGATATAACGCTGCGCCATGATGGTCCGGCTGCCGTCATGCGTCAGCGTTTCCAGGATGGCGTTCAGGTTGGGTTCTTCCTGGCGCAGGCGGAAAATGCCGGTGCCGCCCATGCCGTCCAGGGGCTTGACGATGACGTCGTGGTGCCGCGCGTGGAAGGCCTTGATGCGCGCCATGTCGCGCGTCACCAGCGTGGGCGCCGTGAATTCGGAGAACTCCGTGATGGCCAGCTTTTCCGGATGATTGCGGATGGCGGCGCCATGGTTGTAGACCTTGGCGCCCTGCCCTTGCGCGTATTCCAGCAGGTGCGTGGCGTACACGTATTCCATGTCGAAGGGCGGGTCCTTGCGCATCAGGACGGCGCCGAAGGCGGATAGGGGCTGTTCGACCGCTTCGCCAGTCTCGCGCCACCAGTCATGCGCATGCAGGTCGGCGTCCGGCACCAGCGAAATCGGCGTGGACTTCACCAGCACCCGGCCTTCGTCGATATACAGATCGCCTTGCAGGGCCACGCTCAAGGTATGGCCGCGCGCAACCAGGCTGCGCATCATGGCGACGGAACTATCCTTGTACGCCTTGAGCAGCGGCAAGGGATCGATAATGAAAAGGACATGCATCGCGACACCCGGAACGTGCGCCGCCCTCCGTCGGGAGGGCGGCGTGTTGACGACGGACTGGCTGGCCTTCAGGCGCCCGCCGCTTCCTTACCCTGCGTCGCTTTCTTGCGCGGCGCCAACACCATGATCATCTGGCGACCTTCCAGCTTCGGCATGGATTCCACCAAGGCCAATTCGGTCAGGTCGTCGCGCACTCGCTCAAGCACCCGCATGCCCAATTCCTGGTGCGCCATTTCGCGCCCGCGGAAGCGCAGCGTGACCTTGGCCTTGTCGCCTTCTTCAAGGAAACGCCGCAGGTTACGCAGCTTGACCTGGTAATCGCCTTCGTCGGTCGCCGGGCGGAATTTCACTTCCTTGACCTGGATCACCTTCTGCTTGGACCGGGCTTCCGCCTGGCGCTTCTGTTCCTGGTACTTGAACTTGCCGTAATCCATCAGGCGGCAGACCGGCGGTTCGGCGTTGGGCGCGATTTCCACCAGGTCGACGTCGGCTTGCTCGGCCAGACGGAACGCATCGGCAATCTTCTGGATACCGAGCTGTTCCCCGTCCAGACCTATCAGGCGCACCTCGGGGACACGAATTTCACCGTTGATGCGGTTGGCTTTTTCAGTGGCGATGTTGACAACTCCTAAAACGTTTACGAGACCTGCTCAGGGCGTCCGATATCACGCCGTTGCGTAACTTCGTCCTTGAGGCGGGCGACAAAGTCGTCCAGCCCCAGCGTGCCGAGATCGAGACCCCCGCGCGCGCGGACGGCAACGGACCCGGCTTCCCTTTCCTTGTCGCCCACGACGAGGATATACGGGACCTTTTGCAGGCTGTGCTCTCTAATTTTATAAGTGATTTTTTCCCCACGCAAATCGGACTCCACCCTAAAGCCTTGTTTTTTCAGGGTTTGCGTGATTTGCGCGGCGTAATCCGCGGACGGTTCGGATATACAGCAGACGACGGCTTGCACCGGCGCCAGCCAGGCGGGCATCGCGCCGGCGTGATTTTCGATCAGCATGCCGATGAAACGCTCGAGCGAACCCAGGATCGCGCGGTGCAGCATGACCGGCGGCCGGCGCTGATCATCCGCGTCGACGTACTCGGCGCCCAACCGCACCGGCATGGAGAAATCCACCTGCAGGGTGCCGCACTGCCAATGGCGCCCGATGGCGTCCTTGAGCGTGTACTCGATTTTGGGGCCATAGAAGGCGCCTTCGCCGGGGGAGATCTCGAACTCGCAGCCGGCACGCTTCAGGCTGTCCATCAGGGCCTGCTCCGCCGCATCCCAGGTCGCGTCGTCGCCGATGCGCTTTTCGGGCCGCGTCGCGACCTTGTAGAGCACCTGCTCGAAGCCGAAATCGCGGTACACCTTCTGCAGCAGGGCCGTGAACGCGGCGCATTCATCCTGCATCTGGTCCGTCGTGCAGAAGATATGCCCGTCGTCCTGGGTGAAGCCGCGCACGCGCATCATGCCGTGCAGCGAGCCCGACGGCTCGTTGCGATGGCACTGGCCGAATTCGCCGTAGCGCAGGGGCAGGTCCCGATAGGAGCGCAGGCCGGCGTTGAAGATCTGCACGTGGCCCGGGCAATTCATGGGCTTCAGGCCGTAGACGCGGTTCTCGGACTCCGTGGTGAACATGTTTTCACGGTAGTTGTCCCAATGGCCGGTCTTCTTCCACAGGGACAGGTCGAGGATCTGCGGAGCCTTGACCTCGTCATAGCCGTTGTCGCGGTACACGGCACGCATGTACTGCTCGACCTGCTGCCACAGCTGCCAGCCCTTGGGATGCCAGAAGATCAACCCCGGCGCCTCGTCCTGGAAATGGAACAGGTCCAGCTCCTTGCCGATCTTCCGATGGTCGCGCTTTTCGGCTTCCGCCAGCATGTGCAGATAGGCGTCCTGCTCTTCCTTGCTGGCCCAGGCGGTGCCGTAGATCCGCTGCAGCATTTCGTTCTTGCTGTCGCCGCGCCAGTAGGCGCCGGCCACCTTCATCAGCTTGAACACCTTGAGCTTGCCGGTCGACGGCACGTGCGGCCCACGGCACAGGTCGATGAAATCGCCTTCCCGGTACAGGCTGATGTTCTCGTTCGACGGGATCGAGGCGATGATCTCGGCCTTGTACTTTTCGCCGATGCCGTTGAAGAAGGCCACGGCGTCGTCGCGCTTCCATTCCTCGCGCGTGACGGTCTCGTCCTTCTTCGCGAGCTCCGCCATCTTCTTTTCGATGGCTTCCAGGTCTTCCGGCGTGAAGGGACGCTTGTACGAGAAGTCGTAGTAGAAGCCGTTGTCGATCACCGGACCGATGGTGACCTGGGCATCCGGGAACAGGCTTTTCACGGCGTACGCCAGCAGGTGCGCGGTGGAATGGCGGATCAGGTCCAGCCCTTCCGGATCCTTGGCCGTGACGATGCCCAGGCGGGCGTCCTGTTCGATACGGAAGCTGGTATCCACCAGCTTGGGGGCTTCACCGTCGACGGTCACCTTGCCGCCCAGGGCGGCACGCGCCAGCCCGGCACCGATGGACTGGGCGACTTCGGCCACCGTGACAGGGCCCGGGAATTCGCGTCGGGAGCCGTCGGGCAAGGTGATTTGTACCATCTTAGTTTTCCTGAGTGACAAGTAAAAAAACGCGGCTTTCGGCCGCGTTTTTCTTGGTGATTTGGCTTGGTGTTGCGATCCCGTCCGGCGGGGCAATCACGAAACAGCGTTCAACGCGGCAGCAGGCGACGACTCGAGGTCGCGGTTCGCGTCGGCGTTCGTGCTGCCGGGACGGGTTGCTGAGCGTGCATGGCGATGCGTATTCAAACGGTACGTGGCGAGATGGACCCGGAAGCAGGTTCCTGCCGCCGAAGACTGCCGAGTTGCCAGACAGCCGGGGCAGTCCAACATGGAATTTTCCGATTGTATCACCGTTTGGGAGCCAAACCCGGCGATAGGTTACGGACAGCGCACCCCGTACCGGCATGACAGCGACTGTATCCACACTCCTCAGGCCGGTCCTATTTTCGTCCAAGGAATGGCTGATATGGGAATGCCCTCCATAAACTGCGTGACGACCCGCCGCCAGTGTCCCGCTTTCATCCACTGGCAAGCCGCCGCGCCGCGCCTGCGGCCGGCGCGCGCTCTGCAAGCAAGGAAATGCATGCCCCTCGCTCCCAGCCTTCCCTCTCCGCCCCCTGCCGCCTCGCAAATGCTGATCTCCGGCGAACCTTCCGTGCGGCGTTATCTGTTGACGTCACGCCCACGGCACCGCATCCGCGTCTCCGTACTGGACGACCACCCGGTCATCGCGCTGGGCATGGCGTCATTCCTGCAGCACCAGGCCGACTTCGAAGTCGTGCACACCGAGACTTCCGCGGTGCGCTTCCTGGAAAGCCTGAAGAAAGTGCCTTGCGATGTCGTCATCGTCGACTTCTACCTGCCGCGCCAGCCGTGGGAAGGCATCCACTTCATCAAGCGCATACGCCGGCTCCATCCGGACCTGGTCATCATCACCTTCTCGGCCGGCAAGATCATGGACACCGAATACGCCGCGTTCAAGGCCGGCGCCAACGGCTATGTGCCCAAAGGCGAACGCCTGCCTTTCCTGGCCGACATGATCCGCCTCGCCGTCAACGCGCCGCGCGCGTTCTACTCATGCAGCGACGGCCACGTGCGCGACTGCCGCCCCAAGCGGCCGGAAGAACGCCTGACCAACGCCGAACTGGAAATCCTGCGCAATATCGCGCTGGGCCTGTCGGTCACGCAGATCGCCGCCAAGCTCCTGCGCAGCAAGAAGACCATCAGCACGCACAAGCGGCGCGCCATGAAAAAGCTGGAGCTGGCCGACGACCTCGCGCTTGCCTTGTACCTGAAAGAGAAGTTCGAACAGTCGATAGGCGACTGAATCTTCAATATGGATTTTCGCCAGTGATACCGGACAGAAGCATCCCGATAGTCCTGGCTGCGTTGGGCGTGCTGCTGACGCTTTTTGCCGTCGGCATGTTGTTGTGGAACCAGCGGCGCATGCGCATCGTGCGCCACACCGCTGAAAAAGCCCGCGCCGAGGCCATACTCGCCAGGGAAAGGGCCGAAGCCGCGGACTCCGCCAAATCGGCCTTCCTGGCCACCGTCAGCCACGAGATCCGCACGCCGATGAACGGCGTCATCGGCGTGCTGGATATCCTGCAAGACACGCCCTTGAGCGTCGAGCAGCAGCGTTATCTCGGCACGGCCATGCAGTCCGCGCGCTTGTTGCTGCGTGTCCTCAACGACACCCTGGACTACGCCAAGATCGAATCGGGCGCGCTGCCGCTGTGCAACGCGCCCTACGATTTCTACCGCGCCATGGAAAACATGGCCGAGCTCTACCTGCCGCTGGCGCGCCGCAAGGGCCTGACGCTGACCGTCGCGATCATGCCGCACTTCGACCGGCGGCTGGTGGGGGACGAAATCCGTGTCAGCCAGGTGGTGGCCAACCTGCTCAGCAACGCCATCGCGTTCACCGACCGCGGCGCCGTCACGCTGTCGGCGCGGCGGCGGCTGACGCACGGCGGCGGCGATGAAATGGAAATCGTCGTCCGCGACACCGGCGCCGGCATGTCGGAAGAATACCAACGCAGGCTGTTCTCGCCTTTTCAACAGGAAGACACCTCGACCACGCGGCGGCACGGCGGCACCGGACTGGGCCTGTCCATCGTCAAGCACCTGGTGGAACGCATGGGCGGCACGATCACCATACGCAGCCGGCGCGGACACGGCACGTCCGCGTGCGTGCGGATACCGGCCCATTGGAATACCCAGGCGTTCACCTGGCCGGCCTATCCCACGCGCAGCGCCAGCTTGCAAGTCACCCATCCCGCGATGGCGCCGATGCTGCGCGCCTGGTGCCGCAAGTCGCGCATCCAGATCCTGGGCTGCGGCCAACCCGCGGACATACGCGTGCTGACGGACGGCGGCGATGGCTTCTGGGTGGCGACGGCGACACGGCGCATGGGCCCGATGCACTCGGTCTACCCTTTCCTGCGCACGCTGGAAACGCTGTGGTCGCCGATTCGCGGCCGCGCGCCGACGGCCGACCCCGCGCACGGCGGATTTCCGGACCAGCACGGCGTGGACCATGTCGTCGACCTTCAGGCAGCCGACGAAACGCGCCCTGCCCGCGACGCGCGTCCGGTCGCGCCGGAGAAACCCGCCCCGGAAACGCCGGCCGATGTCCTGCTGGTGGAAGACAACGAGATCAACCGCGACATCACCGTGCGGCAGCTCGCGCTGCTCGGCGTCACGTCGCATTCCGCGGAAGATGGCGAAGCCGGCTACGCCGCCTGGCTCATGCAGCGGCCTCGCGTCATGCTGGTGGATTGCCACATGCCCCGCCTGGACGGCTACGAGCTGGCGCGGCGTATCCGCACCCACGAGATGATCAACGCGTGGCCGCGCACGACGCTGATCGGTTTCAGCGCCAACGCGACCCAATCCGATGCGCGGGCCTGCCTGGCGGCCGGCATGGACGACTACGTGCCCAAGCCGACCACCCGCGCCAAGCTGCGCGAAGCCCTGCAACGCACCGGCTACCTGCCGGCGCCCGCCACGGCGTCCGACGACTGAGCCCGACACCATGCTGCTCGACCTTCACACGCTCACGGAGCTCTATCCCGACCGCGCGGGACGTCGCCAGTTTCTTCGACGCGCGGTGGAGATCCTGCGCGACGACAGGCAGGACCTGCGGCGCGCGCTGGCCGGTCGCGCCTGCGATCGGGCGGGCGACCTGGCCCACCGCATCCAGGGTTCGGTTGCCTTCCTGACGGGACAGCCCGAACAGGCGGCATCCATGCTGCTGCCCCTGGCAAGGGCCATCAAGCAAGGATTGCCGCCGGGCTCGCAACAGGTCCAGGACACCGCGCAGGCGCATCTGCTGGCGCTGGAATCGACGATGGAAAAAGCGATAGGCGAGCTCGGGCCCTAGCGCCGAGCCGGCCAGGGCGGGTGTCCTGCCTTGACTACAACCCCGCCAGCAAGGAAATCGCCGGCACTGGCGGCGAGAACAGCCCCCCCTGCGCCAGCGTGACGCCCTTGGCGCGCAGGTAGGCGGCCTGGGTGTCGGTTTCTATGCCTTCGGCGATCAGGGCGACTCCCAATCGCCCGGCCAGGGAGATGATCAGCTCCAGCACCGGCGCATTCACGGCGTCCGTGTCGATCACGGAGACGAACCCCCTGGCGATCTTCAGGTAATCGACCGTGATCTTCTCCAGGCAGGCCAGCGAGCTATGCCCCGTACCGAAGTCGTCGATGGCGAAGGCGACGCCGATGGCGCGCAAGGCTCGCATATTGCTCAGGACCGCCGCGGTATCGGGCAGGCCCTTGCGTTCCGTCAGCTCGAATATCAGGCGCGGGCTGGCCTGCTTGAATCCGTGCAGGAACCGTTCGACGTCGCCCACGAGTTCGCGCCGGCACAGGTGCTCGGCGTTCAGGTTGATATTCAGATGGAACCCGCGCGGCAGCGCCGCCGTGCCGAGGTCGCGTTGTATCAGGCTGAGCAGATGCCGGGTAAGCCGCATGGCCAGGGCGCTTTCGCCGACCAGCGGATAAAACAGTTCGGGCTGCACCGTTCCATACACCGGATGGCGCCAGCGCAGCATGGCCTCCGCGCCCACACAGGTGCCGGTGGCCAGATCCACGATGGGCTGGTACAGCACGCAGAATTCCCTGCGCCGCATGCCGCGCCGGATCTCCGTCGCCATGGCGATCCGCCGCGTATTCAGGCGATGCACCAGGTAGGCCAGGAGCGCGGATGCGATGGTCACGAAAGGTATGTATTGCAGCCACAGCGTATGGTGATACGTGCCGAGACGCGCTGCGCTCAGCGTTGCCCTGACTTCGACGGGATAGAGCGCGGACTTGCGGGTAACGGTGATGCCGCCGGCTTCACCCGGGACGGCCGGCTCCCATTCATGTATGCCGGTGGCGTTCAGCGCATAGCCCGCGCCGATGCGTAGTTGGACGGCGTAATGGCCGCCCTGGTCCGCCGCCGCGATGATGTCATGCAGATACTGGCCGTCCACGCTGGCCAGCACGCCGCGGCCGTCGTCGCCCCCCAGGAAGACGAACAAGGCGGCGCGATCGGGTACCAGCGGCGTCCCGGCCACGGTGGAGAGCGTGACGCCTGGGGGTAGCTTGGTCATGCCCGGCACCATCTGCGCCAGGGGACGGTCCACCGGACCGCTGACCGAAGAACAGTAGATGACGTTGCGGTCTATCACCGCCAACGTGCGGAAGTACGGCCGCAATGAGCCTGCCTCGCGCAATATGCGGGCAACGTCCTTGCAGGATCTGCCCGCCAGGGGATCGATCTCCGACGCGACCTGGATCGCGTGGGCCACGATGTTTTCAGACTGGGAGATGACCAGGTTTTCGACGATGCGCAACTGGTCCTGTGCGCGACGCTCGGCTTGCTGCAGGACTATGGGTATCGCCAGCAGGAACGGCAGCGCGACAGACAGGAGCAGGTACACCATGTGCCATAGGAAAAAGCGCTCGCGCTGCGCCGAATGATGCACGGATAAGCCTCTCACTTCCGGACAGTGAAAACGCCCGCGTGACCGGCCGCTGGTAACGGTCGGTTGCGAAGCGTAGACCTGGGATTCTGAACAGGCCGCCGTGCGTGCTCCCGGGTGGGCAACTAAAAAGCAGACCCATTAACTGCCCGGGACTCGGACATGCACTCAGCAGTTACCTTTCTTCGCTTGCCCCGGCGGACAGAAGCCACCGCCGCCGCCACTATGCGGGTCGACAACGACCGCCCCGCTGGGGGTGTAGACAGCACAGCCGGCAAGCGAGGTGGCCAGCAGGAAAGCGATCAGCATTCTCATGGGAAGTACCCTCCAAGTGGATGAGGACGCTGAGTTTATGGGCCTGCGTCGGCCCGTTTTGTTGGAGTTCGTAACCAGGTCCCGCCATTTGCGTGAACGTCGCCGAGCGACGGCCGGGACAGCATTGCGCGCATTGCGCTCAGTGGGGTCATCGCGCTCACTGCGCTGGAGGCGCGTTCGGAGGCGCATCCACCGAACGCCACTCGGTCGTCGGACCGCTGCCCTTGTTCACCGCGCCCTGGATGTCCCTGACAAACCACGGCAGGTTCAATTTCTCACCCTCGCCGGACTGGATGGTCAGCGCCGGTTTGGCGGCGCTGCTGTCGCTGTACGACGGCGGGCTCGCCGCCGCCGGCGGTTGCGACTGCGAACTGTAGCCCTTCGAAGGTGTACTCCCGCAGCCGGCCAATGCGGCGCAGACCGCGGCGGCAAGGATCAGCGGCAAGGCCGAGTGGGCGTTTTTCATGATTTGGCTCCGGAAAGAGGCATCGGCGGACAGGCTTATTATGGAGCAATGCGCAACATGAGCTTTTCGATCACGACCGAGCAGATCAAATCCGGAACCAAGGACGTGACGCGCCGCTCGGGCTGGATATTCCTGAAGCCGGGCGACCTGATCAGGCCCGTGCTCAAGGCCAGGGGCCTGCGCCCGGGCGAAAAGATCCAGTCCCTGCGAGCACCCATACGGATCGTCGACGTGCGGCAAGAGCCGTTGCGCGCCATGCTGGACGACCTGGACTACGGCTACGACGAGGTGCGCCGCGAAGGATACGAAGGGCATCCCCAATACGGGCACCCCGACGCTTGGGTGAAGATGTTTTGCGCCTCGCACAAGGGCACCACGCCCGACAGCCTGATTACCCGGATCGAATTCGCGTACACCGACACCGAAAATTAGCGGGGCTTTTGCGGCGATTGCGGCGATTGCGGCTATTGCGGCTATTGCGGCCTTTGCGGCCATCGTGGCCGCGCCTGGAAGACGGCACAGTGGAAGCGCCCGTCATTCCGGCGGGGGAGACCTTAGTAGGTCAGCGGGTAGGGAACGCCGCTTTCATCGACGGACTCGATGCGATCCACCACGACATCAGCGGCGTTCTTGGCATCGCCAAGATCCGTGAAGGTGTGATCGGTGACTACTCGAAAGAAGCGGCCCGAATCCGGAGAGCCGTCCTTGTGGGTCGTAACGTCCGCGATCGCCGGCACGTCGCCCGATTGAAAAGCACCGCTATGCACGGTCCAGCCATCAATTTCTCGTGTACCCATATTCTCTCCATTCTGTGTGTCAGCCAAGGATCGTAGCATGCGCCATGAAGCACCTGGCGCGGCCCGCAGGGGCGGGACAGACGTAAAAAAGCCCGCGTGCTCAAGGGCTTAGCGGGCTGTCTGCGGCGGGCTATCTGGGTGTCGCTATCTAGGTAGCGGTAGGGAATTCGGTGGTAGGCGGTATTGGAATCGAACCAACGACCTCTACGATGTCAACGTAGCGCTCTAACCAGCTGAGCTAACCGCCTGCAAAGAAGAAGAATTATATAGGGCTGGATTAGGGTCGTCAAATCGTCAGCTGGTGTGTCCGGCGTTGTGCGCCAGTTCCTCGTACGACACCATCACGTGCTCGCGAAAGGCCGGCCGATGGGTGAGGCTTTCGTAATAGCGCCGCAGCGCGGGCCGTTCCGGGCGCGGTATTTCGATATCGAAATACCGGTGCAACACATGTCCCAGCTGAATGTCGGCGGGCGTGAAATGCTCGCCGGCCAGGAAGGCATGCGATGCCAGGCGCTGTTCCGCGATGTCCAGCTTGGGATCGAGCGAGTTGAATGCGCGCGCGAGCGCCGCCGGGTCGCGCTGCGCGGGGGCCGTGCGGACGACATGCCAGAACACCGGTCCGGTGAAGTTGATCGCGATATTCAGCTTGGCCCATTCGGCCCATTTGTCGACGTGGACCCGGGCCTGCGCATCGCGTGGCCAGAAGGCGCCGTTGCCGTAGCGGTCGGCGAGATAGCGGATGATGGCGCCGGTTTCCCATATCGGTTCGGCGTCGCCATCCCGCAGCACGGGCACGGTGCCGTTGGGATTCATGGCCAGGAAAGCCGGGGTATCGATGACGCCGTAGCGATGGCCGGCGTCGTGGCGGCGATAGGCCAGGCCCAGTTCGCCGACACACCACATCAGCGCCTGGACGTTGGAAGATGTGCGGCGGCCCCAGATCGTGAGCATGGGGCGGCCTTGGCGCTTTACGCCGGCGTGCGGTCCGTGGCGACGCGTTCGGCGTCGGCGCGCCGCACTGCCGCCAGGAAATCGTGGATGCGCGCGGCCGACTTGATGCCCGGCGATTCTTCGACGCCGCTGCTGACGTCGACGGCGTAGGGTCGCAAGGCGGCGACGGCGGCCTGGACATTGGCGGGCGACAGGCCGCCGGACAGGATGACGGGGGCGCTGAGCCGGTCGGCTTGGACTTCGCGCAGCATGCTGTGCTCGAAGGCCAGGCCGCTGCCGCCGTAGCCGGCGGAATAGCTGTCGAACAGCCAGCCGGCGGCGCCGCGAAAACCGGCGCAGGTGCTGGCGAGTTTGCTCGCCGTTTCCGCGCCCGGACCGCCCACGCGGAAGGCCTTCATGTACCGATGGCCGAGGCGTTCGCATGCCGCCGGCGATTCGTCGCCATGGAACTGCAGCAGATCGGGACCGACGACGTCGAGCACGCGTTGGATGTCGTCATCGGCGGCGTTGACGAACAAGGCGACGACGTCGACGAACGCGGGCACCGCACGGCGCAGGCGCGCGGCGTGTTCCACGGTGACGTAGCGCTTGCTTTTGGGATAGAAGATCAAGCCCACCGCGTCGGCGCCGGCCTCGATGGCGGTGGCGAGGTCTTCAGGGCGGGTCATGCCGCAGATTTTGACGCGGGTACGCATGGGAAGCAGCGGCGGCGCCTTGGGCGCGGGTGGGATAAAGCAGGATTTTAACCCTTGACGACCCGCGATCTGCCTGACAACAGAACAGGGGCGCGGGGCGCTCATACGTGGGCGCGGGTCGCGGCCTCCCTCCGGGGCCGACCGGCGTCAGGCGAACGGCGCCAGCAGATGTTTGCGGCCGTCCAGGTCGTCCAGGCCGAAGTGCGGCGCGTATTCGATGGCCGACAGGTACAGGCCGTCCGGCATGAAAGTGGGCGCGCCTAGCCTGCGATCGCGGGCGGCCAGCAGATCGCCCATCCACGACGCCGCCTGCCTGCCCTGCCCGACCTGCAGCAGCGCGCCCATGATGTTCCGCACCATGTG
Source organism: Bordetella genomosp. 9 (assembly GCF_002261425.1). Taxonomy (NCBI): domain Bacteria; kingdom Pseudomonadati; phylum Pseudomonadota; class Betaproteobacteria; order Burkholderiales; family Alcaligenaceae; genus Bordetella; species Bordetella genomosp. 9. The sequence continues at coordinate 754,725 of NZ_NEVJ01000002.1, read as the reverse complement.
GTGCAGGAACGCGTTGGCGCGCAGCGTGATCACCAGGAAGCGCCCTTGTGCCGCGATGTCGAGCTGATGCATCGTGCGCACCGGGTGGCGCGCCTGGCACTGCGATGACCGAAAGCTGCTGAAATCGTGTTCACCCAGCAGGTGCGCGGCCGCCGCGCGCATGGCGTCGATGCCCAGCGGCTGGAAGCACCAGCCGGCACGGCCAGCCCACAGCGCGGGCCGGACCCGATCGTTCCACAGCAGGTAGGTGTAGGTCCGCGACAGCGCCGAGAACCGCGCGTGGAAGGCGTCGTCGACCGGCGTGGCCCAACGGACCGCGATCGTCGGCGGCAAGAGCGCGTTCAGGCCGCGCACCCAGGATTCCGGCCGGCGCTGGACGTCGGTATCCACGTGGATGACCTGCATGGCGGCATGCACGCCCGTGTCGGTGCGGCCTGCGCAGACCGTCGCCACGGGGGTGGCGAGGAATTGATGCAGGGCGGCTTCCAGCGTGTCTTGTACGGTCTGGCGATGCGGCTGGGTCTGCCACCCTTGCCAGACCGATCCGTCGTACGCCAGCCCCAGGGCCAGGCGGGGCATCGCTCAGGTCCGTACGGGGCCGGAGGGCCGGCGGTCACCTTCGACGGGCGGTTCGTCCAGGTCCAGGTTGATCCCGTCCAGGCGGCGGTCGATGGCGCGCTGATCGATTTCCGACATGTAGAGCTCGTCGTCGAAATCGTCCTGGTCCTCTTCACGACGTACGGCGGCGCGGCGCAGCAGCCAGGCGATCACGAAGGCGACCAGGGCCAGCACGGCGGTCAGGATGATAAGCAGGTTGTCGGAAAGCCATGAAGGCAGGCCGGATGTCGCGTCCTGGTTCTTGGCGCCGGAGCCTGCATCCGTGGAGGGCGTACCGGGGCCCACGGTGATGGCGGACTCTCCCGCGGCGCCCGAGCCTGCGCTGGCTGGGCCGTTTGCGCCGTTTGCGCCGTTTGCGCCGGTAGCGCCGGTAGCGCCGTTTGCGCCAGGAGCGCCAGGAGCGCCAGTCGCACCGCTGGCGCCGGTGGCGGCGTTCGGTGTGGTCGGGTTGATTCCGGTAGTGGAGCCCGCGCCGGGGGCGCCTGGCGCCGCGCCTGCGCCGGAGGGCGTGATGCCGGTGCCTGGCGAGCCGCTGGCGGCGCCGCCGGTCTGCGCCGACGCCCCGCCCGCGGCGGAGCCGGACGCACCGGCGGTTCCCGGCGTGCCGAGATTGGTCGCATCGCCCGAAATTCCGGGCGTCGATGCGTCGGGCGTCGCGGCGCCGGGTGTGGCTGCACCGGAGGCCGCCGCGCTTTGTCCCGCAGCACCGTGTGCCGCGCCCTGTGTCGCCGCGCCGGGCGTCGCTGCGGCGCCGTTGGCCTGCGTAGCCGCGTTGCCGGCGCCGGCCTGCGTGCCGGCACCCGTCCCGCCAGCAGGCGCCGTGGCGCCCTGCTGCGCAGTGCCGGATGGCGTGGCGGCGCCGGATTGGGCAGCCGCGCCGGGCTGCGTGGCCCCGCCGGAGGGCGCGGCCGAACCCGGCGACCCTGCCGACCCAGGCGACGTGCCCGCGCCAGGCTGCGCGGCACTGCCTGCCTGCGCGAGCGCCCCCGGCCGGCCGCCAGCCGTGCCCGCAGCGCCGCTCGCGGCGCCACCCAGCCCCGGCAAGGCAAAGCCGCCCGACTGGCCCTTTCCGGCCGCGTCAGCGCCCGTCCCGCCAGTCTGGGCGCCGCCCGCCCCACCCTGCTGGGCGCCACGCTCGGCCAGCGCGTCGTTCAAGTCCTTGACGTTGCGTTCCAGCTGATCGACGCGCTGTTGCGCATCCTGCGAAGCTTTCGCGATGGAAGTCTGGGCGTCGGCCTGGGCTTGCGCCTGGGCCTCCGCACTGCCCTGCCCGGCCTGTCCGCTGGACAGCCGCAGCCGATCCTGGGGCGGCGCCTCCGGTGTGACCGGCGTTTGCGCACCGCCGACCTGGCCGGCGCTGGTGGACCCGGCGGCCGAGGCCGCGGCCCCGCGCGCCGCCGCGCCCGCCAGGCTGGCCCGGTAGCGCGCATAGGCTTCCTGTTGCTGGATGAATATCCGGCGCGCCTCGGCCGGATCGATGGCGCGCACCGTCGCCGCGTCCGGCACGACCAGGGTCACGCCGGCCTTCACCAGATTCATGTTGTTCTGGATGAAGGCATTGGGATTGGCCCGCCACAACGCCACCAGCATCTGGTACAGCGTCGCCCCCGCGATCGCATTGCTTTGCGCGATCCCGTACAGCGTATCGCCGGGCCGCACCGCCACGGCGCCCGCACCGCGCCCGGGGCTGGCACTGCTGCCCACCTGCGCCTGCGATGTCAGGCCGGGAAAGCCGCCCGCGCTTTGCATCATGCTGACCTGCACCTGGCGCTGGCCTTCGCTGGTGCCCACGTTGAGCAGCAGGTCAACCACGCGACTCTTGGCGGCTTCCGGCGAGCTGATGCGCAGGTTGCGCCGCGTCGGATTGCCGCCGCCTTCCAGCCGCAGGGTCATGCTGGACAGCGGGACGGGCGGGGTCACCCCCGCCTGTTCCCAGGCGCTCGGATCCGCCAGCGACGCCATCAGCGACCGCTGTTCGTCAGGCGTCAGCTCCGAAATGCCGACCAGCACCTGCAGGGGCGCATTCGGCGCCGACACGATGCGGCTGTGCGCCATCCTGAACGCGTGAGCGGGCGCGCTGGCCGCGCATCCCAGGGTCAGCGCGACCGCGAAGCGCATCGCGTTGCGGCTCGATTTGGACGAAGGGCGCGGCGAGCGTAGCGTCATAGCCTGGTTCCGGTCAGGCTTCCGCGAGCGCGATGCGTAGCATGCGGCGCAGCGGTTCCGCCGCGCCCCACAGCAGCTGGTCGCCCACCGTGAAGGCGCTCAGGTACTCGCCGCCCATGGACATCTTGCGCAGGCGGCCCACCGGGATGTCCAGCGTGCCCGTCACGGCGACCGGCGTCAGGGCGTCCACCGTGGCTTCCTTGGTATTGGGGATGACCTTGGCCCATTGCGTACCGCTGGCGATGATGTCGCTGATTTCGTCCAGCGGCAGGTCGCGCTTCAGCTTGATGGTCAGCGCCTGGCTGTGGCAGCGCATGGCGCCGATGCGCACGCACAGGCCGTCCACGGGCGTGGCCGGCGTACCGAAACCTTCGCCGCGGCCCAGGATCTTGTTGGTCTCGGCGCCGCCCTTCCATTCCTCGCGCGACACGCCGTTGCCCAGGTCCTTGTCGATCCAGGGAATCAGGTTGCCGGCCAGCGGCACGCCGAAATGCTCGCGCGGCAGCGTGGGATCCTTCTGCTTGCCCAGCACGCCCCGGTCGATGTCCAGGATGGCCGAGGCCGGATCGTCCAGCAGCGGCTTGACCGATTCGTTCAGGATGCCGAACTGCGTCAACAGCTCGCGCATATGCTGCGCGCCGCCGCCGGAGGCCGCCTGGTAGGTCATGGACGTCATCCACTCCACCAGGTCGTTGTTGAACAGGCCGGCCAGGCCCATCAGCATGCAGCTGACGGTGCAATTGCCGCCGATGAAATTGCGCACGCCGCGCTTGAGCGCCGCGTCGATGACGGGCCGGTTGACCGGGTCCAGGACGATGATGGCGTCTTCGGCCATGCGCAGCGTGCTGGCGGCGTCGATCCACAGGCCCTTCCAGCCGGCGCCACGCAGCCGCGGATAGACCTCGCTGGTGTAGTCGCCGCCCTGGGCGGTCACGATGATGGGCAGTTTCTTGAGCGCATCGATATCGTAGGCATCCTGCAGCGCGCCCGCGCCTTCGGCCCATTTGGGAGCCGCCGCGCCAGCGTTGCTAGTCGAAAAGAAAACCGGCTCGAACAGCGCGAAATCGTTTTCTTCGCGCATGCGTTGCATCAACACCGATCCGACCATGCCACGCCAACCGACGAGGCCCACTGCATTGCTCATTTCGTACGCTCTTGAATGTCAGGGATAAGAAGAAGAGAAGGAAAATTTGCGACAAAGCATCAAAAAGACGCTTTTTCGCTGCACAAACCGACAATTTATCAGAAAGCACGCCCTCGCCGCCCCGTTAGCGGAGCGGCGAGGGCGTCCCCGATACTACGCGATGGCGTTTTACGACGCCAGGGCTTTCAGGACGGCATCACCCATTTGGGCGGTACCGACCTTGGTGGTGCCCGCCTCATGGATGTCGGCAGTGCGCAGGCCCTGGGCCAGCACCGCGCGCACCGCTGCTTCGATGCGGTCGGCGTGCGGCGCCAGATCCAGCGAATAACGCAGCATCATCGCCGCCGACAGGATGGTGGCCAGCGGATTGGCCACGCCCTTGCCCGCGATGTCCGGCGCCGAGCCGTGGCTGGGCTCGTACAAGCCCTGGCCATTGGCGTTCAGGGACGCGGAAGGCAGCATCCCGATGGAGCCCGTCAGCATCGCCGCTTCGTCGGAAAGGATGTCGCCGAACAGGTTGCCCGTGACGATGACGTCGAACTCGCGCGGGGCGCGCACCAGTTGCATGGCGGCATTGTCCACATACATGTGGGACAGGGCGACATCGGGATAGTCGCGCGCGACTTCCGTGACGACTTCACGCCACAGCTGCGAGGTCTCCAGCACATTGGCCTTGTCCACGCTGCACAGCTTGCGATTGCGCTTGCGCGCGGCTTCGAAGCCGATGCGCGCGATGCGGCGCACTTCCGGCTCGCTGTAGCGCATGGTGTCGTAGCCTTCGCGCTCGCCGGCGAAGTTGCCGTCCGGCGCGCTGCGCACGCCGCGGGGCGTGCCGAAGTAGATGTCGCCCGTCAGTTCGCGCAGGATCAGGATGTCCAGGCCGGAAACCACTTCCGGCTTGAGCGACGAGGCGTTCGCCAGTTCGGGATACAGAATGGCGGGACGCAGGTTGGCGAACAGGCCCAGCGATTTGCGCAGGCCCAGGATGGCCTGTTCCGGACGGAATTCGCGCGGCAGGCTGTCGTACTTCCAATCGCCCACGGCGCCGAACAGCACGGCGCTGGACGACTGCGCCAGCTGCAGCGTGGCCGGCGGCAGCGGATGTTCGAATTGATCGAAGGCCGCGCCGCCGACGGCAGCCTCGCGCACTTCCAGATCCAGCTTGAGCGCGCTCAACACGCGCAAAGCCTGTTCGACGATTTCCGGGCCGATGCCGTCGCCGGGCAGAACCGCAATCTTGTGTGTCATCAATCTTCCAGAAAAAAACTTTACGTGTTCACGCCGTGCTCACGCCAGCGGCCGGCTTTGCAGCCACGGATGGCGCGCCAGCCGTTCGGCTTCGAACGCGCGGATCTTGTCCGACTGGCGCAGCGTCAACGCGATGTCGTCGTAGCCGTTGACCAGGCAGTATTTGCGGAACGGCTCGATCTCGAACGGGATGCCGCGGCCTTCCGGCGTCAGCACGACCTGCTGTTCGAGATCGATGCGCAGCTTGTAGCCGGGAAAGGCCTTGACCTCGTCGAACAGCCGCGCGACGTCCAGCTCCGACAACACGACCGGCAGCAGGCCGTTCTTGAAACTGTTGTTGAAGAAGATATCGGCATAGGACGGCGCGATGATGGCGCGAAAACCATACTGCTGCAGCGCCCAGGGCGCATGCTCGCGGCTGGAGCCGCAGCCGAAGTTCTTGCGGCCCAGCAGGATGGACGCGCCCTGGTAGCGCGGCTGGTTCAGGACGAAATCCGGATTCAGCGGGCGCTTGCTGTTGTCCATGCCCGGTTCACCATGATCCAGGTAGCGGATCTCGTCGAACAGGTTGGGACCGAAACCCGAGCGCTTGATCGACTTCAGGAACTGCTTGGGAATGATCAGGTCGGTATCGACGTTTTCGCGGTCGAGCGGGGCCACCAGGCCCTCGTGATGGGTGAATGCTTGCATGATCTTTAGCGGAAATTCCTGACGTCAACGAAATGGCCGGCGATGGCCGCCGCGGCCGCCATGGCGGGGCTGACCAGATGGGTGCGTCCACCCTGGCCTTGCCTGCCTTCGAAATTGCGATTGGACGTGGACGCGCAGCGTTCGCCGGGCTCCAGCCGGTCGGCGTTCATCGCCAGGCACATCGAACAGCCCGGTTCGCGCCATTCGAAACCGGCTTCGCGGAAAATCTTGTCCAGCCCTTCGCGTTCGGCCTGCTGCTTCACCAGGCCGGAACCGGGCACCACCATGGCCTGCTTGACGTTGGACGCCACGCGCTTGCCGCGCGCCACCGCGGCGGCCGCGCGCAGGTCCTCGATACGCGAATTGGTGCAGGAGCCGATGAACACGCGGTCCACGCGGATATCGGTGATCGGCGTGTTGGGCTTCAGGCCCATGTAGTCCAGCGCGCGCTCCATGCCGCTGCGGCGCCCGTCGTCCTTCTCGCGATCCGGATCCGGCACGCGGCTGTCGACGGACAACACCATCTCGGGCGAGGTGCCCCAGGTGACCTGCGGCTTGATCTGGCGCGCATCGATTTCCACCACGCGATCGAACTTGGCGTCGGGATCGGAATGCAGGGTGCGCCAGTATTGCACCGCCTGGTCCCACAAGGGTCCGACAGGCGCGAAAGGACGGCCGCGAAAATATTCGATGGTCTTGTCGTCCACGGCGATCATGCCGGAACGCGCGCCCGCTTCGATGGCCATGTTGCTGACGGTCATGCGGCCTTCGACCGAAAGCGCGCGGATCGCCGACCCGCCGAACTCGATCGCGTGGCCGGTACCGCCGGCCGTGCCGATGACGCCGATGATATGCAGCACCAGATCCTTGGCGGTGCAGCCGAAAGGCAGTTCGCCTTCGACCTTGATCAGCATGCTCTTGCTTTTCTTCATCAGCAGCGTCTGGGTGGCCAGCACGTGCTCGACCTCGGACGTGCCGATGCCGAAGGCCAGCGTGCCGACGGCGCCGTGGGTGCTGGTGTGCGAATCGCCGCAGACCACCGTCATGCCCGGCAGGGTCGCGCCTTGCTCCGGTCCGATGACGTGAACGATGCCCTGGCGCAGGTCGTTCATCTTGAATTCGGTAATGCCGTACTTCGCGCAGTTGTCATCCAGCGTGTCGACCTGCAGGCGCGACACGGGATCGCTGATGCCCTGCGCGCGATTGATCGTCGGCACATTGTGGTCGGCAACCGCCAGGTTGGCGTCCAGGCGCCAGGGCTTGCGATCCGCTAGCGTCAGGCCCTCGAATGCCTGCGGGCTGGTGACTTCATGGACCAGGTGCCGGTCGATATACAGCAAACAGGTGCCGTCGGATTCTTGATGGACGACGTGCGCGTCCCAGAGCTTGTCGTAAAGGGTTTGGGCCATGAAAAGTCACCGAACAGGGGGGAAACAGCCAAAAAGAAGACCGAGTCGCGTGAAACGACCGGGTAATCCATTATGCGCTGGCTCCGAACCTAGTACAACGGCAGCATCAATACTAGTACAACCAGTACCACGTTGCCGGCGGTCCTACTTACCTGCCTTGGCCTGCTGGTAAAGCGGCATCACCTGTTGCGACGCGGTCTGCAGATCCGCGATACGCGATTCCGCGGACGGATGGGTGGACAGGATCTCGGGCTGTTCCTTGCCCTGGGAGGCCTGCGCCATCTTGCGCCACAGCGAAATCGCCGCCGAAGGGTCGTAGCCCGCGCGCGCGGCGAGCTCCACGCCCATCCGATCGGCTTCCGCCTCGTGCGTGCGGCTGTTCGGCAGCGTGAACATGACGTCCGACAGCTTGCCGCCCAGGTCCGAGACCGCCGTCGAACCGGTCACCACGGACAGGACGGACAGGCCCACGCTGGTGGCCATCTGCTGCGAAACCCGTTCGCGCGCGTGTTCGCGCAACGCATGGGAAATCTCGTGCCCCATGACCGCCGCCAGCTCGTCATCCGTGGGTTTGATCTGGTTCAGCAGGCCGGTATACACGGCGATCTTGCCGCCCGGCATGCACCAGGCATTGATCTCGTCGGAAGAAATGACGTGGACCTCCCAGCCCCAGGACGCGGCGTCGGGACGGAATACGCCCACCTGCGCGATCAGGCGCTGGGCGATGGTCCGCACGCGCGCGACCTGCTGCGCGTCGACGTCGAGCAGGTTCTTCTGCTTGGCCTGGGCCAGGATGGTGGCGTATTGCTTGTCCGCCTCCTGCTGCAGGTCCTGGGAGGACACCAGGCTGGACATGTACTGCTGCCGGTCGACGCCGACGGCGCCGCCTTGCGTGGTATGCACGCTGGCGCAGCCGCCCATCAGCGACAGGGCCAGGACGCCCGCGCCCAGCAGGAGGCGCGGACGGCGGCCAGGATTTTTGTGATCAATCATGTCCGAGTCTCCAAGTTTTGCTTAGTGTCGGCGGCGGCCCCGGCGAGGGGCCAGCGCCTGGCAGCCAGGGGCTGCCAATCAGGGCTGCCAGATGCCGCGCGGTCTCACCGGATGGCGAGTCGCGGGCGCCGTGCTTTCAACCGCATTGTCCGCGATGTCGCAGGGCGTGGTCCATCAGGACCAAGGCCAGCAGGGCCTCGGCGATGGGGGTGGCGCGGATGCCGACGCAGGGGTCATGGCGGCCCAGCGTCTGCACGCTGGTCGGATTCCCCGCGCGATCGACCGAGCGGCGTTCGATGCGGATGCTCGACGTGGGCTTGATCGCCAGCGAAACCGTGATGTCCTGGCCCGTGGAGATCCCGCCCAGCACGCCGCCCGCGTGATTGCTCAGGAAGCCCTGGGGCGTGATCTCGTCGCCGTGCTCGGAACCGCGCTGGGTGACGCAATCGAATCCCGCGCCGATGGAAACCGCCTTCACCGCGTTCAAGCCCATCATGGCGTGCGCGATGTCCGCGTCCAGCCGGTCGTAGAGGGGTTCGCCCCACCCCGCCGGGGCGTTCTGGGCGACCACTTCGACCCGCGCGCCGACCGAATCGCCGTCGCGGCGCAGCTCGTCCATGTAGGCTTCGAGCTGGGGCACGATGCCGGCGTTCGGCGCGAAAAAGGGATTGTCGGGCACCGCGTCCCAGCTTTCGAAGGGGATGGAAATGGGCCCCAGCTGGCTCATGTAGCCACGGATGCGCACGCCATGCGTGGCCGCCAGCCATTTCTTGGCAATCGCGCCGGCGGCGACGGTCGGCGCCGTCAGCCGCGCGGAGGAACGTCCGCCGCCGCGCGGATCGCGTACGCCGTATTTGTGGAAGTAGCTGTAGTCGGCATGGCCGGGGCGGAAGGTATCGACCAGGTTCGCGTAGTCCTTGCTGCGCGCGTCCGTATTGCGGATCAGCAGGCCGATGGGGGTGCCGGTGGTCGCGCCTTCGAAGACCCCGGATAGAATCTCGACCTGATCGGGCTCCTGGCGTTGCGTCACGTGCCGCGAGGTTCCCGGGCGGCGACGGTCCAGTTCCGCCTGGATGTCCTCGACGGACAGGGGCATGCCAGGGGGGCAGCCGTCCACCACGCAGCCGATGGCCGGCCCATGGGACTCGCCGAAGTTGGTAACGGTGAAAAGCTTTCCTAAGGTATTGCCGGACATGGTTGTTCTGGATGCGAGGCGCCCAGGACGGACGCGGAATGGTTGGGATTATGACACCCGCGCGCGGCACCGCCCATTCCGGTGCAAGCCGCCGTTAAACAGCGATAAACGCCGCACACAAAGAGACGGACGGCAATAAAACCTCGATCTTCGGCAACTCATCGCGATTATTCGTTGTTGATGCATGCCCGCCCGGACCCCAAAATGTTAACCCGCTGAAAATCCCGGATGCTTTTTGTATCAGGCGGCCTTGATTGAGCCCTCTAACGTCCCGCATCCATGTCTTTTCGCATGCGTAACGCAGGCCGGACGGCAGCTCGCGCCGGCCTCCGGGTTGTACGTTGCGCTGCGCTCACCATCCAGGCAGGAGAAGGACAGCATGTACGAACGTTTGACCGCGCAGTTCGAGACCACCCGCAGCCCGGCCATGCCCGGTCGCCCGGTTGGCCAACCCGCCCGCCCGACGCGGCCCTGACGCCTTGCATCGTCCAGCGCACCCATGACACCCCCGCAACCCGCGACCGCCAAGGAGCCCGCCCTGCCACAGGACGAGACCTGGCACGCCGTGCCCCCGAGTCCCCGGCGGCGCGGGCTGGCGATCGCGCTCGTCACCCTGCTGGTCGCCATGGCGCTGCTGGCCCTGGTGACCGGAGCCACGCTGTTCACCCAATCGCGGGTGGTATCGCAACCGGGCGGCGCCGATAGCGGCCTGTACAGCTACCGTCTGGTGTCGCAGATGAACCGGCTCATCGCCGACGCCCAAAAAACCGTGGCCGGCGGCGACGCCAGGGAATTCGTACAGGACCTGCAGGCGCTGGCCACCTTCGTCAATCCCGGCACCGCGGAAAGCGCCCCCGGCGTCGCCCTGGTGCGCTCGCTGCCCGCGGCGCGCGTCGACGTGCAGATGCTGGACGACCGGCTGCGGACCTGGCGCGACGCGGCCGATACCGGCGACCCCAACCGCATCCGCGGCGCGGCGCAGGACCTGGCCGATCATGCGGACGAAGCCCGCCTGCTGGTCGACCGCCTGGGCGGAGCTGTATACCAGGCGCAGCGCGGCGACAGCAACCAGCACAATACGGCGGTGGCCGACGGCTTCAGGCGTCTGCAGTGGTCGTTCGTGGGACTGCTGATCTGCAGCGGGATACTGGCGATCTGGCTGCTCGTCCTGAACCGGCATGCGCGCCATTTCAACCAGCGCATGGCGCAGGCCAACGCGCGGCTGGAATCGGCGGTCGCGCATCGCACCCGCCAGTTGGTCTGGCTGGCCAACACGGACCCCCTGACCGGTCTGAAAAACCGCCGTGCGTTCATGGAAACCGCCGAGGCGCAGATCCTGCAATGCCGACGCTATCCACACCCGCTGGCGGCGCTGCTGATCGACATCGATCACTTCAAATCGATCAACGACCGCTACGGCCACCACGTCGGCGACCAGGCGATCCGCCGCGTCACGGACACCATCACCAATACCCTGCGCGACAGCGACATCATCGGCCGCTTCGGCGGCGAGGAATTCGCCGTGCTGATGCCGCATACCGATCTGCCCGCCGCCCTCGTGGCGGCCGAACGCCTGCGCCAGGCCGTCGCGGGGATGAAGATCGGCCTGCTGGAAGGCGGCCCGTTGAGCATGACGATCTCGCTCGGCCTGGCGATGCACGAGCCCGGCGTGTCGCTCGACACGCTGTTGATGCGCGCCGACATGGCGCTGTACCGGGCCAAGAGCGGCAGCCGCAACCGGGTCGAGGTATACGGCCGCGAGCGCGAAGAACTCGCCCAATAGGCGCCGTATCGCCGCCCCGTCGCAGCCGTACGGCCTGCGATCCGCCAAAACACCCTACACTATGCGCGCCTATCCCGGCAAGGCGGTACGGCGGCCGGCATGCGCCTGCCCCCAACGATGGAACGCGCAGCCCTACCTATGTCCCTATTGCGACAATTGCTCGTCAGCGTCGCCGCGGTCACGGCGTTGCTGCTCATCGGCTCGCAGATGCTGAACATCGATGCGGCCCGCCGATATCTCGGCGACGAGCTGCGCGCCCGCGGCGAGATGGCCGCCGCCACGCTGGCCGCGGTGTTCGGCCGCGATCCCGCCGCCGACGAGACCACCTGGCGCGCGGTGGCGCGGGACATTTTCGCCAGCGGCGCCTATCGGCGCATCGAAGTGCACGGCGGCCTGGCCTTCGAGTACGTCAAGCAGGACCCGCCGAGCGCGGCGCCCGACTGGTTCGCCTCCCTGATCGCCCCCCGGCCACCCGCGGCGTCCCGGCCGTTCAAGACCACGGCCGGCGTGCCCGGCACGGTCACCGTCGTGGCCGACGATACCGAGGCACTGCGGGCACTATGGCGGCATTCGGTCGGCCTGGCGCTGCTGGTGGCGTTCGCCGGGCTGTGCTGGCTGGTCTATGCCCGGGGCATGGTGCGCTGGCTGCAGAAACGGGTGCTGCAGGGGATCAGCGCGCAGGTGCGGGCCCTGGCCCACGGCGACCCCGCCCCGCCGGTCGCCCTGCCGCCCTGGCGCGAAGTCGCCGACGTGGCCGACGCCCTGGCCGAGGCGCGCGAAAGGCTGCGCATGACGGCCGAGGAAGCCCATGCGCGCATCGAATCCCTGCAGCTGGAATTGAACCTGGATCCCGTCACCCGGCTGCCCAATCGCAAGTATTTTTTCAACGAACTGCGCCGCGCCCTGACCGGCGGCACGCAGGCGCCGAACGCCGAATCCGGCTACGTGCTGATGTTCCGCCAGCGCGACCTCGCCGCGATCAACCGCCACATGCCGCGCGACATCACCGACCAGTGGCTGCGTTCGGTCGGACTCAGGCTGGACCAGAAGCTGGGCCGCCACCACGTACCGCCTTACCTGCTGGCACGCCTGAACGGCTCCGACTTCGCCTTGCTGCTGCAGGGCGTGACGGCGTCCCAGGCGGGGCCGCTGGCCGATCAGCTGCGGCACGAGCTGCGCGCGCTGCGCGTGTCCCTGGGCGAAAACCAGTGGTGCCGCTGGGCACTGGCGACGGCGCCCTACTCGCGCGGCGACCGCGCCAGCGAATTGCTGGCCCTGCTCGACCATGCGCTGATGCGCGCGGAGAGCGCCGATACCGACTCGCCGGTCAGGGCGGAATCGCCCGGCCTGGCGGAAGCCGCCGGCGAACTGCAGTGGCGCGATACGCTGGTGATGGCGCTGGAACAGCATCGCTTTTCGCTGGCGTCGCAGGCGCTGCTGGGCGCGGACGGCGCGACACTGCGCCACGAAGGCACGTTGATGCTGCACGATGCCGACGCCCAGGGGCCCCTGCCCGCGCACATATTCATGCCGGCGGCGGTGCGGCTGGGACTGTCGCCCGAATGCGATATCCAGGCCATCCGGCTCGCGCTGGACTGGCTGGTGTCGCATGGCGGCACGCTGTCGATCGCGCTGGCCCTGCCGTCGCTGGGCCAGTCCAACTTTCTGTCGCGGCTCGGGCAGATGCTCAGGGACCGCCCGGCGCAGGCCGGCCGCCTGGTGCTGGAAGTGGAAGCCCGCGGACTGCTGGAAAACTTCGACCATGTGCGCACGCTGTGCGCGGTGGTCTGCGACGTCGGGGCGCGCATCGGGGTCAGCCACCTTTCGGACGACTTCAACGTCATGACGCGCCTGCACGAATTGCCCGTTGCCTACGTCAAGCTGGGTGCATCCTTCGTCGACGCCATGGCGCGCAGTCCCGGCAGCCGGCACCTGGCGACGTCGGTTCGCGAAACGGCCAAAGGCCTGGGGGTTGAGGTCTACGCGGATGGCCGCGCGGACGAGGAGACCGCCGCGTTCCTGGCGCGCCAGGGCATCGCCGTGGTCGCCCATCCCATCGAAAGCCTGGCCGCCTGAGGACGCCGTCCGTGCCGCGGTCGCGGCCGCGTTGGCGCATCGGCGCATCGGCGCCTGCGCGCGGCCGCGCATGGCCGCATGGCTGTGGTGATGCATTGACGCATCGCCGCATCGAAGGCGCGGCGTTCTTCGGCGAGCATGCCGCTATACTTCCGCGCAAACTAACGCCAGGTGCCGCGCGAACCCTTCGCGCCGCTCAACGCTCACCGCACCGGCCTATTCGAAGTCTGCATGAACCCTGATTCCTGGTATCCGGCCGTCGCCGGCGCGCTCTTGAACTCGCACCGAGCCAGCCTGGCCGGCCTGGCTGCCGCCGTCCTGGTCGCCATCATGCTGATCGCCGCCAGGCGCCGCACCGGATTCCCGCTCATCGCCACGCTGTTGCTGCTGGCGTCGCAAGCCGCGCGAGTCGCCTTGCTGTGGGGGCTGCTGGCCGCCTGGGTGCCCCAGTCCGCGCAGGCCGGCGCGTCGGCGGCCTGCCTGGGCCTGGGCGCGAGCGCCGTCCTGTGGATGGCGGGACACGCGCTGCGCCGGCGCGGTCTTCGCCTCTGGTCCGTGATCTTCAAGATATGCGCATGGGTGGCGGCGATCGCCGCGCTCGGCGTCGGCTTCGCCATCGATGCCGTGGCCTTCTACGCGCAGGTGAGCCCGACGGCCATCCCGCCGGCGTTCGCCGTGCTCGCGGCCGCGTGCGGCGGTATCGCGCTGCTGGTCGTGCTGGCGGCTGCCGCCACGCCGACCCGACGCAGGACCAGCGACGCGGGATCGGCGCTGGGCCGGCCCCCGGCCGCCACGCGGGTTGAAGCGAAAGCCACGCCGGCATCGCTGGCGGCCGGCCAGCGGGAAATCGAAGCGCGGCTGTCCATGCTGAACGAGGTACTGGAGCGCCAGCGCCAGATGAACGCGCTGCTGTCGCACGAAATGCGTTCGCCCGTGGCGACCATCAGCGCCGCCGTGCAATCCCTGGAAATGGTCCTGGAAGGCAGCGACGAACAGATCGACAGCCGCCTGCAGCGCATCGGGCGCGCGGTGGCCCGGATCAGCGAACTGATGGACCAGTTGCTGGTGCAGGAAAGCGCCTACGATGAAGCTGTCGCGCCGCGCCACGAAGTCGTGGATCTGGCCCGGCTGGCCGCCGACGTGGTGGCCTCGATCCAGAACGACGTCGCGCACCGCCTCCAGCTGGAAGCGCCCACGCCGGCGCCTGCCTGGTGCGACGGCCCGCTCACGGGCGTCGTGCTGCGCAACCTCATCCACAACGCGGTGAAGTACTCGCCAGCCGACCAGCCTATCGTGATCCAGGTGGGAACGGTGACCAGCCCAGGCGACCGTACCGCCTGGATCACGGTCGCCGACCGCGGGCCGGGCATCGAAAAGGAAGATCAGGCGCGGATTTTCGACCCGCATTTCCGCCGCGCCGCCCATCGCGAAACCAAGGGCCTGGGCCTGGGCCTGTTCCTGGTACGCAAGATCTGCGAACGCCAGGGCGGCACGTTGACGGTCGAAAGCGAGCCGGGCAAGGGCGCGCGCTTCACGATCGCGCTGCCCATCAGCAAAGTGCGCTAGCGGTCGATAAACCCGATCAGGCCGATCAGGCCGCGAACACGTAGCCCTGCCCGCGCACGGACAGCACCGGCAGCTTCATGCCGCTGGACTGCGCCTTGGCGCGCAGGCGGCTGACCAGCACATCGATGCGGCGCAGTTCGAATTCGCTGGGGTTCGACGGGCTGAACAGCTCCGACAATGCCTGACGGCTCACGACGTTGCCGCTGGCTTCGATCAACGCATTCAGGAAAACGCGTTCCTGGGCGCTCAGGTGCAGGCTACCGCCATCGGGCGACACCAGGATCCAGCCGCCGTCCTGCAGGCTCCAGTTCTGGTTGCCGCGTTCCGCCACCGGCTGCGGCGCGGCGCTGCGCGACAAGCGCATGCGGCGCGCCAGGCTGCGAATGACGGAACTCAGTTCCAGCAGGTCGACCGGCTTGGTGATGTAGATATCCGCCCCGCCTTCCAGACCGCGCACGCGATCTTCCAGCGCGCCACGCCCGGTCAGCATCACAATGCCGACGGCGTGCAGCGCGCGCAGGCGCGTCGCGACCGAGAAGCCATCTTCCGCACCCTGCACATTGGCGTCGAGGATGACGACGTCGCAGGGCTGGCTTTCCATATGGCGATAGAAATCCGCCGCGCTGGCGCAGGCGAAGTTCACGCGAAAGCCGTATCCGCCCAGCCCCAGCTTCAGCTCTTCCCGAAAGTCCGCATCATCCTCTAACAGACCGATACACAACACGCCGTCTGCTGCTTGCGTTTGCACGATATATCCCCGGAAATCGGCCTGTGGACAGGTCCACAGGGCCCAGCCGCTTGAATAGCAGAATGCCGCCTGGGCAGCGGCGCAATTCTAACATTGGTAACAATGCGAAAGCGGCGCCCAAAGACCGCAACTATAAGAATTCGTCTCTCATAGTTGCGACTCCTCCTCATTCACGAGGATGCCCCAAACTTCCACACATTGCAACAATCGATACACTCCTTATCGCAAAGAACGCAGTTTTAGCAACTTTCGTCGCGTAGAAGCCGCGTTCAGGATGAGCAGCTGACTTCCAGGTCGTTTGCCCAATCCGGCGGCAGTCCCGCATACCGGGCGAATTCCGGCCGCTCGGTATACGGGTCGCGCAGCACCTGCATCAATTCGTCGATGACGCTGGCGTCGCCCTGCGCGGCCGCGCGTATGGCGAGTTCCGCCAGATGGTTGCGCAGCACGTACAGGGGATTCACGCGGTCCATGGCCTCGGCGCGCAGGGTCGCCTCGCGAGGCGCGCTGTCGTGTCGCCGCAGCAGGCGCTGCAGCCATTCGCCTGCGGCCTCGCGATCGATGAACAAGTCCTTGAACGGCTGGGCATCGCCGCGCACCGCCGTGGAAAGGCGGCGGAACGCCAGCGTGAAGTCGGCGCGCTGTTCATGCATCAGCCGCAGCAGGTCATCCAGCAGCGGCTCGTCTTCGGGAAGCCAGCGGTCCAGGCCGAGCTTGGCCGCCATGCCGTCGTGGAACGCGCGGCTGAATACGGCTTCGTAGCGGTCCAGCACCGCCTTCAAGGCATCCGCGTCCTGCACCACGCTATTGAAGCTGCCCGCCAGGCGATAAAGATTCCACAGCCCCACGGAAGGCTGGCGATTCCAGGCGTACCGCCCTTCCGAGTCCGAATGATTGCAGACGTGATCCAGGCGGAACCCGTCCATGAAGCCATAAGGACCGTAATCCAGGGTCAGCCCCAGGATGGACATGTTGTCGGTGTTCATGACGCCGTGGGCGAAGCCTACGCATTGCCATTGCGCCATCAACCTGGCGGTGCGCACCATGACGGCGTCCAGCAGGCGTACCAGCGGCGCATTGGCGGCCGCGCTTTCGCCTGCCACCGGCCGCCGGCATTCGGGGTAGAAGCGGTCGATCACGTAATCGGCCAGGACCTGCAGCATCTCGGGCTGGCGGCGCGACGCCCAATGCTCGAAGGAGCCGAAGCGTACGAAACTGGGCGACATGCGGGTCACGATGGCCGCCGTTTCCACGGTTTCCCGATAGACCGGATCGTCGGAGGCGACCAGCGCCAGGGCGCGGGTGGTCGGTATGCCCAGGCCATGCATGGCCTCGCCGGCCAGGTATTCGCGCACCGACGAATGCAGGACGGCGCGGCCGTCGCCCATGCGGGAATACGGCGTCATGCCGGCGCCTTTCAGCTGTAGTTCCCACGGGCCATGCGGCCCATCGACCTCGCCCAGCAGATGGGCGCGGCCGTCGCCCAACTGCCCCGCCCAGACGCCGAACTGGTGGCCGCTGTAGACTGCCGCCAGCGTATCCCCGCCCGGGAGCGGCGTCCGTCCCGAGAACACATCCAGGAAAGCCTGGGTGCGCAGGGCTTCCGGCGCCAAACCGATCAGGGCGGCCGCGTCCTCATTGGCGTGGACCAGCCGGGGCGCATTCAGGCCCTGTGGTTTCAGCCGTGTGTAAAAAGCCGCCGGCAGCGCGGCGAAGGAGTTGCTCATCGGCAACTCCTCCAGCGTCATGGCCAGGGGCGCGAGCACGGGCAATTCGGAGACGTCGGACATAGGTTTCTACCCTGCCAGGGATACGATCACGGAATACGCGCCACTATTGTGCGACGCAGCATCGCCTACTGAGACAGGCTGCCGGGGCAGCCCGCACGGATCAGGAGGCCGGGGATCCACGCCGGCGGGCCGCCTGCTTGGCGGGCCGCACATACAGGACGGCGCAGATGAAGAATGCCAGCGACAGTGCAAGTTCCGCGCCAGCCAGCATGGCCGAGAGCGTGGTGGTGTCGGACATCACCCGCACCGCGCCTTCCATGACGTACAACAGTATCAGCATGGAGGCCCACTGATAGGTATACACGTTGCCCCGGGCGACACCGCGCAAGGGCAGCAACAGGGGCACGGCTTTCAGGACCAGCCAGGAGCCGCCCGGACGCACCGGCGCCGCCACGGTTTCCCACACGACGCACAGCAGCGCCAGCGCGACCAGGGCAAGAACGCAGGCAAGCCGGAGGTTACGGTTGAGTTCGATTTCCATACTGCTATTATCGCCGCATGAAACCGCCCGTCGAAACGGCCGCCGCGGAAGCGGGGCTGGAGTCTCCGAACCACCGAGCTTCGTGGGTAAGCCGGGTGGCGAAGGTGCTACGTTTCGCTTCGCAGCGCGCGGGTGAGGAACAGCTGCTCCAGGTCGCGTCCAGCCTTACCTTTACCACCGTCCTGGCCATCGTCCCGATGCTGGCGGTGGTGTTGTCGCTGTTCACGGCGTTTCCCGTGTTCCAGGAATTCCGGATCGCGCTGGAAGACTTCCTGACGCACAGCCTGATGCCGCCGGCGGTGTCCGACAACATCATGAATTACCTGAACCAGTTCGCCCGCCAGGCCAGCCGCCTGACGGCCATAGGCGGCGGGCTGCTGCTGGTCACGTCGATCCTGTTGATCATGACGATCGACAAGACCTTCAACGATATCTGGCACGTGACCCGGCAGCGCCCGCTGTCGCAGCGCGCCCTGATGTACTGGGCGGTGCTGACGCTGGGCCCGGTGGTGGCGGGCGCCAGCCTGTGGGGCACGTCCTTTCTGGCGCGGGAGTCGCTGGGCCTGGTCAGGGACGTGCCGGACATCGTCGGGCTGGCGGTATCGTTCCTGCCGCTGGCGCTGACCGGCCTGGGCTTCGCCGCGCTGTTCGTCGTGGTGCCCAACCGGCGCGTGCTGTGGACCGACGCGCTGGCCGGCGGCTTCGGCACCGCCATCGTGCTCGAACTGATGAAGTCGGCCTTCGCCTACTATTTGACGCGGTTTCCCACCTATACGGTCATCTACGGCACCTTCGCCACCCTGCCGATTTTCCTGCTGTGGATCTACCTCTCCTGGCTGGCCGTGCTGTTCGGCGCCACCGTCGCCGCCAGCCTGCCCATGATCCGCGTGGGGCGCTGGGACATCAACCGCGAGCCGGGCGCCACCTTCGTCGACGCGGTCGAGGTATTGCGCTGCCTTTATCGCAATATGGGCAGCAACCCGCCGGGCCGCAGCGCCAGCCGCCTCGCCGTCGATTTGCATCTGCATCATGACGAACTGAACTCCGTGCTGGAAGCGCTGGCCGACCTGGGGATGGCGGTACGCACCCAGGAGCAGCGCTGGATCCTGGCCTGCGATCCCCGCCGCGCGTCGCTCGCGCCGCTTTTCGACCGTTTTCTGCTCGATCGCCAACAGCCCCGGCTGCGCGAATCGCCGGAGATCCTGCGCACCGCCCGCGCCATTCTTACGACGAATGCCGCGCCGACGCTGGAAGATCTGATGCAGGAGGCGCAAAATACGGGCAATGGCTCGGCGGACGTCGTGAAGATCGAGGCCGTCAAAAAATAAGCCTGGGCGTCAGCCCATGGAGGACATCATGTTGAAAGTCAGCGAAATTCTTCGCGTCAAGGGCGACACCCTGTATACGGCCTCGCCCGACACCCCTGTCAGCAAGGCCGTGGAAACCATGAGCCTGCAGGACATCGGCTCGCTCGTCATCATGGAATCCGGCATGTTGGCCGGCATGTTGACGTTCCGCGAAATCATCCAGCACCTGAACCGCAACGGCGGCACGCTGGGCAGCACCACGATCCGCGCCATCATGGACGACGCGCCGGTCAGCGTGACGCCCAACACCAGCGCGGACGAAGTGCAACGCCTGATGCTGGAAAAGCACGCCCGCTATATCCCCGTCATGGACGGCAATATGCTGATGGGCGTGATCTCCTTCTACGATATGGCGCAGGCCATCGTCAACGCGCAGCGCTTCGAGAACAACATGCTCAAGGCCTACATTCGCGACTGGCCCATGGACGAAGAAGGCGCGGCGTCCAAGGAAATGTGACGGCTAGCCCAGTTCCACCGTTTCGGCGCGCTGCGCCGCGGGGCGGGCCACACTGCGCCAGGCTTCGTAGATCAGCGCCGGATCGTCCGACTTCAGGGCGGCGGCGTCCGACAGCATGCGGCGCCAGCGGCGGGCGCCGGCCTGGCCGTTCACCAGGCCCAGCAGCGGCCGCACCAGCACACGCAAGGGAACGCCGCGCGCCACGGCCTGCGTGGCGTAGCGCGTCATGGCGTCGACGACCTGCGCGTCGCCCGGCAAGCGGATGCCTGGCCAGAACCGCATGGAAAGCTCCGACAGCACCCGCGGCGTATGCCAGGCCGCGCGGCCCAGCATGACGCCATCGAAGCCGGCGGACGCCTGCGCGGCCGTCTCGGCATCGGCCAGGCCGCCATTCAAAACCACCACGCAATCGGGAAAATCGCGTTTCAACTGGGCGGCGGCGTCGTAGCGCAAGGGCGGGATTTCGCGATTGTCTTTCGGCGAAAGGCCTTTCAGCACCGCATTGCGGGCGTGCACGATGAAAACCCGGCAACCGGCGTCGTAAAGCTTGCCCACGAAATCGCGGACGAAGGCATACGAGTCGTCGTAATCCAAGCCCAGCCTGTGCTTGACGGTCACCGGGACGTCGACGGCATCCTGCATGGCCTTGACGCAGTCGGCGACCAGATCCGGCTCGGCCATCAGGCATGCGCCGAATGCGCCCCGCTGGACCCGTTCGGAGGGACAGCCGCAATTCAGGTTGATTTCGTCATAGCCCCAACGCTGCCCAAGCCGGGCGGCGTGGGCCAGGGCGTCCGGCTCGCTACCGCCCAGTTGCAGGGCGACGGGGTGTTCGGCGGTGTCGTGGTCCAGGTGCCGGGCGACATCGCCATGGAGCAAGGCGCCCGTGGTGATCATCTCGGTATACAGGCGTGCGCGCGGCGCCAGCAGCCGATGAAAATAGCGGCAATGGCGATCGGTGACATCGATCATGGGCGCGACGCAAAGCCGCCAATCGGAAGCAAGCACGGACGGAACCTGACGGAAAGATGCGGCCATTTTAGCCGGCGCGAGGGGGATCGGCGCCGGGTGGTCTAAAATTGCGCCGCCGCCTGGCGCGGCCGCCGATCTCCGACAACCTTCGCCGTATCCCTACATGGCCGTATTTACCTCCGTCTCCGACGACGACGCCCGCCGCCTGCTGACGCAATTCGAGCTGGGGGAACTGGTTTCCCTGCAGGGCATTACGGCCGGGATCGAAAATACCAACTATTTCCTGACGACGACCGCCGGCGAATACGTGCTGACGGTGTTCGAGGTGCTCACCCGGGAACAGCTGCCCTTCTATATCGAGCTGATGCACCAGCTGGCCGATCGCGGGGTTCCGGTGCCGCAGCCGCAGACGAGCCGGGATGGCGCCCGCCTGGTCGACATGCATGGCAAGCCTTGCGCCATCGTGACGCGCCTGCCGGGCGGCTACGAACCGGCGCCCGGGCCGCTGCATTGCGCGCTGACAGGCCGCACGCTGGCCCTGGCGCACCTCGCGGCGCGCGACCTGCCGCTGCGCCAGCCGAACCTGCGCGGGCTTCCCTGGTGGCGCGAGACCGCGCCCAAGGTCAGGCCTTTCCTGGACCCGCCCCAGGATGAACTGCTGCGGCAAAGCCTGGACGAACAGATCGCCGCGGCGGCGAGCCCCTTGTGGACCAGCCTGCCCGGCGGGCCCGCCCATTGCGACCTGTTCCGGGATAACGTGCTGTTCGCCGGCACGTTCGAAACCCCGCTGATGGGCGGTTTCATCGACTTCTACTTTGCCGGCTGCGACACCTGGCTGTTCGACGTGGCGGTCAGCATCAACGATTGGTGCATCGTCCGCGAAACCGGGCAGATCGTGCCGGAACTCGCGCAGAGCTGGCTGGGCGCCTATGCGCGTGAAAGGCCGTTCACGGAACAGGAGCGGCAGGCATGGCCAGCCATGCTGCGCGGCGCGGCGCTGCGCTTCTGGCTGTCCCGCCTTTACGACTTCTATCTGCCGCGGCCAGCGCAGACGTTGAAACCGCACGACCCGCGGCATTTCGAGCGAGTGTTGCTCGCGCGCCACCGCGAAACACCGCCGACCTTGCCCTGACGCAGGCTGGCTCCATAATTCAAGCATGACTATGTGCTTGGCAGCATAAGCAAAGAGGAAAATGCAAGCAGCATCCTTACCAGCAACCGCCGGATGGCAATGGGCGCGAGAGGGGTTCCGGCTGTTCATGCGTCAGCCACTGGCGTTGTTCACCTGGTCGCTCGTCGTCAGCCTCCTGTTGCTGTTCGCGATGTTCACGGTGCCCATCGGCCCGCTCTTCTGCACCGCATTGATGCCCTGCGTCACGTTGATGACGCTGTCGGCGTGCAAACACATCGACGCCGACCGCACCATGCTGCCGTCCATGTGGCTCAAGCCCTTGCAAAAGCCCGGCGTCCTGAAAAAGCTGCTTATCCTGGGCGGCATGTACGCCGGCCTGTGCATGCTGGCCGGGCTGATCGCCTTCGTGCCGTTCTCCAATGAGCTCGCGGACGGCATCCGGGCGGCGTCGGTCACCAACGACTACGTGCCTTTCTTCGAGACGCTGCATACCGCATTGCTGGTCTTCGGCACCCTGTACCTGATCATCGGCGCCCTGTTCTGGCATGCCCCGGTGCTGGTGGCCTGGCACAACGTCAGGCTGTCGCAGGCGCTGTTCTTTTCCGGTGTCGCGTGCTGGCGCAACAAGTGGGCGTTCCTGGTCTATGGATTGACCTGGGCGGCGGTATTCCTGGGCATCGATTTCTGCGCCAGCACCCTGATTTCCCTGGACGTCTCGCAGACCCTGGTCAATACGGTGCAGGTTCCCGTCAGCATTGCGGCGTTCGGCGTCCTGTATAGCAGCTTCTATCCGGCCTATACCACCGTGTTCGAAATCGACGGCGCCGGCTTCCAGCTCGACGACGGACACGGCACGCAGGCATAGCGCTACCCGCCAGGGCCGCAGCGCCGGGACGACGGCCGCCACGCGGCCGTGCCGGTCCAGGAAGACGACGTCCAGCGCGTACGTCATCCCGAAGGTATGGACCGCGCGGCAGGGCGACAGCCACAGGCCTACGCCGGGGCGCGGCCGGCGCCGGCACAGCAAGCCGCGCAGGCGGCCTCCCCATTTTTTCACCCTCAGTATCCGCAGGCGGCAGACCTGCGCCCCGGCCGGCGCGCCCTGGGCGCCTTTCATTGCAGCACCTGCCAGAATTGCACCGCGATCGGAAAGGCCAGAACGACGAACGTGCACGGAAAAATGCAGCAGACCAAGGGGAACAGCATCTTGACGGGCGCCTGCATGGCGAGCTTTTCCGCCCGGTGGAAGCGCTCCGCGCGGCGACGTTCGGACTGCGCCCGCAGGATGGGGCCCAGGCTCATGCCCGACGCGTCGGCCTGGGCCAGCGCGGCTGTCAGCGCGCGGACGCCCGGCAGATCGACCCGATCCGACCACGCGTACAGCGCCTGCATGCGGGGCAGCCCCGCCCGCATATCGGCCAGGGCGCGCAACAGCTCGTCGCGCAGCGGTCCGTCGGGCCCCTGCTCCGCCGCCTGCGCCAGCGCGCCCTGCAGATTCAGGCCCGATTCCACGCATAGCGTGGTCATGTCCATCAGGAACGGCAGTTCGCGCGCCATGCGCACGCGACGCCGCGCGATCTCCGCGCGCAGCCACAGGCACGGCATCGCCGCGCCGGCCAGGCCAGCGCCACACAACATGGCGGGGAACAGGAGACGATCGGCATCGGCCACCGCGAGCAGCAGGGCCATGGCCGCCGCCGCGCTCGCGGCCGCGCACAGCCACTGCGCGGCCACCACGTGACCGGCGGCCAGGGCGGCTGGCATCCCGGCGCGCAGCAACTGCGCCGCCAGGCGCTTGCGGCGCCGCCAGGACAATAACGGGGCGACGACAGGCGCCATGGCGTCCAGGCAGGGCCAGGCGGCCCGCCAGGCCGGCGGCAGGTGTCCGGCCACGGGATGCGTCCGCCCGGCGGGCCGGATGAGCGGGCGCAGCAGGAAAAATGCCCCCGCCGCGAACAACGCGGCCATCACCATTGCCAGGATATGCATTGCCTTGCCGCCCTGTTCACACATCGATGTTGACGATGCGCCGTATCCACATGATGCCGGCCGCCTCCAGCATGACGATGACGCCGAGGGCGCCCCACCCGGCCTGGGTATGCCACAGCAGCGACATCGAGGCGGGATCCAGCAGGGTCAGGACGATCGCCAGGCAAGGCGTCAGCGCACCGACGATCCAGGCCTGCAGCCGGCCTTGCGCCGTCAGGGTGCGGATGCGTTCCTGCAGTTGCAGGCGCGCGGACAGGACGGCGGCGATCCGGTCCAGCGCCTCGGCCAGGTTGCCGCCGGTCTGCGCGGCGATGCGCAGGGCCGCCACGACCAGGCCGGTCGCCTCCCCCGGCATGCGGGCACGCAGGTTCCGCAGGGCCTGGTCGAAGGAAACGCCCAGGCGCTGTTCCCGCAGGAGCAGCCCGAACTCCTGCGACAGCGGGGGCTCGCAATGCTCCACGAGCTGGCGCAAGGCGCCCGCCAGGCTGGTACCGGCGCGCAGGCTGGAAGCCAGGGCCAGGAGCATGTCGGGCAGTTGCGCGTCGAAGCGGCGCTGGCGGCGCAGCCTCAGGAATCCGATCAGGATCTGGGGCGCCCGGATCGGCGCCAGCCCCGCCGCCAGCGCGATCGCGCCGCTGCCGCTCGCCGCGTAGGCCGCCAGCGCGACGGCGAAACAGCAGGCCAGGTTGGCGGCCCACAGCTGGCGCGGATCCACGAAAAGAAAGACTTCGTCCAAGCGCGCGCCGGCGTCATCGGTATAAACCTGCCGATATCGCGACCACGCCACGGCGAACCAGCCGTAGGCACCCCAGCAGGCCACCGCCGCACAGCAGGTCGCGGCCAGCGCCGCCAGCCATATCATGGCGCGACCGTCCCCGTGAACAACATGGGATCGAGCGGCCGGCCGGCGTCGCGCCATGCGTCGGCGAAGGTGGGCATGGTGCCGCAACCGGCGAATCCGCCCCGCGCCCCGCCGCCTTCGTGCATGAACAGCGGCTGGGTCTGGATACGGCCGGCCTCCATGCCCGTCACTTCGACGATCGCCGTCACCAGGCGCCGGCCGTCGGGCATACGGGCCTGCTGCACGATCAAGTGAATGCTGGACGCGATGTGTTCGCGCACCGCCGCCAGCGGCAGGTCCATGCCCGCCATCAGGATCATCGTCTCCAGGCGGCCCAGCGCATCGCGCGGGCTGTTGGCGTGCAGCGTGGTCAGCGAACCTTCATGGCCGGTGTTCATGGCCGCCAGCATGTCGAAGGCCTCCGCGCCGCGGCATTCGCCCACGACGATGCGGTCGGGCCGCATGCGCAGGGCATTGCGGACCAGGTCGCGTATGGTGATGTGGCCGCGGCCCTCCATATTGGCGGGCCTGGCCTCCAGGGCGACAACGTGCGCGTGGCGCAGGCGGAGCTCCGCGGCGTCCTCGATGGTGATGATGCGTTCGCCGCCCGGGATGGCATTGGACAGGATGTTCAGCAGCGTGGTCTTGCCGGATCCGGTGCCGCCGGACACAACGATGTTGACGCGCTCGGCGACGCAACGCGCCAGGAAGTCCGCCATGGCCGTGTCCAGGGAACCGCGGCGCACCAGGTCTGGCATGCCGAGCGCCCGCTGCGGAAACTTGCGTATGGTCAGCGTGGCGCCCTTCAGCGCCACGGGCGCGACCACCGCATTCACGCGGGACCCGTCGGCAAGACGGGCATCCACCATGGGCGAGCTTTCGTCGATGCGCCGCCCTATCGGCGCCACGATGCGCTCCAACACCCGCAATACGGCCTGTTCGCTGCTGAATGCCGCCGCGTGGCGGACCAGGCGGCCATCACGCTCCACGTAGATTTGGTCATGGCGGTTGACCATGATTTCCGTGACGCCGGGATCCTCCAGCAAAGGCGACAGCGGACCGAACCCCAGCGCTTCGTCCAGGACCTCGCGCATCAGCGCGTCCGGGTCGACACCGGCGGGAATCTGGGTGTCCTCGCGAACGAGGGCCAACAGCCTTTCGGCGGCTTCACTACGCAACAGGCTATCGCTCATCTTCGCGACGTCGCGGCGCCGCAGATCCAGCGCGTCGAGCAATGCGGACTGCAAGCGCTGCCGATGCGGAAGCAGGTCGACGGCGGGGTTCATGTCGCTCATGTCGCTCATGTCGCTCATCTCGCCAATGTCCCTCGCGTCCGCCTCCAGGCCATAGGCGTGCCGGTCGGCGGCGACGTCGCGCAAGGTGGATTCGGACAGAGGCATGACGTCCGCCGCTGCCGGTAGCGCGCGCGCCGTGATGGGCAGGAACGGTTCGCGGCGCACTTTCATCAGGCAAGGGCCGACCAGCACCTCGTCATTCGACGTCAAGGGTCCGTACCGGGCGATGCGCTTGCCGTTGACCAGGGTGCCCGACAGCGTACCGGCATCCTCGATCACCACGTCCTGTCCGGAGACGACGAAGCGCGCATGTTCGCGGCCCACGCGCCAATGCCGTATGCGTATCCCGCAGTGAGGCGCCCGCCCCAGCACGACGGGAGGCTGCACACGCACGATCCGGTGCGTGCCATCCTCGAATTGCAGTTCGATTTCCAGCACGATTCAATCCTTGAAGTCATATTGGTTGGCGCCCTTGCGCGGGTGCGGCTCCGCCCATTGCGAGCCGGGACCGCGGTAAGGATCCCAGCCGCCGTCGCCGGACACGGCGGGGGCGCCCGCCGGCTCCGCCATCAGCATCCGTGGCGGTTCGGGAAATGCATTGCGCAGGCGCTCGCCGGCCTGCGCCGTGGCGTGGCGCATGGCGCCATGGTCCTCGGTCACCACCACGGGCGTGACGAAGATGGCCAGCTCCGTTTCCTTGAACTGTTCGCGACGCGCCCCGAACAGCCATCCCAGCAAGGGGATATTGCGCAGACCGGGCAGGCCGCTTTCCTGGGTATGCCGTTCGCGCGAAAGAAAGCCGCCGATCACCAGCGTACGGCCTGATCGGACGTTGAACTCGGTGGAGGCTCGCCGCGTCTTCAGCGCCGGCCCGCCCGTGGCGGTCACGGAAGCATCCACCGCGCTGGCTTCCACTTCGATACGGGAACGCACCGTACCGCTGGATGCGATGGTGGGCGTGATGCGCAGGGACACCCCATAAGGCTTGAACAGCGTGGATGCATTCCCATCCTTGTCCACCGTTGCATAGGGCACCTCGCCGCCCGCCAGGAATTCGGCGGTGGAACCGCTGCGCGCAAGCAATTGCGGTTGGGCCAGCACGATGGCTTCGCCGCTTTCCGCCAACAGGTTCAGGCGCGAGGAAAGCAGCATGTTCATGCCGGCATAGCCGGCGCCGGGCGCGGCGCGCAAGGCGGCCGGCAGGGGCGATACCCCCGGGCGTTCGCCCAACCGGCTGGACGCCGCCGCGTCCAGCGCCCATCCCGCCATCAGGCCGCCCTGCGTCGTGCCGTCCCACCGCACACCGAGTTCGGTCAGGCGCGAGCGCGGCAGTTCCACCACCTTGACGTCGAGCAGGACCATGCGGTCCCAGCCGACCTTGCCGGTGAAGTCGATCACCTGGGGATAGCGTTCCGCCAGGGCCGCGATACGCGCATGATCCGCATCGGACAGGTCATGGCCTTCGATCACGATCTGGTCGCCTATCGCTTCGCCACGCGCGCCCGGAATGCGGGCCAGCAGCGCATCGACTTCGGCGCGCATGCTGCGCGATCGCGCGGGCGCGACACGCACGGTGTAGGCGCTGCGCTTCCTGCCGGCCCAGATGTGCAGCGAGGACTCGCCTTCCGCGCGTGCGAATACGATGACCTCCGCCGTGTCGGCCGGAACCGCTTGCAGTATTTCGCCGTGTCCCACCGCGACCCGGCTGACGCCGGGATGGGCCAGCACGCGCGTTTCTCCAACCTGCATATCCAGCACGGTGGACGCGCGTGCCGATGCCCACAGGGAAGCGATCAGCAATAGCGTCAGCATGCAATGCAGCGCGGCCGGCCGGCGTATCGGAACACCCGCGCCACGACGATGACGTCTGTACATTTCCACGATCACTACCGTCCTTGATTCCTGGCGCCGCGGGAAATGTGGGAAGGCGCCGGACGGGTGCGGCCCGCACTGACGACCTCGGCGGGAACGTCGGCATCGAACCATGCGGAGCCGGACGCGCCGCCGATTTCGTCGTCGGACGGTTTGCTCGCATTGCCGTCCGGGCGGTCGCCATACAGTACGGGGACCGGGCGCGGGCGCGCATCGTCGGCGTCGTCCATGCCGAGCAGGGCCGCCAGATCGCCACGCGCCGCCGTGGCGTTGGTGTCCGCGTCCCGGTGGTGACGCAGAATGGCGGTGATGCGCCCGGCCTGCCGGGCGGCGACCAGCTTGACCGCGTCTTCGGGACCGGCGTCCAGCGTGATGGTGGAGAACGCGCCGGCCATCGCTTCGTCATCGTCGCCGGCCCGGCCCGTCGCCAGCACCAGCACGCCCTGCAGCAGGGGCGCCGTGATCTGCCGGCGGCCATGTTCGAAGGACACGTAAAGATCCAGCAGGTCGCCGGCCTGCAACATGCCGGACAAGGAGTTGATGTCGTCCACTGGAATCGTGATGGCGCGACGGCCCGACGACACGCGCGACGACAGGGGCGCGGCCTTGCGCGGCGCCAGATGCGAGCGCTGGACCGGATCGCCCCGCCGCAGCGGATGCGCCAGCACGCTGTAGGTATATGAAGCGAAATCCTCCGGCGCGAGCGCATCGCTGGGCGCCCATGCAGTGGGAATATCGCGCACGGCCACGTAGGCTTCTTCCAAGCGGGTGCCTGGCGTCAGGTCATAGGCCGCCACCAGGCGGGGAACGGTGGCCACCTTGGCGTCGGCCTCGATCTGTTCGATGCGGCCTTGTATGTGTTGCCGTGCGGCCCAGGCCGCGAGCAGGCCCGCCGCGATCGTGACGGCCGCCATCAACCAGCGCTGAGGAATCCGGTCCAGCATGTTGCCTTATGCTCCGATGCGGACGACGGCATTGACACCGCTGCCCGGGTCCAGGGGAACTATGGTGACGAGCAGCGTGACGCGGCCGCGCGTCCATCGTTGCCGTGCCGCGTCGCCGCCCGCCGCCGTCCACCCTTCTCGCGCGAGCTCGCGCGCGAGCTTTTCCCCCAAAGGCAGCGGTGCGCTGCCATGGGTCCACACCTGCTGGACGACCATGGCGTCATCGTCCCGCGACCGCAGTTCGAACAGCAAACGGCCACCTGGCAATTGCCAGGGAACGGCCTGGACCGGATCGCCGCGGCCCGACGGATCAGGCGATGCGACATGCCGCTCCGTCGGCAGCGCGGAAATCGTGCCGCGCGTGCGACCCGCGCCGGCATCGGACATGCGGGCGACCCAATGCAGGCCGTCGGCGATACCGGCCAGGACAACGGCATCCGGCATGATCCACAGGTCCCGCAATGCCGGTTGCCTGGCGGTCAGCCATGCGGCCAGATCGGCGGGCGGCATGGGCGCCTCGAAGACATAGGCGGACAGGGACAGTCCCTGGATGGACATCCCATCGACGAGGGGGATGAAGCGGCTGCCCGGCGGCAGCGCCGGCGGCGCCATCGGCAGGTGCGCGGCCTGCCATCGGGCGGCGCCGGCCATGGCATGCATGGCATGCGTGGCAGGCGCGGCATGCGCGGTGTGCGGGGAATACGGCCACGGCAGCACGCCCGCGCCGGCCAACAGGCCCACGATCGCGGATCGCGGCAGCAAAGGCGGACGATCGGGCGGCAGGCGGGGCATCATGGACGCCTGCTCGCCGAACCGCCAGCCCTGGTTCGATCCAGTCGATCCGCGGGCACCACGTCCGACCAAGGCGCGAGCCAGTCCAGATCCGGCGGCGGGCGGCGCCATCCGGCATCGATGCGCTTCAACACTGCCTGCGCCTGCCGCGCCGGCGCGTGGCTGAACCCGGCGGCCGTCGCCCAGGCCGCATGAGACGCCGCGATGCGCCGCTGGGCCGCGTCATCGCCGGTCGCATGCCCCGCGTCGGCGAGTATCGCGACGTGACGACGCAGGACCAACCCCGCACCGTGATGGCGATGCGGGTACACGTCCACCGCGGCGTGCGCGCGCACCATACCCTGGTCTTCCACCTGAAGTTCGCGCCGCAAGGCGGCGGCCCGTGGACCGCCGGGTCCGGCGAAATCCGCGGCGTGCGCGGCGCGCGTCACCCGCACGTGGGCGAACTCGTGGCCTGCACGATCGCCGGCGGCGTAACGGAACGCCTGCGCACGCGCGGCGTGGGACGCCCGCAAGCCTTGCCACTGGAAGCGCGCGACGCTGACGACGGCCGTTGCCAGCAGGCCCAGCAGCGCCGCGCCGACGAGCGCTTCCACCAACGCCTGGCCCTTCTGCACCTTATTCGCCATGTCGTCCCGCCTGTTGCGCAGTCCCGGTTAGTCGCGCCTGCCAGTACGGCCGGAACAGCGTCGCCAGTTCATCGGCGCCATCGCGGCGTGCGTGCGGTCGCGCGAAATAGGTTTCGGCCGCGCTCAGGACGGTGACGTCGTCTTCGCGCGTCAGGCCGGCATACGCCAGGCGTCCCGTCGGTGACGCCACCGTGCTGCCCGCATCGGTCGTCGCCAGTAAAGGCGCCGGCTGCCGCAGCGCCAGGACGAAACGCGTGCCCTTCCCCGACCGGCTCAGCGGGACCTCGGCATACGGCGGCAACCCGGCGCCCGACCAGCGCTTGGCATCGCGCATGGCATAGGCATAGGCGAGCGGATTCGACACGCCATTGACGATGTCCCAGGACGTATGCTGACGCACCCATCGCCAGAAGTCCTGCCGTGAAAAATCCTCCGGCACGTCCGGTGCATCCGGCCCGCCATCTCCCGCCGCGCGACCGCCGGCGCCGCGCGCATTGGCCTTGCCCCAGCCCATGGCGTACTCCCTGTAATAGCAGCCGATGTACTTGTTGGAGCGCACCTTGTGAAAAGACTGCGTATCGATGGACCGCCACCGCCCATCGCCGCCCAGGCGCGTACCGCCGCGTCGCCGCAGTTCATGCCGCCACGTCGGACAACGAAAGCTCACCGGCCAGCTGTTGCGCGCGTCGCGGTTGCGAGGTCCCAGGAAACCGTAGCGCCCGCTCGCCTCCAGCACCGTGGCGCGAAGCGCGCCGCGATCCTGGCCCGCATATCGCCGCACGAAACCGGGCCAATCATCGGCTCGCACCTGCAGGCCGAGGCGATCCCGCGCCCCGTCCGACCCGTTCGCGGACGAGGCGATCGCGTCGTACACGGGCGCCTGGAATTCCGGATAGTTGGCCCGCACCACCGCACGCATGGCCTGCATGCGCGTGTCCGGCAAGCGCGCCAGCGTCTCACGCATCGCCGCGGCCAATACGCGATGCACGGTCGCATCGTGGCGTTCATAGGCGCGGCCGAATTGTGCCTCCAGGCCGCCGGCATTCGCCGCGACGGCGGCGCTGGCGTAGGCCTGGCCATGCGCGGGACCGAACAGCATCCCGATCACGGCGGCGGGTGGATTGCCGCGCAGCACGCGTTGTCCTTCCGCGTGCCCGAAGCGCGTCCATGTCGCCAGCGTCACGAGATGCGCCATCGCGACCTGATGCGCGACCTGCGCCCGGTTGATGTAGGCGATCATGTTCAAGGCGCGCGCCTGCACCAGCGCCCCGCTGTAGGCCGCGGCGTCCGCCGCGTGCGTGAGCCGGGCGCGCGCCGCGACGGTCTGCCCCAGGTTGTAGAGCACGACCAGGGACAATGCGCCCAAGCCCGCCAGCCCCAGGGCCAGCGGCAAGGCCTGGCCGCACGAGTGCCGCCGCATGTTCATTGCGCCGCGCCGGCATTGCCGGTGAACGACTTCAATGATTTCGCCTTGGCCTGCGCGGCCGCCTTGCCCGCCGCCGTCTGCGCCGCGCGGGATTGTTCGGCGCCGCTTTCGCCGGCGAGCTCGCGCGCCATGGCGGCGGTCTGCGAACGTACGACCTGGCCGAACAGTTGATACACCGCGATGGCCGCCACCGCGACCAGCGCGACGACGATCACGTACTCGGTCAGAAGATTTTAAACATCGGTTAAGGTATTGAAAACATTGAGACATTTCCATCGGACTGTCCAATGCTATGTCAGGTAATGGCAGCGCTAACCCCCTGATTATGCTAAATGGGCGTACCAGTTTTAGACACGCGTCATCCGTCCCACTATTTCGTTGTATTTACATCTGGTAAGGTGTCGCGGAATTTTCTACCGAGACACCGATGCCAAATATTTCGCGACGGAAGCTGGTGCAGAAAGAGCTGCATTACAAAAAAGCAACGTTCCTAAATCCGACTCCCCTGACGCTTCAGGACATGCTGAAAGCGGCCCTGGCTAAGCTCGATGTAACGCAGCGTCATGAGGAGGTCAACGACGTCGGATTGGGCTCCGACAACATGCCGACGGTGGTTCAACGTTTCGTCAGGCTATTAAATTCACCTAGAGATTTTCGCGGATTCCAGTTTGGCGTTCTCGTGCTTTTCACGCCAGGGGATCACCACTTAGTGATTGATGCAGTGAAGCGAGATATGAAACCGGGGGAACACCTGGCAGAGCTCGACGTCGCGAAGCACGCGCCGCCAGATGGCAAGCATTTTTTGGACACCCTGCTGCACTTCGCAGTCAGGGATAACCACGTCGTTGTCATCCAGTCGATGTCGCTCCGGGCAAGACACCTACAGGATCACCTCCAGTGGTTGCTTAGAGAAGCCAGACAGATAGACGATAAGCAAGCGGTTTTCCTTACGGATGAGATCAGCGAATCGATCAAAGCGAAATTGCGCCAAGCGCCCATCAAAAGCATGAAGCTAGAGACTCAAATGGTCTCAGCCATTGAGCTGCCGGACGGTACTGAGGACACTAGCTCCAAGGCGCTGCAGGCGGTCGGCAGGGGCTGGGAAGCGATGAAGGGACTCCTGGGCGGCACGTCCTACAAACCGATCACCGGCGAAGAACTTGAAGAAGTTCCAGACATCGGCGTTAAGATAGAAGTCACCGTGCGAGGTCGCGCGCCAGCCGGAACCACCAACGACAAGGTAATGAAATCGCTGATGGGCGCTCTACAAGGCGCCGACGGCGTCCGATTCAGGGCTAACCTCAAGGGCGTCGGCACACTGCGCAACGAGGATTTCTATATCCACGATCGTAAGTCGATTGGGAGCTTCGATGGGCAACTTGTTCAAACTGAAGCATATGAAGAAATGGCGAAATGGCTCGAGTCACTCATTCATAGTGGCCAAATCAACGTCGACGTTTAATGCATGAGACTGCTCGGCGTACTCATTGCTTTGGTCGCAGGTTTGGGGCTAAATAAATGGCTCCCCGCGGTCGTATGCGACTTGGCGTCGGGAGCGGTGCCGTCTACGGCTTTAGGCGCCGCTGGGACGCTTCTCACTGTGCTGTGGGCCACGGCTTACAGTCGGATGGGATCCTTAGAAAAACTTGACGATCTTCGCAGCGAGCAGCGAACCACGGTCCAAAGAAGAACCCACCGCTACAAGATTCAAATCGTCGTCTCCATTGCACTCAATGCGGTCGTTGGCGTTGGAACGCTCCTTGCAAACGAGTTCGTCAAGCTGCCAGCAGGGCAAGCATATACAGGTGGCTGGCTAGCCTACCTGATACTGGGATCCATTGGATTCTGGGTTGGGGGACTTGTGCAGTCTTGCTTTGCTCTCCTGTCGATAGAGCGGAGCAGAGACGCGCTTTCTGAAGCCCAAGCGGCCGAGCGAGTTCGGCGGACGTACTTAGCAAAGATGCGGGTTGATGCCGAGACACGCCCCATCAACCGTCATGACAAGCACCTTGCCGGTTATAGCGGCGACGCCGTTTAGATGTGCTCCCACTACACCGCCCTGAAGAAAGCCGAGCAGATGGAGCGTTACTTCCGCGCTCGCGGCATCCCGATTCCAAAGTCGGACATGTGGCCGAAGTACCCGGGCGTGTTCGTGCGCCGGCCGGCTGAATGGGAGTCGGGCGACGAGGCCGTGCCGGAGCGTGAGGCGGTGGTTGGGCGCTGGGGGCTTATTTCGGCCATGACGCGACCGGACAACGCCGACAAGGCGCAGAAGCTGTCCACCTTCAACGCTAGATCCGAGAGCGCCGCCAAGTCGTTCACGTTCGGCAATGCCTGGCGTCGTGCCCAGCACTGCATCATCCCGGCCGATGCCGTGTTTGAGCCGGACTGGCGCAGCGGCAGGGCCGTCGCGACCAGGTTCACCAGGGCCGACGGCGCGCCGCTCGGCATCGCCGGCCTGTGGGATAAGTGGCGCTCCCCGACAGGCGAATGGATCGAGAGCTACACGATGCTGACCATCAACGCCGATCACCATCCCCTATTCAAGGATTACCACCGGCCAGGCGATGAGAAGCGCATGGTCGTGATCCTGCCGGATGGTGCGTACGGCGACTGGCTGACGGCCAGCGCTGCGAATACCATGGATTTCCTGAATCCCTATCCGGCTGACCAGCTGGTGGCCGAACCGGTCGTCAAGACGGCAGTCGCCACCGACGAGGAATGACCATGGGCCGCAAAGCGGGATCGCTGAGCAAGGATGACCTACACACCGTCGCCATCGCCGTGGGCGTCCTGCCGCCGGACGGCGAAATGACGCCAGAGCTCCTGGAGTACACCCGGACCATCGTTGGCCACTGTGCCTCGATTGGCGACCGGTATACGGATGAGGATGGTTCCGCAGGGGACGAAATCAGGGCTGCATTCGGACTTGGATAGAGCGATATACTGTTTATCCATACAGCACATCGATATGCTCTACCATGCTCACGTGCAACATTATTCGAACGCACCGGATGGGCGAGCCCTTGCAGGTCAAGGACTTCGACATGCCCATAAAAGGTACGGTGCGCATGCAGACCGTCCACCACGAAGGCCTTAAGCGCGCGGTGCCAATCCTGACCGTGGCGTCCTTCGAGCAGTTCGGGGCGTCGCGCCCGGCCCGTATTCCGGATCTCCTTGAGCCCCAGCTCCTGACGTTCGGTTCTGACCGCGGCATGATGGTCCGCGGCTATGAAGAGATCGACGGCCGCCGCTTCTATCAGGGCTGGTGGATCACCTGGGCGTAGCGGAACGACGCAAGCGGGCGCGTCTCTACTGATCAGATTTCGAAATAGGCGGCGCGCCGGCGATATGGGCGGCGATCACTTCCTTCAGTTCGAACACGCCGGCGCGCGCTGCCGCTGTGGCAGAAGGGAATAGCTGGTCAGATGCTCGGGCGACGTATGGGCGCTGACAGTCCGGCCGCACCTCTACAGTCCATCCGTACTGCCCCGACGGCGATACAACATCCACGCATAAAACAAATCTGTAGCCTGTAAGAACTTCGGTGATCAGATCCATTGTCCCGCCCGCTCCTGCTCCCGTTGCGGCCGGGGCGGCATGTCCCTTGCTCTACGGTGAATCTCACCCTAAGGAGCACACAATGGCTGATGACCTGAAGACCGAGGCCCGCGCGACCGCGCCCGCATCGCACTGGATGAAGACTGGGAGCTACGGTACTGGAGCAAGGAGTTCGGGTGCACGCCTGACGAGCTGCGCCAGGCCGTGAAGGACGCCGGCAGCAATTCCGTGGACAAGGTCCGCGCGATCCTGAAGAAGTAGGCCATGCCAGAGCCGCCGGACTTCATCAAGCCGCCGCTGGCCGTGCTCGTGGACGGGCCGCCGCCGAGCGGCTACGCCTACGAGCTGAAGTTCGACGGCTACCGCATGCTATGTCGCATCGATGAGTCCGGCGTACGGTTCTTCAGCCGCGAGGCGAAGGACTGGACGCCGAAGCTCGCCGACCTGGTGCGGCGCATCGAGGCGCTGAAAATCGCCGGTACCGGCTGGCTCGACGGCGAGATCGTGGTGATGGACGAGCACGGCGTGAGCAGCTTCCAGCGCCTGCAGAACGCCATGGACAAGAGCGTCGCCAAGCAGGTGCAGTACGTGGCATTCGATATCCCGTACTGGAACGGGAAGGACCTGCGGGAGTTTCCCTTCGTGGAGCGCACAAAGGCACTCCAGGCGGTCCTGGCGGGGGTGCCTGAGAACGCCGCCATCATGCGCAGCACGGTCGCCGAGGTGGACTCCAGGGACCATGCCCTGTTGCTGCTCGCGCAGGCCTGCGAGCGGAAGCTAGAAGGCCTGATCGGCAAGCGTCTGAACGCGCCCTACCGCGCGGGGCGCACGGACACATGGATCAAGCTCAAATGCCGGCCCAGGCAGGAATTCGTCGTGGGCGGATGGACCAACCCAGGCGGATCGCGAAACGCCTTCGGCGCCCTGCTCGTCGGCTTGCGAGAAGGCGACAGGCTGCGCTATTCGGGCCGCGTAGGCACTGGGTTCAGCGGAAGCACCCTCGACATGCTGATGAAGCGCCTGACGCCCCTGGCTACCGAGGAAATGCCGTTTATCGAAAAGCCCGTGCTGTCGGACCGCTGGGGCGGCAATTCAAAGCCGACCATGCACTGGGTCCGGCCTGAGCTTGTCGTGGAGGTGGCATACACGACGATCACAGACGGCGGCATCCTGCGGCAGGCTTCCTTCCAGGGCGTGCGAGAGGACAAGCCGGCGCGCAAGGTGACGGGCGAACGCGTCAGAAGGCGACCCTGAACATTCCTCTTGCTCTTATAAACATTTTTGTTTATACTTCTCCCATGTTCAACGGATAAGGGAGGTGCGGTGAAGCAGAGCGAGTTCAGACGGTGGCTCGCGGACCAGGGGGCGACTTTCAAAGAAGGCACAAGTCACACGAAAGTCTACTTCCAGGGCAAGCAAACCACCCTGCCTCGGCACGGTAGCCAAGAAATAGGCGAAGGGCTGAGGCGAACGATCCTTAAGCAGCTTGGATTGAAGAAGTAAGGGAGGCCCCGCAAGGGGCTTCCTGCTCGCCGATCACCACACCCCATGCAGGGAGAGAATTATGTTGCGCTATCCAGCCAAGATTGAGCCGGACACGGTTGGCTACCTCGTTACGTTCCGGGATATACCGGAAGCCAATTCAGCGGGCGAGACGGTGGAAGAAGCACGCGAAATGGCCGCCGATGCTTTGCTGGTAGCCATGGATTTCTACTTCGAGGACCGCCGCCCCGTACCTCCGCCATCCAAGGCTCGGGACGGTGAGGTGCTGGTGGCGCTACCGGCCAGCGTTTCGGCCAAGGTTCTGTTGCTCAACGAAATGCTGGCCCAGCACGTCACG
This sequence comes from Bordetella genomosp. 9, assembly GCF_002261425.1. Lineage (NCBI taxonomy): Bacteria > Pseudomonadati > Pseudomonadota > Betaproteobacteria > Burkholderiales > Alcaligenaceae > Bordetella > Bordetella genomosp. 9. Next base: position 717,701 of record NZ_NEVJ01000002.1, on the reverse strand, counting down.
CCGGCCGAACTCGCGCGCCGCATGGGTACCCGGCCCCAGGAAGTGAACCGCATCGTAAACCTGGAGCACGCCACGAAGATCGACACGATTGCGCAAGCGCTGGCCACAATGGGCAAAGAGCTTGAGCTGTCGGTATCCTAGTTACAGCAGGCTTGCCGGCTCTGAGGCAATATCCCAGCTGAATATGAGGAGTTCGCCACGCTCCACGCCGGCACCTCCGCCAACCGTGTAACGCAGATCGGTCCGTTCAATTGGAAAATCGCGAAAGACCGAACGGATATCAGGATGGTCGTTTAGGCTGATGACGGCCCTGCCTTTCAATCGAGGAAGTAGCGCCGCCATCCGCTCGTATTCCTCGAAGGGGAAGTCAACACCATATCCCTCTGTTTTCCAGTACGGAGGGTCCATGTAGAACAGCGTGTGCGGTCGGTCGTAGCGTTCGACACACTCGCACCATGGCAAGTTCTCGATATAGACGCTCGCGAGCCGCAGATGGGCCGCGGACAGACTCTCTTCAAGTCGCAGCAGATTAAGTCCCGGTGGGCTCGTGGTTGCAGTCCCGAAACTCTGGCTCTCCACGCGTGCACCGAAGGCGTTCTGCTGCAGGTAGTAGAAGCGGGCTGCACGCTGAATATCGGTCAAGGTCTCTGGACGGGTCTCCTTCTGCCATTTGAATACCTGACGAGACGAAAGCGCCCACTTGAACTGGCGCACGAATTCCTCCAAGTGATGCTGCACAACCCGGTAGAGATTGACGAGCTCGCCGTTGATGTCGTTCAGCACTTCCACCTCGGCAGGCAGGCCGCGAGCAAATAGAAGCGCCGCACCGCCAGCAAATGGTTCGACGTAGCAACTGTGCTCCGGGAAATACGGGAGGATGCGATCGGCCAAGCGCCGCTTGCCTCCGATCCAAGGGATGATGGGTTGGGTCATTGCAAACCAATCTGTTAACCTCGGCCCGCTCACGCGTGAGTGGGGGGCCTCGGCTGGCTTGCAGCTTGCTCTGCATGTTGGCGCTTGCCGGTCGTGTTGCCGCACGACCGTTGGGCGCCCCTCTTTCTTCAAGAATTCGAGCCGCCACGGACTCAAATGCCCGCGCGCTGGGCCGTTAGGCACAGGGGCTGACCTCCGCCGGGTGCAGTCGCCGCACTCCGGCATCGGTAGGGCAGCCCCGACGTGGATACGTTTAGCAATACAATGCATCCCGCCCAATATTCAAAGCGGGAGACGACGTGTCCTATCGCATTGCACTAACCGCCTTGCTTATCGCAACAATGCTCGCCGGCTGTGCCGCGCGCAGCAGTACGAAGCGAACCAAGGAGAGTGTCCAGATGCCTCCATACAGTGGCCCTGTGTGCTTCCTGCCCACCCCTCTGCCCACGGACGTCAAGGCGACGCCGATCGGCAAACTGATCGGTTCGAAGCGCTGGTACGGGGGAACGACCGAAGTTCTGCAGGTGGCCGCCGATGAGGCGCGCCGATCGGGCGCCGATGTGGTGGCGAACGTGAAGAGCGGGCACCGCGTCGGCGCATTGGCCTGGGCCCGGCCGGTGGCCACCGGAGACAGCTACCGCCTAGACGAAGGCGTCACCATCGATTGCGTGAAGCTCGGTGGAACGCTGAGATAGCTGCGTCGTGCTTCTGCGGAGTGGATGTAATACCAGCCGCCACTGTGCCGGAGATCAGCACCGGCCACCACAGCCGCCCTATGGGGCGGCTTTTTTGTCTTCGTACGCCGTTACAGCCGCATCATGCTTCGCTGAGCATTGCCCGTACATGAAAACCAACTCCATGTATGCCGTTGCCAGGGCATCCCAGTGCTGGCTATCGAATGCCGGAACCGGGGGACACGGCTGAGCCACGTTGACCGGAAACGGCGGCCTTGGCGATTGCGTCTTGGATGCTGCGCAGCCGGCCAGGGTCAATGACACAGCCAGCAGGCAGAGGTGCTTTAACCACGGTTTCATGGTATTCCTTGATAACTGTTGGTGTCGCGCTGGCCAGGGAGTCTATTTGCACGGCCAACTGCGTCGAGATATCCGACAGCCGTCCCGTTTCGACCTTGAACTGCTGAAGGTCCGCTAGCGTATGCGCGGCCTCACAGGCGGCCTTACCCGACTCGTAGCCAGAGTGGTGCAGCCACCACCCACCAACGACAAGGCCACCCACCAGCGCAGCTCCGCCAGCCGCCGCCCATATTCCAGACGTACCGGCCGTTGCAATCTTGATCGTGTCGAGGATGCTCATGGCGTATTCAACCAGTCTGGAACATCGGCCGGAGGCGGCGGGAGCTGGTTCAATGCGCGATCCAGTGTTCCTGCGGCATCCTGCGCGACCGATGCCGCGCGGCCAGCTTTCGTCGAAGCGGCCGATGCAGCGGTGCCGGCCTCGCCGGCCGCCCGCGCCGCCGTCTTGGCCGTAGCGGCCGCTTGCTGCGCAGTCTGGGTCGCGGTCTTTGCCGTTTCGGCGGCGGCCGCAGCTTTGCTTGCGGCATCTTTGCTGGCCGTGGCCGCAGTAACCACCCTCCCGGTGAGCAGGTCCAATGACGCCTGATAGTCCTCTCGCTGTGCCGTTATGACGTCCTGCGCCCTCGACCAGGCGAACAGCGACCCAGTCGCCGCGCCGCTTATGAAGATCGCGCCTACGAGCGCCACTGCATAAGCGACGCGGCACCAATGTGCCAAGCGCGGATGCCGGCAGGCACACCATTTAAAGAGCTTTGCCATGGATGGCCTCCTGGAGTTGCTGCTGCAATTGCCGGATCTGCGTTGTCAGGTCATCGATCCGCTGGTTCTGCTTGTCGATCAACTGGTTCTGACGGTCAATCGTGTCCGCCTGTAGCTTGGAACGCTCGGTTAACCCCGCCAGCTGTGCGTTGACGTTGCCCAGCTCCCGTAGGATGTCGTTTCGCTCCCTGTAGGCGTCGTTGGCCGCTTTGCGCGCTTCGTCGGCTTCTTTGTTTGCGGCCTCCAACTGGCCCTCGAGCCGCTCGATCGCGTCCTTCTCGGACTTGGCGCCCGCGAGAGACACCGCCAAGCGCGCGAGCAGGATGGGCAACACCTTCCACGCCGCGCCGCCGCCGATCAGAGCGGCGACGACATATGCCGCGATCTGCGGGATAGACAGCGCGTCGCCGGATACCGCCGCCGCGGAGGCATCAGCCGCGACTGTCGCGATCATCATGATTGCGGATTCCATCACGCCCCCAACACGCCGCGCGCAACTTTCCATCGCCGCATGCGGTCCACGTAGCCGTTCAACCCGCCATTAATGCGCCTCGTGAGCGCTTCGAAGTCGCCTGATGCGGCAAGGCCATTGCAACCATGAGCCTGCCACCACCAGGCCGCAGATCGTGCCGCAAGGTCCGTCTGCTCCAACAGTTGCGGATTGCCCAACACGTCGACCCCGAGTCCCCGGGCCACCTTGGCATAGTTGGACCGGCCGGTGATCTGAATGAGGCCGCGGCCCATGTACTTCTTGCCGTCGCCAGGCTGCGTGTTCCCTAGGTCGAGGCGGCCTTCGTACCTCTGTTGGGCTGGGGTGGGGCCCCACAATTCTTTCGTGTGGATGAAGCCCCCGCTCTCATGCCCGACCTGGGCGAGATAGGCGGCGACGCGCGTTGGCGTATCAATGCTGAACTCGTCCATTGCGTTCAGCACCGGGACATACCATCGGTCGGCCTGGGCGTCCGATAAGAGAGCCGCGGCGGCGAATTCTTCCTTGGTCATGCGTTCTCCAGGCGAAAAAAAACCCGCCGGAGCGGGTTGGGGTGACATGAATCTAGAGGCGCTACTGCACCAGGGACGCCTCCACGAATGCGTCATCGAGCAAGTCCGCCGGAATCCCCATCTGTTCGGCAGCGTATCGCAATGACGGACTGTCGCGCCGCCATGTGGGCGCCCGAAGCCAGGCGATCTTCCGTTCGTCATCATCGGGAAGCAGTGCGAACAATGCATCAGCGTCATCCCACCAGCCGCGCCGGCGCATCACCACCTCGCCTTGGTAGCGTGTGACCTCTTGCGGCACGAACACCTTCGCGGGATCGTGGGAGGCATATACAGCCACAACAGCATCTCTTTGTGCTGCCGACAGATCCCCAACGAAAGTGATTGTTCCATCGGACATCCATAGGAACGGAAGGCCTAGCAGCCCTGCGGCCTCCAACTCGAACCCGAATGTCGGGCCGATTCTCTTCTGTTGGGTCATATGAGGACCTCCGCCCTAAGATGAAGTTGGAAAGTGCCGGTTCCGCCGCCCACGCGGATGCTAGCGCCGGGCTGGAAAAACCCGTCCTGATTCGCCGGAATGGCGAATGACTGCGCGAAGGCCTGGAACTGGTTCGCGACCGAGGGCTGCGCCGTGGATTCGATGGTCTGCGCCGCGCCCTGGTCGGTGATCACCGCGTAGGATGGCATCAGCGCTTGCGTGTTGGTCCCATTGCCCCACAGGCTCACATCGACGGACTCCCCTTTCCACGCCAGCACATTCCGCGCGGTGGCACTCACACCAGTTAAGGATGCAGTGGACGCGTTGCTTATCGTCGACGTGACGATCTGCTTGCGGCGGTTGAACCAGCTCGCAACCCCGCGCTCTGTCGTGCTGTCCAGCAGCTGATCTGCCCCATTGACTCGGAACATTCCGACCAGCAGAAAATCAGGGTTCCCGCTCGCCACCTCGCTGCCATCCGCGTTTGTGACGTGCGCGGTCTGAAGTGCGAGAAGGTTGAGTACTCCATTGGTTACGCGGAGATAGACGAAATAGATCAGCCCGGCCGCCGCCTGCGAGAACTGTGCTTCGATGCCCGCCGCCGGAATGACATAGCCTTTTCCGTTGACGGTGATGCGCGAGCCACCGTATCGGACCAACTTGACGGATTTTGGAGCGGCGCCGAGCACCAGTCTGCACTCGGCGAATCGAAACACCGGCAGATACCGCGCCGCAGCGGTATCCCACTCCATCGGACCAGCGTCCGACACATATATGGAGCCAATGTTCGAAGTGGGCAGGTTCGCGGCCGCGAATACCGGCAGTCCGCCCTCCACCTGCATCTGTTCGAAGTATTCCTGCGCCTGGGCTGCGCTCCCAGCGGCCGCACCGGCTGCCGTCTGAGCATCGGTGCGCGCCTGCGCGGCGCCCGTTGCGGACTGAGAGGCGCTTGAGGCGCTGCCGGCGGCCTGCTCCGCGCTCGTCGCGGCCGCGGTCGCGCTATTCGCGACATCCTGCTCCTTCTGATTGACCTGTTGCTGGAGCGTGTTCGCTTGTTGTGCGAACAGAGGCAGCGCGGCCATAAACGCGTCCGCGCGCTCGGGGAAGTTCGCGGGATCGCTCCGGCTGGGCGGATCGGGCAATGGGGTTATCGGCATTATGTGAGTCCTTCGATCTCAAGGTTGCAGAAGTTGACCAAGGGATAGGCGATATCGATGCTGAAATCACGGTAGAAGCCAAAAATCGTCAGCGGACCAAGCTCTTCCGATTCGGCGCCAATCCATACGCAGGGCGTCGCGCGAAGCCCTGACAGCAGGCGATACACGGCGTTGAACCGAGCCGCGTCGACCCACAGTCGTTGCGACATTCGGCGGGAGAAATTGCGCTTGCGAAATGTCGTCTTGCCGGTTTCGGACGTGTCCTTCCGACTGTAGTCGATGATGCCGGCGCTTCCTCCATACTCGCCGTCACCGATGAGGTACGCAGTGCCAGGAATGAGCGCGCCGCACGCCACTTGAGCGTTTAGCGCAATGATCGACACCGCTAAGTGCAGGCTCCCGTAAGCCGGCAAGTCCGTCAACACCACTTCGGACAATGGCGCGAACGGTTCGAAGAAGTACTCGTACCAGTTGGTGACGATGGACGCCTCCAGCCGTCGCTCGGTGGTGTAGATCACCGGCCCATTGAGCCCATCGCGCCCCGTTACCTCGACCTTCGATCCTTCCATCCCTAGCAAGGCCAGGCTGTTCACAAGCCCGGGCTTGACCACCACCGTCAGGGGACTGTCGCGCACGGTCTGCGTGCTCACCTGGTCGTCAAACATGGCCCATTTGTTCGTGGGGCCTGAAAGAGCCCAATAGAGCGGGTCCGTGCCCGGGGTGTGGCCAGTGTTGGGCGTCTGCACCGACTGGTAGATATTCGATTGATAGACGACATTCGCGCCCACGGGGTAGTTGGTTGCAGCGTTGTAGGTCGGATAGTCGTCCTCGGCCACATTCGAACTTACCAGTTGCGCCGGCCCAATAGCTACGGGCTTGATCACTTTCATGCTTGGACCTCCACGTGAAGCGGCTCATCTGCGTCGGTGCGTACCGGCATGCCCTCCATTTCGAATCGCTCCAGCTGCCGCGTGGTTTTCGCCGTGTTGCTGGCCATGGCGCGAGCCTCGACGCGCAGCCCCTGGACCTCATCGCGCAGCGACTGCTGCTCCTGCAACAGCGCTCGCAGCGCCGCCAGCAGCTGCGCCTGATCGGAGCCACCGGCGAGGATGCTCTGCGTCTGCTGCGCATTGAAGATGCGCGACGGCCCGGTGACCTCCAGCTCAGGGCCGTTTTCACCGACGAGTCGCAATCCGCCGTCATGATCGCCACCGGTGGCAAACGCCGCCACCGGAGCGCCGATCAGCGCATTCACTACCTGACGAAGCCCGTTCACCGTGGCGTCACGCGCCGCGTTGATCGCGTTCGTGAGGATCTGGTCGCCACTGAGGGCTGAGCTTTGCAGCGCAGCCAGTGTGGCGTCGATCTGGCCCAGGAGCCCCAGGCTTTCTTGCTCGTACCCCTTCGGCGCCACCGCGTCCATTCGCTTCGCGATTGCTTCTGCGCGCGCCAGGGTCGTTGCGATGAATGCCTGGTACTGCGTATCCGACGAGAAGGCATCGCCGGCGGCGGCCAGCAGCGGTTGGAGCATGCTGTTCAACTGGTCCGCATAGCCGGTTAGCGCATCGCCGTCCGAGCCGGCTGCCTTGGCGTACAGCTGAGCGAAGTCGCTCTGCATGACCGCGAACTGGTCTTCAGGATCAAGCTGGCTGACGCGGTAATCCTTCACCGTTTTGCGAAGCGCGGCCGCACCCTCAGACAAAGCGGACGCCAGCGCCTTCTGCGCCTCGTAGTACTTGACCGTCTGATTCCGCAAGTCGCTGAGCGTCGCCACCGACTTCGTCGCATTCAGCGCAAACTGCTGGAGCGAGTCGGTGTAGGCGAGCTGCTCGTTCCTGGCATTGCGAGCGGCCTCCGTAGCGGCTGCCTGCGCGCTGGCCGCGGCGCTGACCGATTGCGCGTACTGGTCGCGCAACCGCCCCACATCGACGGCCTGGGGACCGCTGGCGAAGGTGTTCTGCGCTGATATAAATGCTGCGATCGCGTTGTCGTAAGCTTGCTGAGCAGCAGGAAGCTGCGCTTGAGCAATAGAGCGGGCCTGATCTAGCTCTTCCCAGTTGTCCTTTTTGTAGCCTACCGTCTTGGGCGCATATATGTCCCAATTCAGCTTTTGCAAGCGGGCGAGGGCATCATCCTTCGTCTTCTGCGCGGCATTCAGCGCGGCATAGTTGGCCTCGTACACCCTTTCCGTCGAGACGTATGCCTGTTCCGCGACATTGCGCTGGCCAACCGCCCCGGCCGATTGGGCCCCGGCCCAGTTCAGCGCTGCAGTCGCCTGAACGAGTCCCGCGTTGCTGGGCAGCGACGTGCTGATCCCAGCGATGGCCTGCCGAATTGCTGCAGGCGACATAGGCGCCGGGTCCAGGATGTCACGCGCCGACTGCCGCACGGCCATCCGCTCATTGCCAATGGAGTCGAACAGCGACTTCATGCGGTCAGCCAGCTGCTGGAATGCGGCGTTGAGCGTAGCCACAAACACATCGGCGTCGACATCCGCCAGTGCGTCGCCCATCGACTTGAAGTCGATGATGGTCCCACCAAGGCCTTGTTGCAGCAGGGCAATCTGATCACCGAGATCGGCGCTTGCTTGCTGCGCACCAGAAAGCGATCCATCCAGATTTGCAGTGGAGCCTTGGAAGTCCAGCAGACCGGCATCCAGGTCGAGGAACAACCGCGAGATTTGCCCGGAAACAACGGATGTCTGCTGGAGCGTGTCCGCCAGCACAAGCGCGCTGAGCGCAGCAGCGTCCATGGCAGGCACGACCCCGCCGCGGCCCGTATAGGCGGCCAGGATGCGCGCAGCCATCTCCTGCCCCTGCCGCGCCGTCGCTTCCACCACCGCGGCAAACTCAGGCGCCACGGTCAAGAGCGCGGCGTAAGCGGCCTGGCCAGCGTCTGAAGTGAGGTCCAGGGCGGACACCATGGCGCGGAATTCTTCCATGGTGTTGGGCAGGACGATGTTCAGCCCCTTGAGCTGGTCGTTCATGGAGGCGAGGCTCAACTTGGCCCGCTCCGCCTCCGAGTAATATTGCTGGTAATACTGCTGCGTGGCCTGGGTCATCGCATCGATGCCGCCGAATGCGTCCGCCAGCTTGGTGGCCGTCGCCGCCCCCGTGACCGACACGTCGAACAGCTTCAGGTCCAGCAATTTCAGCGATTGGTTGACCGCCGTCAGGTTCGTGCCCAGGCGCGCCAGCGTTGCTGAGGCCGTCTCGCCCTCCTTTGCGAAATCGGCAATGTTGGGGACCAGTGAGCGGACCAGGTTCTCGCCCACCGACGAGATAGCGTCCTCGATGAGTTTCTGGTTCGCCTCTTCGTCTTCGCCGAGCGTCACGCGGATCTGCTCGCTGTAGGTGTCCAGCGACTTAGCAGACACGCCTACGACTTGCGCCATGGCGGCCGCGTTCGCCTTCATCTGGTCGAAAGCGGTGCTCACCTGGTCAATGAACGAATCGTCGAGCGTACCGATCTGCGTGCCGCTCTTGTTGCTGCGAAACAGACCGCCCTTCTGCTTCCATGGCGTGCTGGTGTAGCCGCTGAAACCAAGGGAGCCGAAGTCTCCAACCAGCGAGGTGTCGCCATACTTCACCGGGCCCATGCCGAATAGGCGGGCGACGGTCGACGATCCGGATAGCATGGACGCCAACTCCCCACCCAGGCCGGCGCTTCGCAGGATCTTGTCCGTCCACACTGAAGGGCCGGTAACTGGGTTGTATTTGCCGAAGTCCGATAGCGTCCCGTTATCGGCATCCCAGCCCTGCTTATAGAGCGACCGGCTGGCCAACATGCCAGCGGCGATCCAGCCAACAACTGGGATGGCGCCGGCAAAGCTAGAACCGAGCCCGGCAGCAGTGCTGCCGGCCGTGGTAGGGCCCGCCACGCCGGCGGCCAACGTCGCGCCCTGTCCCGTCATACCGAGCGCGAACTGCTGCGCGGCCGTTGAGCCAATGGCGCTGCCAATCGAAGAGATGCCCGAAGCCAGCGATGCAGTCAGGCCGCCGGTCAGTGCGCCGTATGCGTTGCGCACCAGCCCGAATGCATTGGTTGCGTTCAGGCCGACGCCGGCCAGGCCGGCAGCGCCCGACGATCCGGACCCAGCAAGCGAACTAAGTGCGCTGGCTCCTGAAGCCAATGCATTTGTTCCAGTCAGGCCCAACACGCTGGCGGCAATGTTGACCACGATCGGCTGCAGGAACATCTTGTATATGACATCGGCAACCGTGGTCTTGAAAGTCGTCACGAGCGACGTCGTGAACGCCTTCCAGCCTTCCTTACCGTTGTTCAGCATGCCGGCGAAGCCCTGACGGAACACGTCACCATACTGGTCGACCGTCTTTTCCCAATCCCGTACGAAATCGGCGTTGGCTTTCTTCTGTGCGTCCTTCACGTCCTTGGCACGCACAGCCGTCACCAAGCGCTCCCGCGCATCGATCTCCTGGTTGATCAGGTCGATCTCTTCCTGTGCCCCGTCGAAGCCCTGCAGGGCCGCTTTGCGCTCTTCAAGGCGCGCGATGGTCAGTTGCTCCAGCGCAGCCTTGCTCAGACCGTAGGTGGCAACCTGGTCCTCCGTGGCCTGGGCTTCCTGCGTGATCTTCGCGATGCCGTCGCGCACGCCATCGAGGTACTTTTCGCGCGACTCAAGGAACGCCTTGGTTTCGGTGTTCGCACGGACCAGCGCGCCGGCCTCGGCGGCGAGCGCCTGCGTGTGCTCCAGGCTGGCACGGACTCGCCCCTTGAGGTTGCCCTGCAGAAGCTCACCAATCTCAGCGGCACGGCGCTCGAACTCGTTCAACTTGCTCGTTTGCAGGCCGCGCTCCGCCAGTTCGGTGGACAGCGCCTTTTCCTCACCGATGCGTGCGTTCAGCCGCGCGGCCTCGGTGTCGGCTACGGTCGGCCCGGTGCCCTTGTCCTCGAATTTCTTGTTGATCGCATCGAGCGCCGTTCGGTGGGCCTCGTAGACCTGCTGGTACTCCTGCGTTCCCTCGCGCAGGCCCTCAATGGCCTTCTGGAATGCCTGCTGCTCCTGCTGGATCGCCTTCACGCGCTGCTGCGAAGGCGAGTTGCGGCTGTCGCTGTCCAGGTAGCTGGCACGGAACGTCGCGCGGGCCAGTTCCTCCTGCTGAGACTTGCCAGCGGCTGCCGCCGATGCCTCGGCGTAATACTGACGCTCCAGGCGATCCTGTTCCGCTTGAGCTGCGGCGAGCTGCGCCGCAAGTTGCCCGGTAGGGCGGCCTCGTGACGACTGCGCCAACAGCTTGTCGCCGAGGTTCTGCACGACACCCGCCTGCGCGGAAATGCGGTCCTCCAGCGATGCCGGACGGCCGATATCGAGCATCGCGTCCCAGGCACCCTTCGCCACATTCTTCACGCGGTCCCAGGCGCGCTCCAGCACACCGAGGTTCTGCTCGAGCTTTGGCGCGCGGTCATTCAGCGCGTCGGCGTATGCCTTCTGCGCCACGGCCGCGGCCTGGGCACTCTGCCCCTGGCGCTCCAGCGAGCGGATCTGCTCGTAGGTGCTGGCCGTCAGGAAGTTCATGCCCTCGTTGAGCTTGAGCACTGCGTCGAGTGGGTCTTTGCCCAGATCGAGGAACGCCTTGACGGTGTCCTCCGCGGCGGTGCCAGTGACCTTCTCCCAGCGGATCGCCGCCTGGGCGAACTGCTCCATGTTCTCGGCACCCACCTTGGTGCTACGCGCGAACAGATCCAGGACGGCGGCAGCCTGGCCCTGCGTGCCGACCACATCGGCAATGCGGCGCGCCATCTGCTGCAGGTCGCCAGTCGTTTTGCCGGCCAGCGCACCCGTCTGGATGAAGGTCCGATTGAACTGCTCCGCCTCACTGGCGCCTTGAGAATAGGCAACGGCCAGCGCGACCGCAGCACCGGCGACCAGGGTGAGCGGATTGACCATGCCGGCGATATATCCGGTCAGGGCGCGTGCCGTGGGCGCTATGCCCCCGAACAGATCCTTCAGCTGTCCGCCCTGCTGCAGCAACACCGTTAGAGGACGCTGCCCGCCTTGGAGGGATACCGCTATATCAGTGAACTGAGCCGGCAATCCCCGCGTGGCCGCCAACAGCGCCTTCGCCGACATGCCGGCCTGGCCCTGCGCCGCGGTCACCGAATTCAATTGATCCAGGTACGGCTTCAACTGGTTCGGATCCACGCCGCGCTGCTTTGCGATGGCCTGGAAATACTCCGCCGTACCCTTGGCGCCGGCCTGGGTCACGGCAATCTGGCGTTCGATCTGGCTGATGAGGCTCTGAGTCGAGCGCTCCATCTTTCGGGAGGCTTGGTCGCCATCGCTGGCCGCCTTTGTCAGACTCTGCGACGCACCGCGGCCGAGATCCTCGATCGACCGCTTTGCCTTGCCTGTCTGCTGCGTCACCTCGGCCATGGTGGCGCTGAGACCAGATGCGTCGCCCGTGACGGCGACGACGCCTTCCGCGATGACTTCAGACATAACAGATTCCAGTAAAAAACGCCCGGCAGGGCGGGCTACTTCTTGGACATTTCGTCGAGGGCCGCGTTTTCCATGATCCGGACCTCTTCCTCCAGCTCCTCGTAACGCTCGGGCGAGAGCCCCATGCGATCCATCTTGTGGAAAAGCACGCCGTAATCCAGCCCCGTGGCGCCGGCCATGCCCACACGCCACTGTGTGCGTATGGACAGGAACAAGGAGAGCGCTTCCTCGTGACCTGGCCAAACCTCAACGGGAGGTCCGGCCACGTCGTCTAGCGTCAAGCCGAAGGCCGCCAGCTCATTGGGGTCAGGGCCTTTGGCGTAGAGCGCTGCGCCCAGGGCGATCAGTTTCCCACTCGGGCCTTGATCAGCTCGTCCACGTAGGCCGTGAAGATCGCCCGGGCGGCACCGACGTAGCTGTCCACCAGCTTGCCGACGTGCTCTTGATCGAAGGGCTCCTGCAGCTCCCAGCCGCTGGCGACGTCCATCACCAGAGCCACATCGTCGTCCTGCTCCTTTGCGCGCTCCATGAACTCCTTGAACTCCGCCTTGCTGCGATGCTTGAACGTGATTTCGACTTCAGCGAAGCCTGCGCCCGGAATGGGCATCGGCACCTTGTGCTTGAAAGTAGGCTGCGGAGTGAGCGTGAATTTGATCTTGCCGGCCATGAGATTGTCCTTTGGGTAGGGCGTGAGGTCTTGACTGGGGCGGCCGCGCCAATGAGGGCGGCGCGGCCGAGGTGGGCGCGTGTTTAGGCTTGCGGCGCGGCGTAGCGAACGGGCCGCGAGAGCAAGGAGAACGTCGCCTGCACGGCCATCACTTGCCCTTTGGTCATGGTGGGCGTCTCGTTGAACGACACATAACCGTTGTAGAGAATCACCGAGCCATTGGGAAAAGTGATTCGCAGCGCTCGCACGTCACGCTTCTCGGCGGCGGCTTGCAATGCTTTGTAGCCGGCCAGCGTAGGGTCGTCCGCTATGGTCAGCGTGAACGACTGCGCGCTGGCCTGCGTCGGGATCTGCGACTCGAAGTCGTTCTCCAGGAAGCTGAACGTGGCGAATTGCATGTCGCCGCCCGATGTCGACGTGTCCGTCACCTGGGAAATTTGCGTCCACGCGGTGACTTCCCGCAGCGAGCCCACACCGGTACCGCCGGGGTAGATCGTCTGCGAGGTCGTGTCAGTCCCTTCGAGCGAGAAGGCACCTGTGGTCGAGTCGTCGATGCGGAAGACGCGGTCATTCAGCTTCTGCCAGCCGGACTTTACTTCGATGAGGGCGCCATCGCTGAGGCCGTGCGCGGCACTGGTGGCTACTGCGGGCGCAGCATTCGTCAGCGCGGTAATGTTCTTTACCGCGCCGTAGGCGGTGGCGAGCGCCAGGATGACGCCATTGGGAAGAGATACAGACATGGGATTGCTCCAATCAAGGGACGAAAAAAATCCCACCGGTGGTGGGTTGGATGGTTGTGCCCCAAGGAGGGCAGCGCGCCTGGTTGCGCAGGCGATTCAGAGGGGTTCGAGGATTTCGCTCTCGATTTCGAGTGTGATGGAGGTGGCGGCCGTGTCGGTGACTGACCCCATGCCAAGCGCACGACTGGACGCGCGGGCCGTGAAATAGTGGGCGCCCAGGCCGGGTAACGTGATGCGGAACGAGTAAGGCGCGTCCCGATCGATAGCGGCGCGCAGCATCGCCTGACCCTCGTCATCGATACGGTACAGGTCCAGTTGCAGCGACTGCGGCGCGCGCGCCACGCGACGCTGCCGGGGGACGCCACCAGCGAGTGGCGTAAAAATGGCGGTCTGATACTGCCGCGTCAGAGAGCCGATGGCGCGGACGCCGTGCACCTGCGTGAACGCGAGCGCCTCGTAGGCCTCCAGCGTGAAGACGGAGGGCACCGTGGCCGACATATGCACGGTCGTATGGACCAGAGTTGCAGGAGCGGTCATAGGGCCGTATACCAAATGCTGAAATCTTGCTGCGCACCCCGAAAGCCCGGCGTCTCGTCATTTCGCGCGATATCCGCCCCGGCTGGAACGGCAAGCGTAGGCGGGCCGCACAGCGCAGCCTTAATGCCACGCATGAGGATCGAGGCTTCGCTGCGCTTGCGCGCCCACACAACGACCTGCACGCGGGCGTTTTCCTTGTCCGGCAGCATGCCGTCGATGAACACCGGCTCGACACCACCGACTTTCTGGTAGATCACGAAGGGCAACGGAGTATTGGCAGGAGCGGTATCCGGGAACACGCGCTGGCTCACCAGCGGCCCCACCACCTCAACCATGATGGATTCAAGCATTCTGGATTTCCTGAATCTTCTCCGCCAGGCGTCGGCGTCCAGCCTCAACCGCGGCGGTAAGCTTGGCATCAACCGACACCCGCAGATACGGCTGGCCTGGCACGAACACCGGCACCTTGAGCGGTCGGCTATTGATGGTCACCCACTCACCGGACGGCAGCTTGACGACCGCATGGCGTCGCCAGTATCCATGTTCGACCACCCACCAGTGAGGCGCCTTGCGCTTGTTCACGCCGACAATGTAGGTCTTGCGATCTCGGCCGGAATCGGCTTCGTCGAACCAGCGGTATATGGCGGCCTGCAACGTGCCCATCTGAACGGGCACACGCGCACGCATTTCGTCGTACAGCACCAGTGCCATTGCGTGCGCAGCGGGCCGTACAGCCTCGCTCTTGATACGCTCAAAGAATTCACCGACCTGTGAAACGATGTCTCCTTCGAAGGCAAACGATACGCTGTTCGGTGCATATCTGCGTCCGTTCTTCATGCCTACACCTCCTGGGGCGACAGGAGCCGGCAAACCAAGTCAAGGTACTCCCGGCGGTCCACATCTGGAAGCGTCGCTTCGACGACGTAAACGTCGTCTCCGTGTATTGCGCGCATACCCATGATGATGTCCCTCCGGTAGCGCACCCGGATGCTGACCCTCGCAATGAGCGTGTTCTCGCCAGCCATGATCGTCTTCAAGCCAGACGTGTGCTTGATCGACGCCCAGACAGAGCCTACATCGACCCACAAGGGATCTGGCTCATTCGCTGCGTTCTCTTGCTGTTCCGGTCGCTGCAAGCGCAGACGCCGATTAAGGCTTCCTGCGGCGAGTCCCACGTTACACCCCTACCCAGATTCGGAAAGGCTGAAGAAGCGCACGAGACCCCATAGGCAGTTCAATTGCCGTTGCGCTCTGTTCGGCCAGGACGTCCTCCCTGTTCCGGTACAAATGTCCAAGGATCAAGAGAATGGCCGCTTTTACTGCTCCTGTTACCACGATGGGGTCATCGCCTGCCGTGCCGGCCAGCACAGCGGCTTCAAGCGCCTCTGAGGACTCGTACACTTGGCGATTGAGAAAGGCGATCGCGGCCTCCTCAGCCGCGGCGAGATAGATCGAGATATCTTCCGAGCTATCAGCCCGCAGATGCGCAAGCGCTTGTTGCGTCGTCACGAGCGCCATGTTCAGCCAACCTTGCTTTCGAACCCACCGGCGCCAGCGTCCGACGCCAGATTGGGGGCGGACCCGTTCGCGCCGCTGGACACGCCAGCCGCCTCTTGCCCGCCCGCAGCTGCAGAAGCTCCGTTGTCAGCTAAAGCAGCATTTGGCCCGACGGAGCCGCCAGGACCGCCCTTATCAGCCGGGTCTGTTGTTAGCGGAGATTGAGCCGCTTGAGCCTGCTTGTTGGGCGATTTTTCCGAAGGGTTGTGTTCCGCATCAGCGGCCCTCTTATTGAATGGCGTCGACGCTCGTTTGATTGCCGCACTGGAGGCCCTTCGAGATGCCCGATGCACCGGCTTGTTGTCGCCCTGCGCCAGCCTTACCACAGCCGCGTCACGGGTAATCAGGCCGTTGGCCTCCAGCTCGCGTGCGCGGCCCTCGGACACGGAGATCACTTGGCCTCGGCCGACGTATTCGTCACCATTGTTGAAACCCTTGACGGTGGCGACAACAACTTTATCTTGTATTCCCATCTGCATTCGGGGCCGGTTGCCCGGCCCCGCCTCTTCGGTTCACAAGGGGCGCGGTATCAGCCGCCGGACGGCGCGGCGAAATCGCCGTGCACAAAAGACTCCGGACGATAGACCGCCAGCGCCAAACGCTCCTCGGCCCGGATCGTCACCATGTTCTTGCGGAAGTTGTCGCTGTCTTCCGTCGACACTTCAACCGCAGCGTCTTCCCGGTCGAAGACCTGGGCGGCGATATCGAAGGCGCCGACCAGGAACTCGCCCTCCGCGACCGCGGTCGTATCGACCACGGGCAACTTCCACAGGCGCGGCACGCCCCCTTCGACCACGTTGACCCAGATGTACCGGCCCTGCTCGTCCTTCTGCAGCTCGATGTCTGCCCAGTCCACCGGATTCAGTACGATGCCGCTGGCGCGGTATTCAGCGATACGAACCTGGAGGATCGCACGCCGGATGGTATCGATCTTGGTGTCACCGGCTTGGCGCAGCGCATCGTCGAACGCCGTGGCCTGCGGAATCAGTCCGAGCAGGTTCTGGCCCGTGCCGTCGCCCGCCAGAATTTGATTTTCCTCGACGTACTTCAGTCCATAGATGGCCCGGCCGTTGATGTAGCTTTGCAACAACGGAATATCCGCCAGCACCTGCTTGGATGCCAGGAACCAGTGCGCCAGCGTCTTGACCGTCGTCGTCTTCAGTTCGAACGACAGGTCCGACTGCGGCTTGGCGCCGCCCTCCGCCACCGGCGCGGCCATGTTCTGGTAACCGGACTCCTGCACGAACTCCACCGAGTTCGAGCTGGTTCGGCCCGGCATGATCAGGTCGCGGATTGTGAAAGGACGGTCCGGGCCGCTGATCACCCCAGGCACGCGCGTCGGCTGAATCGCCGCACCGACACCGCCCGTGCCGGTCGTCGCACTGGTAATGCTGGTGACCGCCTTGATGTTCATGCGGGCGATGCCACGGCCCTTGCCGGCCAAGGCCGTAAAGTCGTCGCTGTCGGTAAACTGTTCACCGATCGACTTGACCGATTCGTCGTTGGCAGCCGCTCGACGCGCCAACTTCTGTTCGACTTGGACCAAGCGCTCGGTGAGTTCGACACCGCCCTTGGAAAGCTGCTCGATCACCGTCTTGGTGTCATCGAGCACCTTCCCGTGGGCTTTGATTTCTTCCGAGGCCTTGCCGCAGAAGAGCTTGATTTCCTCGTCGCGCTCGTTCAGCGCCTTGACGATGGCCTTGAGTTCGATCTGGTCGTCCAGACGGCCGGCGTTGTCGGCGCTCTTGCGCCCCAGTTCGCCACGTTGTGCCAGGTTGCTATAGCGACCCATTGCGATTCCTTTAAAAAGTAGGGAGATTGAGCCTGCCGATTTGCTTAACCAGGCCGGCCATGTTGTCATTCGCCTCGCCCCCGGACTCACACCGGTCGAGCAGATGTTTCAGCCCGCGATTGGCGATCACCGCGGCCTGACTCTTCGAAAACCCTGCCTCGCGCAGGATCTGTTCGAATTCGGGAATGGTGGGCAAGCTGCCATGCGCGAGCTTCGACTTGATCGCGTCCACCCGCGCCGCATCGTTCGCCGGGAACGTCACCAGGCTGACCTCCACCAGGTCCAGCCGCTTGAGCGTTCGAACGCGCGTCTTCTCGTCGTAGCTGTCCTCGCGGACGTAGTAGCCAATCGATAGGCCGGAGACGGCGTTCGCCTTCATGAGCGCGTGGGCCTCCGTCGCCCGGGCCACCTGCCCCGTCAACAGCCGCCCATCGACCTTCAGGCCATGTCCATCCTCGGACAATCCGTCGTAGACGCCGATGGGCTCGCCGCTGCGGTGCTGCCACAGCACCGGCACAGGCCGCCCACGATCTTTAATCTCCGCCAGGCTTTCGGCGAACGCACCGGGCGCCACGACTTCGTTGTAGCTATCGACCACCCCGAATACGGACCCGTAGCCAGAAAAAAGGCCGTCATCGGAGACGGCCTTTACGTGCAGATCGAAATCCCTGATCTTTAGGGATGCGGCTTTGTGGTTCATTGGGTTGCTCCCGTGTTCCCGTCGTCGTTCAGCCATGCCGTAAGCGCTGCTCTGGCTTGCTGGTCGCTGCTGCTGGCCTTGCCCAATTGATCGATGGGCAGGAGATTGGACTGCACCGTCAGCACGTCGGCATTGCCGCCGCGCCGCGGCATGTTTTCCTTCTCCCGGCAATCGTCGCGCGAGTAGATGCCGTTTTGGGTCATGACGGAATAGAAGGACGCGCGCGCAGCGCTGTCGGCGCGCAACAGCCCTTCGACCGAGAACTTGGCGTAGAAGACGGAACGTTGACCACTGGGCAGAAGCGACTTCCGGATTGACTGTTCGATCCGCGTCAGCCAGGGTCGCAGTGTGAACGTCAGGAACGCGATCAGCTGCTGCTCGATCCCAGTGCCCCAGCTAGTACTCTTCTCGGTATGCCCGACCATCCACGGAAATACACGGAACCACCTGCAGACCTCTTCGACATTGAAGCCCCGCGTGGCCAACAACTGTGCGTCCTCAGGATTCATCGGCACCTGCTGATACTTCATTCCGGCTTCGAGCACCAAGGTCTTTCCGGCGTTCAACGCGCCCGAGAACCGCGCCTCCATGTCCTCGCGATACTCGTCCCGCTGCTTCCTGGTGAGGATCTGCTCCGTCGAAAGCACGCCACCGACGTTCAGCCCGTTTGCGAAGACCTTCGCGCTCGCCTCGTCAGCCGCCATGGCAGCGCCAAAGACATTGGCCCCGTATCGGATTGTGGACATTCCCAGGACGCCGTCCAGACTGAAGGCGGCGATGTGCCACATGTCCGCTTCGGCGATCTTGCGCTGCTTGCCATCCAGATCCGAGTACGTGTACTCCAATGAGCCGTCGGTGAGGCGCCGCACCTGCATGCGCCACGGCAGCAGCGGGTTCAGGGCCGTCACGCGCACACCGAGCCGCACGATCTCGACAAACGAATTGCCCCAGAGCAGAAGGCACGCGACCAGCATCTCCCAGAACTGCACCGCGGTCATATCAGCATTCGGCTGGAACCTCAGCAGATCATGGAGCGGGTGTTCCGGCGCCTCCACCGGCGCGCCACTGGTCCGCCGGTAAAAATCCAACGGCAGGGTCGCCAGCGTCTCGGCGATCAGGTGCACGCAACTCCAGACGGCGGACACCGTCAGCGCAGTCTGCGCAGTCACAGGCTTTCCGCTGTTGGAGGCACCCACCCAGGCAGACCAGAAGTCGGTGCTGGTCAGGCCCAAGCGCTTGCCCAGCCAAGCGCCCACGCTGGACTTCAGCGACGGCTGTCCCGCCGTCTTGGCCGAAGCGGCAAGGCCGCCGGCCAGGACCTGCATGAATCCACGTTCAGGCATTTATGGCCCTCCGCACGCTGCGGAATAGAAAGCTCGCGATAACGAAGGCCACGAGAGCACCAGTGACAAGGCACCACCCGAGCCCAGCCAGCAAGAACACGCCGGCGCAAAGCATGGCAATGGCCACGACCAGAAGCATGACCAGCACCAGAATGGCAACCTTCATTCGGTCCGCCTCATTGATAGGTTGACGGTCAGACGACAATCGGGTTTCCGAAGAAGCCCGACAAGTCCTCCTGCACATAAACTGCGGCCCGGCTCAACGCCAGTACGGTCGCCACCACCGGGTCGATACGCCCGCGCGGACTGGATTTCTTTTTGTCCGGACGGAAATTTCCGTTGGTGTCGAACAGCAGTGACACATTGGCGGCGGCCGACCTGAGCACCGGATTCGCGCCGTGTCTCATCCGCTTACCGTAGACCAGCTCTTCAAGCCTTTTCGACCCCGGGTACATGCCTGCTGTGTTCTGCGGCACCTCCACCAGCGGGACCCCATCGTCACTGAGCTGATTGACCAGGTGTGTCGCGTTCCACTTGTCATACGCCAGCTCCACCAGGTCATACAGATTGGATGCCGCCAGGATCTGCTTGCGCATGGGCTCGTAGTCGGTGATATCGCCGTCGGTCACCGTCAGATGGCCGCTCTGCTCCCAGGCCTCATACGGCGTTGCATCGTCCTTCGACTGCTCTTCCACCTTGGCCCTCGGGCAGTAAGTCCAGACCAGCACATACCAGTATGGATCGTCACCGTCCGGCGGAAAGACCAGCGCGAAGGCGGTAAGATCCCGCGTTGCCGATAGGTCCATTCCACCGAAGCACCGCCTTCCGCGCAGATCCAGCGGGTCGAATTTCTTGCCGCCCTTGTCCCAGACGTCGAGGTCAATCCAGCCCTCGGCGTCGTTGCACCAGATGTTCAGGTCCTTGGTCTTGAAATTGGCCATCGCGCTAGGTAGCGCGGCCGCCTTCCTCGCCATGGCCCGCATGTATTCCCACGTCTTGGACCGGCCCAGCCCGGGATTCGCCTTCGGCCAATTCTTTTCGGCCAGAGGATCGTCCCCTTCGTCCAGCGTGTAGATGTAGCCAAAGAACGAATCGTCCTGGCGCGTTCCCTCGAGCAGGCTGATCAGGTACCGCCGCACATCCATGCACACGCCATCCAGGATGAAGCCGGCGGTCGTTATCGCTGACTGCATCGGCTGAGTGCGCGAGCCGCGCGCGCTTTCCATGACCTCCCAGACCTCGGGCGTTTTGTGCGCATGCAGCTCGTCGACGAACGTCGCGTGAGGATTCTTGCCGTCCAGCGCGTCCGCGTTCGCTGGCAACGGGCGAAGCTCCGACGAATCGAAGGAAATCTGCTCCTGGTTCTTGCCGTCGTGAATCTTGAAGCTCTTGGCGATGCCTGGCGACTCACGCGCCCACCGTTTCACGTTATCCAGCGCCGGCTTGAAAATCGCCATGGCCTGGTCCCGCGTGGTGGCGATGGTGTAAACCTCGGCCCCTATTTCCCCGTCCATCATGAACATGTAGACGGCCTGCGGCGCCTTCCACGTGCTCTTGCCGTTCTTACGCGCGACCTCCTCGTAGCCAGTCAGGAACCGGCGTAGGCCAGTTTCGGCCCGCAGCCAGCCATACAGCACTGCGGTCCAGAACTTCTGCCACGGATCAAGCAACACCGGTTTCCTGGCAAGCGGTCCGCGAATGTGGACGAAGTGCTGCTCAATGAAGTCGATTACATGCCAGGCGTGCCCGGGACTGAATTCCAGCCCACGCGCCGGTCCGTCCAGCAAGTCCTGGTAATGCCGCGCGACAGCCAGGTACGTCAGCCTGCCGACCAGGATGTCGCCGCGCAAGACCGGAAGCCCGTAATCCGTGTCCCAGACCTCCGCGGCGAGCGGCGTTATCCGTGCGAGTAGCTTTTTCGATCCGCGTTCGCGTGGCCCACCAGGGAGCCGAACGGCAGATCGAGCTGCCCGCCGCCGCCCAGCTTGCTTCGGACGTTCGCGAAGGATGGGATTGTCAGACAGCATTCGGGCAGATAGGTCAGGAGTTCTTTACGCAGGCCCTGCGCCACATAGAAGGCCTGGTGAGGCTGCTCGTAGCCGTTGGGCGTTTTCACCATGTACGAGCCGTCCCCTTCGGCCATTACATTCTCAAGCTTGGCGGTAGCCCGCAGCCAAGCCACGTACAGCTTGCAGACGATCGCCGCGGCAAGCCCGAACGTGGTGTGCTCAATGCCCGCCTCTCGCAGCTGCGCGCAAATGTAGTTCCAGACCTCGATCTCTTCCGCGCTCATGTTGCCGGGCGGCCGGTCCGGCGATTGCACTTGCGAAACCGCAGCTGCCGGCGCCTTTCCGCCGCCACCCGGGATCACCGTCAGGTTCGGAGGGTTGCCGTTCATGTGTGCCTCTATCGCGTTCACCTAAGGAGGTACGCCTTACGCCAATCCTGATGAGAGGACCGTTTGACCCCCCCCCTCCTAAAACTACGCTCCATAAATTCGCAGCTGGGCAGACGGTCTCAGTCGCGAACTCGCGAACTTTCAACCCCCCTACCGTCCGTGCACCGCCGTGTCCCGCCCGCCTGGGCATCAATAGCCATGACGCCGCAGGGCCGGATGCCCGAAGCCGCCGTCCTCCCGCGCCGTCTTGATCGAGTGACAAGACCAGCACAGGCCCTGCCAGTTCGACGTGTCCCAGAAGAGGCGCTGCGCCACCGCGATGAGGTCTTGATTGCCCGCGTCCAGTGCCTGGCCCAGACGATGCGGCACGACATGGTCCGTAAGCCGCGCCTCTTCGATTCGACCTGCTGCGGCACAGTGCACGCAAAGTGGGTTTTGCTTGAGGAAAGTCTGGCTTGCCTTCCGCCACCGGGACGTGTATCCACGTGCGGCCGCACTGCCCCGTGCTTGGTCCTGCTCGCGTTGCAATCGCTGGCGCGCGGCATCATGGACAGGGCAAAGCCCACCACCGCGCACCAATGCCCCACACCCCGGGTGTCGACAAGGACGTGGACGAGCAGTTGGCATGTTAGAAGCCCTGACGCAATTCAACTGCGGGCCACAGCGGGGGACTCGGGCTCATGGGGAAGCCCTGCCGATTGCGCCTACGGGCACTGCCAAACGAAAAACCCGCGCCTGAATCTCTCTCAGGTCGCGGGCTCCGCAGGAATGTAGCGGATTATGGGGGGTCATGTATAAGTTGCAAAAACCCCTCTCTTGCGAAGCTCCGCTTCCCTCGCCCGGCGGGCGTCGATCCATTCGACCACACGCCTGTCCGCACAGCACAGTCGCCGGTGCAGCGTCGCGCGCGTGCACTTTAGCTTTTCCGCGACGACCTGCATGCCGCCTTCCCAGACGTACGCGCCGATTACGGCCCGCTTCAAATCGTCGGGCAGTTGTGCAACAGCGCGATCCGTCTCCAAGGCTTCAGCATTGAACGCGGGATCCGTGTTACGCATGCCGGCGCGGACGTCATCTGTCTGGTCCACGCGGTTCGCGTTAAACATCGCGCCCGCACCATAGGCTCCTCCGGTTCCATGGGCCCAAAGCGCCCACTGCTCGAATCGCCGGTGCACCCACTCGATCCGCTGCATCACGCCACCTTGCCAAAACGCACCTGTTCCTCGATGGCCTGCTGAATTCGGGCACGGTACTGGTCGGTCGTTTCGCCCGCGCGGGCAGGCCCCACCCCGACATCGCGCCCCTTTCGTTCCATGAGCGAGTGCGACGTCCACCAGCCAGGGCCCGACTCTCGTTGTGCCGGCGCGGCCTTCTGGGGCAACTCGATTTCATCTTCCCAACGTGCTCCGTTAAGCCAAGTGGCCGGGTGCGGGATGTACTGCGATTCGGTTCCGGTGACGCGCCAGTATCTGACATGCTGCGGCAGCGCCTCCATGGCCTGCGCCTGCTCGTCTGGTGTCATGCGCGCCCAGGCCTTCTGCGCCGCACGTTTCGCGGTCCGGCGCGGCCATGCGGCCCAAAATTGCTCGAACGAATGCGCCGGCGCCGGGTCTGATTGCTTCGCCCGCGCGGATTTTTCATCTGAGAAGAGCTTTAGAACGTTCATGAGATACCCCGTGTCCCTGATACACCATTGGTTCAATGTCGATTGCTGTGCTGGTGAGATCGGTGCGATGGGCGGAGCACCCCCTACCCATCGCGCTCGACCTGTTGCATTGCCGCGCCGGAGCCGACCGTATGCAGAAGGGCCCACGAGCGGTGTACGCCCCCGTGGTCGGCCAGACTGTCGACGTCCGTACAGACGCCCCTCCCGCGCTCTAGCCTTTCGCACCCACGCTGCTCCCAGGGACCGGTTTGGAGCCATTTCGGAAGGGGTAACCGCGTATTCAGCCTCTTCGCCCCTTCCTACCAATACAGCTACGGAGGTGCGCGACCTGAAGGCCGGATGTGCAACACTTCTCCGTGCTTCCAGAATGGCTGACGCAAAGGATCAGGGCGCCCGTCTGCACCGAGGCGAGAGGGATGATTTATTGGCAGCGCAACCAGGTACACCCTGGCTGGCTCGTGATGGCAATCAAGAATGACAATGATGTCGTCGTCCGGACGTTCGCGTTCAGCACGGCGAAAATCCGTCAGCCGGTATAGCTCATCCCGCGTGAGCGCCCGACTGCCCACGTGATAGAAAGCTGGGCCACCCGGCAATTGCACCATTCGATTGATCGGGGGCACCCAGCGCTTATCGTCTGTCGTCGCCGGCTTCCTGCCGGCGGGCTGGCGAAGTGGCGCAGGCGCGCCGAAAAGATCGGCCGTCATGCGGTGAAGAATCCGGCGGGCAAAGATATGCCCGGCAAACGCGAGTCGCGCCGCATATAGCGGATCGCGGGCCGTCGAGCACCTGCG
The DNA here is from genome assembly GCF_002261425.1 of Bordetella genomosp. 9. NCBI lineage: Bacteria > Pseudomonadati > Pseudomonadota > Betaproteobacteria > Burkholderiales > Alcaligenaceae > Bordetella > Bordetella genomosp. 9. The sequence goes on along the minus strand of NZ_NEVJ01000002.1, from coordinate 693,684 downwards.
ACGGGCACTCGCCCGCCGTCCCTCAGCAAGCCGGCGGCTTCCAGGCGGCAGCAGGTGTACCGAACCGCGCGAACGCTGATCTGCAATGCCTGTGCGAGCTCGAGCGCTGTATTGCCATCAGTAGCAATAGCATCGAGCATTTGGCGTGCTAAGGGGCCGAGCGTGCCGCGAGGCCTGCCTCCGACTCGCTCTCTCGGACTGACCAGCGGAGCGCTCACGATTCTGCCATCCCTTCGAGACAAGCGACCAGTCGCGCGACCTCTGCTTGAGTTTCCATCGCCTTCTCTCGGATCGTGGCGATCTCCGCCTTGTCGACCTTTCCGTCGGCAAGCGCCGCATGAATGGCCTGCATGTAGTGCCCTACCTGCACGTTCATCGATACGACCTCGGTCAAAACATCCATGTCCGACACGCACTCGTCTGCGCCTGGAACCTTGACCACCACGCGGCCATGCTCGCGGGCCCAAGCCTCAATCATTCGCATATCGCCTGTGACGCCGACTATGCGTTGCGCCTCGGCCACCGTAAGGTGATGGGTGTCGTTGTTCGGGTTGACCTTGTTGCGTAGCACCGCGGCAGAGACGTTCACCCGCGGCCCGAGTGACTCGCTTCCACCGGGGTAGTCGTGGACCGTTGCGTACGCCGCATCAAGGATGTTCATGTGCACTGTCTCCGAACGTATTTACTGATGAGCAGCGCGGCTACGATGCGCTGCAACAGAACAACCGCGGCCGCTAAGGTTTATTTGCGGCAAGTCCAGCGGCATGCGCCTGCCGGGCTTTACGCAGGGCCGCCATCAACTTCGCGTGCGTACTCGCCCGCACCTCCTTCCTTCGCCCTGTCTCTATGTGCGAGATGGCGCCCTGGGAGAGTTGGCACTCTGCTGCAATCGCAGCCTGGGACTTACCCAGGCTGCGCAGTTCCGCGACGACGTCTTTCGTGTCCATGGCGCATTCTAATACTTATGTATTTTTCTCAGCAACCGGAACTTGAATACCGATGTATTAGCTCTGTCCCCGACAATCGGGACATGAGCTCCATCGGCGACCGAATCCGCGAGGCACGCAAATCGAAAGGCTTGACGCAAGGCGACCTCGCTAAGCGCGTCGGACTGTCACAAGGCACGATCGGACATATAGAAGCGGGACGGAACGAAGGATCCCGCTACCTGGTACGGATTGCCGCAGTGCTGGGTGTACGCCCAGAATGGCTAGAGACGGGCCGTGGGGAGACGGCTCCATTCTGGCCATTTCCTGCGGACATAACGCCAGAGGACTACGCGGGGTTATCTACGGATGACCGAGAGGAGATTGCGGCTATCGTGCGCCTGAAACTGGCGCGAATAGCCGCCGCCAAAAGGGCATGACGCCCCGCCCCAGCGGTTCGGCCGCTGGTGGAGGCTGAGCGACCGCGTTATTTGGACAAATCCCGAGTTCTGGACAAAGACCTGACCGCATAGGGCAACGGACCTGCGCCCGCCAAAAATACTTTTGTATTGACCAGGTAAAAATACATCCGTATTATTTCCATGTCGCCTGACCACAGCACATGGAGATACGGTGTGAAAACAGCAACCGACAACGCAGCAACCACCCGTCCAGACCAAAGTTCCGAGCACGAGGACTTCGAGCGCTGGGCGGCCAGCCATTTCGGCGTGCTCACGGTCCGCGAATACAGGGTTGCCCTGGAGTCCTACTTGGAAGGCCGCCGCGAGCAGCGCTCGCATTACGCGAAGCTCCTTGTCATCGCGGACCCCTCCAGCACACAAGGCGCTCCGCACTCTTTCAACGAGTTGGTCCGCCAGGGTCAGGAGCGCAACTGACCATGGGTGCGCACAAACTCGGTTTAGCGCTCCTCGTCGCGGCACTTGTCGGCGCAAGTTTCGTTGCGGGGCAAGTCGTCGGCGCCCGGGACGCCAAATTGTTCCGTGCCTACGACCAGAAGCGGGAGTCAATGATGGCGCGCAGCTGCGGAACGCACGCAACGCTCTGGCGACGCGCTTCCACCGGCCAATACGGGTGCCTTTCAATGAATGCCGATGGCGATTCCGTCATCGCACCGGTATTCGACGCGGCAGTTCTCTCCGCGCGGAGATAACGATGTCCTCCCAGGTCACCCGCGAAGCGCTCCAAGAGGCCATGCGGGCCGCCCGATGCACGGGCGACCTGGACGCGGCGCTTCGATTCCCCGCGCTTCGCATCGCGCTCCAAAACACTGCCGCTGTGCTCCCCGACCTTCAACGTCGCCCGACCATTCTTCGGCCACGCTTTGACGTCAAGCGCGCCCAGGCCGGCGACAGCGACTGATTTACCTCTCTCAAAAGGACCACCATGTCTTCGCCCACCATCGAAGAAACCCTGGGGCACCTGCGCGCGGGCTGCCTCCTTGCCGACCTGCAAAGCAGCCTCGCTTCAGTCGTGCAGGCAGTGGACGCTACCGGTAAAGCCGGAAAGCTGACGCTGCAACTGACGATCAGGAAGGTCAGCCGCTCGGGCGCCTTGGAGATCCTCGACAAGATCACGACAGTCGAGCCCGAAGAAGCACCGCTCACCACCCTGATGTACCCCACCCCCGAGGGCCGACTATCGCCGAGCGATCCGCGACAGCAAGCCCTCGATCTCAAGCAGCTGCCGCAAGCCGGCAGCGCCACCCTACGCTCCATCGGAGGACAGTAAATGCCCAACCCCAACGGCGAATTGACATCCATTGCCGACCCCAACATTGCCGAGACTGCTGCGCGGCTGGCCCAAAGGCCCGAAGAAATCGCCGAGACGGACTTCGGCCGCCTTTTCGCGGTCCCGCACGGCTATCGCCTTGAAACCGACGTCGCGCTAGCCGCACTTGCAGCTACGCCGCCACGTAAGCGGGGAACGGTTCAATTGCGGACTGTCGACTCGTTCGTGCAGTACGTCCTGCAGCACAAGGAGCCGCAGACCCAGATCTACGTCAAGGTGGATGCCGCGAACGCGGCTACGCCGCTTATCGTCACCGCCGTATTCAATGACCATGAGTTCGGGGCCCCGGACACCAGCCCCGGGTGGCAGGACTTCCGTGCAGTGTTCACGCCCGCCGCCAGCCCCGAATGGAAAACCTGGATGGGAAAGAACGGCGAGAAGATGTCCCAGGTCGAGTTCGCCTCGTTTATCGAGGACAACATCCACTGCTTCGCTGGCTCGGACACCGATGGCGGCGCCGGATTCCCAACCGGGGGAGAAATGTTGCAGATGGCGCTGGCGTTTGAGGCGTCATCGGACAAGCGCATCCGGTCCAATGTTCGGCTGCAGTCAGGCGGCATACAGCTGGAGTACACCGACAAGGACGACGATGCGACAGTGACTCGCATGCAGGCCTTCGAGCGGTTCCGCCTGGGCCTGGCTCCATTCTGGCGCGGCGACGCTTATCCGCTTGAAGCGAAGCTCCGATATCGCCAAGCCTCCGGCACCCTGGCGCTCTGGTATGACCTGGTCCGCCCAGACCGGCTGGTTGACCATGCGGTGGACGAAGTTCTGGCTCAGATCGCGGAAAAAACGGGTATCACCCCGCTCTTCGGGACGCTCGGCCAATGACCTCAACCCGCAATGGCTTTCGGCTGATTGGACTATGCGGGCGCGCGGGCGCCGGCAAGGACACATGCGCCGACCTCATGGCAGCCGCCTACGGCTTTTCGAAGATTGCATTCGCCGATGCATTGCGGGCTGAAATTTCGCGTTCGTTCGGTGTAGACCCCCGCGATCTCAGCAACCGGATCACAAAAGAGCAGCTCACACATGCATTGGCCATCGGCCGGTCCGACGATGCGCGATTCATCCACCTGATGGCATCCGCCGGTGTGTGCATATCCGCGCCGCGGTCTCCCCGCCAGATCATGCGGTGGTGGGCGACTGAGTACCGGCGCGCCTTGGATGGCGAAGAATACTGGACTCTGCTGGCCCATGACGCCATCGATTCACTGATGCGGCGGGGCGTACGCCGGATAGTCGTCACCGACGTCCGCTTTTCGAACGAGGCTTCGTTCATCAAGCACATGCGGGGCGAGGTGTGGCGCGTCCGGCGCGCTGTCGCCGACCAAATCCCAGGTAATCATCGCAGCGAGATCGAACTTGAAGCGATATCGCCGGCCCATGTCGTACATAACGATGGCGACATTGCGGCGCTCATGCGCGAAGTTCATGACTTGTGCACGCGTGGCCGCCCGACCGCAGAGATTCCGCAGGCGCAACTATGAGCACGCGTAAGGCAGACCGCAACGCCGAAATCGTGCGCCGCCGTGAGGAGGGGCAGACATTCCCAGAAATTGCCGCGGCGATTGGCATCACGGCGCACCGTGCGAGAAACATCTACGTCAATGAGAACGGCGGGCCCCAGGCACTTGCTCAGACTGCTCTCGCCCGCGCGCACGCGGATGGATTCACCGTCGAGCTCGAAAACACGGGGAGGGCTTGGACCTGCATCGGGCATGGTGTCAACGGGAAGGCGACGACCCCGACAGGCGCGTACGGCCGTTGGAAGCAAGCTCACGCCAGACGCAATGCGGCCCAAGCCCGCCAGGCACAAAGGCAGTCTGCGCCTGCGGCAGCCCCCCTTCAAGTTGTTCCGCCGCGCCTTCCGCACCCTCATACCCCGCTTACCCTTTCGAGCGCGCTTCGCCTGAATGGGGCAAGGGCAGCGGCATGCCAGCCTCCCGTCAAGTCTATAGCCAGCAGCATCCCCAGCAACACCGACTTCGGTGATTCACTCCCTTATCTCGATAAATAGCGAGAGGAAATCATGGCAAAGAACAGCATTGATGCCTACGGCGCCAAGGGCAAAGGAAACCTACTCTCATTCGATCCTGACGAGCTGGTGCTTGTCACGGACGAGGCCAATCCACTGTACGACTCGCGCGTGCATCTGCCGCTCGATGAAAACATGGTGCGCAATATCGATTATCAGGGCGTCCTGGTACCGATAGAAGTCACCAAAAATCCGGAAACTGGCGATATCGAGGTCGTGACTGGCCGGCAGCGGGTGAAGAACTGCCGTGAAGCGAACCGCCGACGTCGTGAGCGCGGAGAGGCGGTGCGGCTGATCCCGGGCTTTGTCCGCAAATTGAGCCTGCGGGAACGCGCCCTTGTGCTGTCCGCTGCAACAGCCAGCGAGAACGCTATCCGACAGCAGGAAACACCAATCTCTCGCGCGGAAAAGATGGCAAAACAACTCTCCCTCGGGCGTTCCGAAGAGGACATCGCGATTCTTTTCGGCGTCAAGCCACAGACCGTCCGAGAATCGCTTCAGCTACTCGAATGCTGCGCCGCCGTCCAGAACGCCGTCGACGCCGGCAAGATCCGGCTGGCCCATGCCAAAGCACTCGCGCGGATGTCGCCCGAGGAACAGCGCGCCAAAGTCGCCGAACTGATCGCGGCTGGCGAAGGAGTCAAGCCCCACGAGCGGGCCCGACGCCAGGCCAAGGTCATCGACAGCAACAAGCCAAAGGCACGCACCAAGAAGGAAATCACACAAGCGATCGAAGGGTCGACTGGTGAGGCGTTGCATGCCCTTCGTTGGGTGCTGGGGCTAGAGCCCACCCTGCCCCGCCTTGCCGCCACCGCTCAGGACGCACCATGAGCAACCGCCACCGCCAAGCCCGGCGACACAGGGCAATGCTTAAGCGCATCCCAGTATGCGCGCCGCTCCGCGACGAGTTCTCCATGCTACTGCACACCTCGCTGTGGTGCCTCGATAACCAGCCCAACAGCGAGGCGTTCAACAACCTGTCGCGAATCTTCAACATTGTGGGCTTGGCGCTCGAAAACGACTTTCGGCATCAGCACGAGGCAAGGCTGATCGCGGGCGGGGCTTCGGCGCTGAACCAAGTGCTGCGCAAGGTCGAGGCCGGACTGAAGCTGTCCGAACACGAGTCGGCGCCGATTCGCGTTGCCATCAATTCCATGGACTCCCTACTCGGCCGGTTGAGCGTGACTGACCTATATCTTGCGATGAAGCGTCTGGACCGAATAGAAGACGAAAAAATGCAGGAGGCAGCATAGTCATGCGCGACCGCCCCATTCTGTTCAGTGCTCCCATGATCCGGGCAATCCTGGCCGACACGAAGACCCAGACGCGCCGGGTTGTGAAGTCGATGATGGACCGCGATATCGGCTGCCCGTTGGCACCGTGTGAGCTGGCCGGCGAGATCAATCGTGGGGAATATCGAAACAGCCCATACGGCTATCCCGGCGACCGCCTGTGGGTGCGTGAGGCGTTCCGATTCGCCGCAAGCCTGGACCGCCTTTCGCCTAGCGACGTAGGCGAGAAAGCGCTTGACGCCGGGTACAGCACGCCATGGGCACCGACCCAGTTTGAGGCCGACGGCGCCCGCGCCGGGGCGTGGATCGGATTCGACACGCCGCCCACTATCACTGCTCCTGGCAAGCTGCGTCCTGGCATCCACATGCCACGCTGGGCAAGCCGCATCACGTTGGATATTACCGGAGTACGCGTGGAGCGGTTGCAGCAAATAACGCCAGCCGACGCTCACGCCGAGGGAATTCCGGTCCGGGGTTGTCTTAGCTGCGGCGAGCCAGAGCCGTGCGGGTGCAGCTTTCCACATTCCGCTTCGATAGATGACTTCCGCAATCTCTGGCGGGATATCAACGGGGCAGGCTCCTGGGAAGACAATCCCTGGGTGTGGGTGGTGGAGTTCGGGAGGGTCAAAAGGTGCTAAGCCGTCTCCTTCGCGGCCCACGGCAACAGCCGGATGGCCTGAGCTATGTCGACCGCTCTTTCTTCGATGCTATCGATCACCAGCTCGCGCCTGTCCATGTTTGCATAGTGCTCGGTCCAATCTTCCAGAGTTCGTTTGAGTCTGACCGTCTCGCCGACGATAGCGGCGACCAATTTCGACTCACGCTCACCAAGATGAATCAGTTGAGCGAAATTCGCTTGCGCTGCAGGAGTCAACAATCGACTGGCCGTGAAGCGGAGAAACGCGATGTGCCCGTCGTCATTCCGGCTTCCGGGCGGATCGCTCCGGATGCGTGCGAGCGCGGCCGGCAATTTCTCTGCAGCCACGGCCACCGCATGCAATTCGAGCTCAAGCAAAGCGCGGACCGTATCGCCCATCAGTCGGCTCTCATTTGCGCGACGTCTCGCGTCCGCCGTTCCAAGCCAGAGCGCGATGATCGACGCCGCTCCGGTGGCGATGGCGGAGGCCCAGTTGGCCGCAGCGCCGCTGACTTGGATGGCTGTTTCGAACGCGGTCATTCCCCTCTCCCAAGGTTGAACCGGCGCCGATCGTACCGCTCCCCCTCCATGCCCCGCAACACCCTACCCCGCCTCGCCGCGCAACCGATCTTCAATGGCCGCATGCATCAAGGCATGCACTTCCTCGGCAACGAATCCGGGATCGAAGCTCTTATCGACGCCGCCCGGAATATCCGTCCAGACGGTGCAGTGAAGCCGTGCGCGGCCCTTCCAGACAATGTTACTGCCCTCGATCGTGAATTCCACCTGGTATTCGATATCGCGCCCCGACTCGGACCGATAGGTTCCTTCCAGCATGTTGCGCTCCCTGTTGATCGGGAATCGTACTGCGGCGCGGCGATGAGTCGCAACAGCAGGAAGCGCAGGCAGAAGCCCGGGCGCGATGTGCCGTTTCCGGGGCAGGAGGAAGCCGCATCATGATCCGCGACCAGTTTGTCCTGGACGTTCACCCGGAGATTATCGTGGACAACTTCGCCGGCGGCGGCGGAGCATCCACCGGCATCGAAATGGCCCTTGGCCGCTGCGTCGATATCGCGATCAACCACGACCCCGAGGCCGTGGCGATGCACGAGATCAACCACCCGCAGACGCGCCACTACTGCGAATCCGTATGGGATGTAGATCCGCTGGAGGCGACCCAGGGACGGCCCGTTGGGCTGGCGTGGTTCAGCCCCGACTGCAAGCACTTCAGCAAGGCCAAGGGCGGCAAGCCCCGCGACAAGCGCATACGTGGCTTGGCGTGGATCGTGCTGCGCTGGGCTGCCCTAGTGCGGCCGCGCGTCATCATGCTGGAGAACGTCGAGGAGTTCCGCACCTGGGGCCCGCTGCTTGATAACGGTCAGCCGTGCCCGACGCGAAAGGGCAAAACGTTCCGATCATTCATCCGCCAATTGCAGGAAAAGGGATACGCCGTCGAACACCGCGAGCTGCGCGCCTGCGACTACGGCGCGCCGACCATCCGCAAGCGCCTGTTTCTGATCGCGCGATGCGATGGTCAGCCGATCGTCTGGCCTGAGCCGACGCACGGCGCGCCGACGTCGCCCGAGGTCCTGGCTGGCCTGAGCAAGCCCTGGCGGACCGCGGCGGACTGCATTGACTGGTCCATCCCCTGCCCGTCCATCTTCGAGCGCCAGCGGCCGCTTGCCGAGGCGACGCTGAAACGTATCGCGCGCGGCATCCGGCGTTATGTCATCGACGCGGCGGAGCCCTTCATCGTCGGCGCCGGCGGCCCGGTCTATTCGGGGAAGCCTGTGCCGACGAATCGCCCGTTTGGCGCCCTGACGACGGAGAACCATCGGCACGTGGTTGCGCCTCACATCACGAAGTTCCGGACCGGATCGACCGGTGCCGACCTGGGCGAACCGATGCCGAACATTACGGCAGGCCCCAAGGAGAATCCCGCCGGCGCTCCGCACGCGCTGGGCATCATCGCCCCATTCCTGACCGAGCATGCAAACGGCTCGACGCAGCGCAACTTCGACGCCGGCACGCCGCTGCGCACCCAATGCGCCGAGGTCCGCGGCGGCCACTTCGCCATGGTCGCGCCGACCCTTGTGCAGGCGGGGTACGGCGAAGCCCCCGGACAGGCACCGCGGGCACTGTACCTGGACAAGCCGCTCGGCACGGTGGTCGCCGGCGGCATCAAGCATGCTTTGGTATCGGCTTTCCTGGCCAAGCACTATGGCGGCAACTACGACGGGCCCGGCGCGCCGCTGGATGGCCCGGCCCATACGGCCACGACGGTGGACCATCACGCCTTGGTCGCCGCGCAACTGGTCGGCTGCGGTGGCCGCGCCGGCCAGAGCCGGCCGCGCGATGCTGGAGAGCCGGCGCAGACGGTGACCGCCAAGGCGGACACCTGCATTGTGACTTCGCACCTGGCGAAGGTGCACAACAACCAGTTCGGCCACGCTACAGAACAGCCCATGCCTACGCTGACCGCCGGCGGCAGCCATGTCGCCGACGTGCGCGCCTTCCTGGTGAAGTACTACAGCGAAGGCGGCCAGGATCAGGACTGCCGCGACCCGATGCACACCATCCCCACCAAGGACCGCATCGGTCTGGTGACGGTCGCAGGCGAGGAATATGTCATCGCCGACATCGGCATGCGGATGCTGGAGCCGCACGAGCTGTATGCAGCCCAGGGCTTCCCCGCCGACTACATCATCGCCCCGACCATCAACGGCCGCCGGCTTCCAAAGCACGCCCAGGTGCGCATGTGCGGCAACAGCGTCTGCCCGCCGCTCGCCGCCGCGCTGGCACGCGCGAACGTGCCCGATCTTGCCGCTTGGACGCCTAAGGAAGCCAAAACACGGAAGATCGCCGCATGACCACGATCTCGCTTCTCAGTCACGTGTGGGGCTATCGCTCTTCGATGAATCTGACGATCGAGTCAACCTCATCGATCGTCGTATCAAACCACTCAAGGCCTGGCACATTCTCGCGCCAACGGCCGCGGATCTTCAATGTGTTGTGGACTGCGAGTTCCAACGCCCGCACCCGCTTTGCAGGCCAGGTTCCCAATATGCGCGGATTCTCGAACGCGGCCGACTTTCGACACTGGTCCGCGACCCGCTTTTCGGCATCCCCTGAAGCGAGCCCTATCTTGATGGGGAATGGCGCGCCGTCGCGCATCAGCATGGGGAATGTGAAGGCATATAGCGTTCCGGCCAAGGTGCTTTCTTCGGCGGTCTCACCGGCTAGTTCCTCACCTTCAAGTTCTGCCTCTTCGAGGTCATCTTCCTCGTCACCAGGGATTCGGAAAAGTCCGGCGCCCAGGTTGATCAACTGCCCTGTATTTTTCGCAATGAATGGGACATAGAAACGGATCGTCTTCCCGACAGACACGGACCCGCCGGCTCGAGGCCGCTCGAAGGTCGCCGACTGTTGTTCATCGGTGAGGTATTTGTCCGTAACCGCGCGCACAAACTCGATGAGTCTAAATTGGTCACCTGAGGCAACTTCAGGCTGTTGCAGTATTTCAGGCAGCGCCTTGTAGCGCGCGAAGCGATAGCAAAATGAATTTGTTGGTTCGAAAGCGATGTCCATCCCTTCCTCCACTCAAAAGCCAGCAGAGTAGGTTATGAATAAGAAATCTGCCAAGCGAAAACATGTTCCTGCCGCCCCTTTTCCGTCCACCCGCGCCCAGCGTGCCGCAGAACAGGGAGATGACCATGGGACTCGTTAAATTCAGCGTGGGCGAAACCTGCACCGCCGCCCTCACGATGCCGCCTGACCCCACCATGGACGAACACTACGGCCCGGCAGTCTGCATTGGTCACTACGGCCACCAGGCGGAGATCTGGATCTCCAACGGCGACAACCGCATCAACGTGCCGGTCTACATGCTGGAGGTCTTCATCAAGGAACTTCGGCGCGCAGCGAAACTGGCGAAGGAGCCCGGCGATGGACGCTAACGACCTGCTCAGGAGAGCGGCGAAGGCGGCGCCAGCCGACCTACGCCAGAAGTTCGAAGCCTGGGACAAGGGCGCAGTGCGAGCGCGGAATACGGCGGGCGACTACAGCAACCCCTACGTGCAATCGTCGTGGGATGGCTATCAGGCGGGATATGCGCAGGCCATTGCCGATCTGAGCGCTGCCGCTGCGCTAGGAGGTGAACCCGGCCAGCCCGAGGGGACGCCGCCGGCGACCTCCGGATCATCCTGCCTGGTCCACCGCGGGTCTGTGGCGGCCGGCGGGCCGGAGGTTCCAGGGGGAAACCCGTGATCACGCTCACCCCCGAGGAAATCACCGAATTGACGCACCGCTCGCGGAAAGGGGCACAATGTGACGCCCTTAAGCAGCTGGGCATCCCCTTCAAGATCCGGCCGGACGGCACACCTGTCGTGCTCCGGGCCGCCATGGAAGCCGCGTTGGGCTATGCGAACAAGAACCAAGGACCGACACCTCCCCGCGTGCGTTTACCAGAAGCACGGCGCCTACTATCTCGTTAAGCAAGGGAAATGGCAGCGCCTGGGCGGCGACCTGCACCAGGCCCTGACGGAATACGCCCGGCTGGTGGCCGCCCCAAAGGACGGCATGGTAGCCCTCATTGACAAGGCTCTGCCGGCAGTCACGGACGGGCGCGCGCCGGCGACCGTCAAGCAGTACCAGCACTGTGCACAGTTGCTGAAGGAGGTTTTCGCCGACTTCCGGCCCGAGCAGGTCAGGCACGGCGACATCGTCCAGATGATGGACGGCTTCAAGGACCGGCAGGCGATCGCCAATCGCATGCTGACGGTCCTGCGGCTGGTCTTCCGCTGGGCCCTGGACCGAGAGCTGGTGCAGGCCGACCCCACCGTCAGCGTGCAGCGGTTCAAGCAACGGTCCCGCGACCGGCTCATCAGCGACCAGGAATACGCGGCGATCTACCAGCACTCGGCGCCCTGGTTGCAGTGCGTCATGGACCTCTGTTACCTCACCGGCCAGCGGATCGGCGACGTGCTCAAGATCGAGCGTGGCCACCTGCAGGAGGAAGGCGTCTTCATCGAGCAGCAGAAGACCGGCAAGAAGCTGATCGTCGGCTGGACGCCGGAGCTTCGAGAAGCCATTGAGCGGGCCAAGAAAACCGTTGGCCAAGTGCAGGCCATGACGTACATTCTGGCCGGCCGCCGCGGGCGCCTGCGGGCCCATCCGAACGTTTGGCGGGCATTCAAGCTGGCCGCAGGCAAGGCCGGCGTCGAGAACGTCACCCTGCACGACTTGCGCGCCATGTCGGGCACCGAAGCCGAGCGTCAGGGCATCGACCCCACCGCCCTGCTGGGCCATACGGACCGCCGAACGACCCGGATCTACCTCCGCGACAAGAGCGCCAAGGTAGTCGCCAGCCCGCGGAAGAAAGCTGGATAGACATCCAGTTTTGGACAGGCGGTTTTAGACACCTGTTGGATTTTTAGACAGGACCACCCCGCAAAGCCAATAAATACGCGGGTCTCAGAAACTGTCATGTATTCGGTCATGCCCTGGCCGCGCTGCAGCCGCTGATGTTTGCGCATGGATGCCTCCGTGGATCAGGTAGGCGTCCAGTGTGCGCATCGCCGGTGGCGGCGCCTATTCGTACATGCCGAGCTGGATCGAAACATCACACGGCCGATCCCGCGCGGCACGGACGACAGTCCCGGACAGGCGCGCCCAACGAAAAACGCCGCCCGAAGGCGGCGTCATGCCAGGCACGGCGACGCGAGGCTTACTTCTCCGCGGCGTTGGTGATGGCGTTGCCAGCGCGCTGCAGGTCCTTGCCCGCGCCGGCAACCGTATTGCAACCTGCCAAAACCATCGCAAAGACCACCAACGTCGTCAGCATCATCTTCGAGCGCATGGTTTGCTCTCCTTCATCTGATCCTGCCTTGCGCGGCAGCGATCGTTCACACCACCTGGACGCGCAGCTCGCCCAGACCCGCAACACCACCCACCATCAGGTCGTTCTTGACCACGGCGCCCACGCCTTCAGGCGTGCCGGTAAAGATCAGATCGCCAGGCTGCAACTCGAACAGGCCGGACAGGTAGGCGATGCTTTCCGGGATATTCCAGATCAGTTCGCTGATGTTGCTGCCCTGCTTGCGCGTGCCGTTCACGTCCAGCCAGATGTCGGCTTTTTCCATGATGCCGGTCTTGGCCACGGGATGGATGGGACCCAGGGGAGCCGATTGGTCGAAGGCCTTGCCCACTTCCCAGGGACGGCCCAGCTTCTTCGCTTCGCCCTGCAGGTCGCGGCGCGTCATGTCCAGGCCCAGCGCATAGCCCCAGATGTGCTCGTTCGCCTTTTCGACCGGGATGTCCTTGCCGGCCTTGCCGATGGCCACGACCAGTTCCATTTCGTAGTGCAGGTTCGAGGTCTTCGAGGGATAGGGCATCTTGCCCGTTTCGCCATCCCGCACGGCGATGATCGCATCGGCCGGCTTGCAGAAGAAGAACGGATCTTCGCGTCCGGTGAAGCCCATCTCCTTGGCATGCTCAGCGTAATTGCGTCCAACGCAATACACGCGGCGAACCGGAAACAAGGCGCTGGTTCCCGCTACCGGAACGGCCATGGCGGGCTGAGGGGGCAAAACGTAGTCCATGCTGTTGACCTCGTTGGAGATGCGACCCGTCGACGGGCGCTGAAATAATCATGCGCGAGTGTAATCGTTTCGCGGCGGGCGGGCAGCAAAAAGGCCGGCAAGCCGGCCCTTTTGGTCTGGTCGAAAGCAGGGACGCCTACTTGCCGCCCTTGGCGTGACGCTCGGCGCTGCGGGTGATTTCCTCGTGCGCGGCGTCGACGCCCTTCCAGCCCTTGACCTTCACCCATTTGCCCTTTTCCAGGTCTTTGTAATGTTCAAAGAAGTGCTGGATACGGCGGATGTCTTCTTCCGGCAGGTCCTGGTAGGACTTGATGTTCCGGTAAGGGGGATAGAGCTTGTCCACGGGCACGGCCAGCAGCTTGGCGTCGCCCCCGGATTCGTCGTCCATTTCCAGCACGCCCAGGGCGCGGCAGCGGATCACCGAGCCGATCTGGATCGGAAACGGCGTGATCACCAGGACGTCGGCGGGATCGCCGTCTTCCGACAGCGTCTGAGGAATGTAGCCGTAGTTGCAGGGATAGTGCATGGCGGTCAGCATGAAGCGGTCGACGAACACGGCGCCCGTGTCCTTGTCGACCTCGTACTTCACCGGGTCCGCGTTCATGGGGATTTCGATGATGACGTTGAATTCATCCGGCAGCTTGGAGCCGGGAGGGACGTGATCGAGACTCATGGTTCAACCTTCATGATGGAAAGGAATCAGGACTTGCCGTCGGTGCCGGGGCCGCCCGGCTTGAACGGCGTATCCGCGGCGAAGTCGTCGCGCCTGGACGCCGCGGCGCCGGTCGGGGCGGCCGGCTGCGGATCTTCGTCGTCCAGACGGGTGACGGGGAGCGGCGCGCTATCGAAGTAGTCTTCCAGGTCGGCCGGCGATTCAGCCGCCAGCGGCGCGGACACGGGGGATGGTGCCGACGGCGCCGGATCGGCCAGCAGGGGCCGCGCATGTCCACGCGCGTCGGGATCGAGCACGTAGTCCGCCACGGGCGCTTCGTCGGGCAGCGGATCGTGCACCAGCCTGCTCGCGGGCGCCGGCGCATCCGCCGCGTCCGAGAGGAAGCCGCTTTCGGGATCCACGCGCGACGGGTCCGCGTCCGTATCGGCGGGCGGCAAGGCTTCGTCGCCCGCCAGTACGGGTAGCGCGATCCCCGCAGCCGTGGCCAGCCGCCAATGCCGGATGGCGTCGCCCTGGCGATCCAGGCGGTCGTACAGGCTGCCCAGCAGCGCATGGGTGCGCGCATCGGCGCGCCGTTCGACGGCGCGGCGCAGATAGCGTTCCGCCTGGCCCCAAAGCTGGCCGGTCAGGCAAAGCATGCCCAGCGCGGTCAGCACGTCGGGATCCGCCGGACGCTGCTGCAGCCATTTTTCGGCGCGCTCCAGGCGGCGGGGAACCTGCTGGGCGTCGCAGCGCGAATAGGCGTTCAACAGGCGAGGGTCGAAGCCCTGCGCGATGGCCGTTTCCAATATGCGGGCGGCCTCGTCGGCTTCGCCGGCTGCTTCGAAGGCGGCCGCGCCCGCCAGCGCGATATCCGGCAGCAGGCGTTCCTCGGCCTTGAGATCCTTCCAGATCGCGCGCCAGGCGTCACCATCCGCAGCGCGCAGGCGCGCGGCGCCGGAAACGTCGATGATGCGCGCGGCGTCGTCGCGTGCCAGCGCGCCGCGGCGCGACAGGCCGCGCGCCAGGGTGAATACGCGTTCGTGATGGCCCAGCGCACGTTCGGCCCGCAGCAACAGGCGCAAGGTGTGCAGATGCCGGGCGCCGCCATCCTGGAGCGGCGCCAGCACTTCCAGCGCCCGTTCCGGCTGGCCTTGCTCGAGCAGCAGGTCCGCGTTGACGGTCGCCACGGCTTCGATCAGCCCAGGGTCGCTGCCCGCCTCTTCGCGCGCGCGATCCAGCATGACGTCACGCCGCACGAATTCGCCCAGGCCCTGCGCCGCGCGCGCCGCCGACAGGGCGGCCAGCACGCGGCGGTTGCGCGCCTTGGTCTGGTCCAGCAGCTTGACCAGATCCTTTTCGGCGTGCGCGTAGCGGCCTTCCAGCAGGCCGATCCAGCCGCGCTCCAGCAGTTCATGATCGCGGGCCTGCGCCCGGCGGCCACGCCAGGCGCGCATGCGATCCGGGATGGCCAGCAGCCACGCCAGCAGGCGCAAACCCACGTAAATGGCGACGAACAGCGCGACCAGCAGCAACACCGCGAGCGTCAGCGACAGTTCGATCCGATAGGGCCAGACCAGCAGCAACACATTGCCGGGATGCGCCCGCAGCACCACGGCCACCGCGACGGCGACGACCGCGAGCAACAACGTCCAGAACCAGGCGCGCATGGATCAGTCCCGTCCCTTGACGGCGCTGGCGCCATCCGCGCGCAGCGCGGCGATGGCTCCCAGGCTGTCCGACAGATCGGGCATGGGCGTCGCGACCTGCACCTGGGAGAGCTCGCGCGTCAGGCCCAGCGCCGCCAGCGTATCGGGCGAGCGGCGATCGTAATAGGTGTCGAGCGTGCGGGTGATGGTGTCGAGCTCGCTTTTCCAGATGGCGGGCTGGCGCATCAACAGCGCCAGCTGCACCGTCAGCAGCCGTTGGCGCAGCGTGGAACGCAGCTGATCCGCCTGCTCGGTGGACAGCAGCAATGCCGCCGGTTCGTCGACCCGCTGCACACGCACCAGGTCGCCCAGTTCGTGCGTCAGCGCGCTGCCGGCGCGGCCAGGCCAGGACGCGATTTCGGCGCGCCAGCGCTGCCACCAGGCGGCATCGGCGGGGACATCGGGCTGGGCGGGCGCGGCGGCCGGCGGCGTATCCGTGGACGCCGGGGCCACGGGCGCGGCGTTGTTCGCCGAGGCGGCGTCCGGCACCAGCAGGGGCGCCTTGCCGACCAGGTTCACCAGCCGTTCGATACGGCCCGCCTGGACCGGCACGTCGATGGTCTTGACCGCGCGCAGGCGATCCAGGTCGCCGTTGATGGTCTGCTGCAGGCTGGCATAGCGCGGCCGCGCGGCGCGCGCCAGGCGGGATTGCGCCGTCTCCATCGCGACGATGGCGTTGCTGACGCTGCCGCCCAGGCGCAGTTGCTGGTCGGCGATGGTCAACAGGCGATCGACGTCGTTGATCAGGACATCGTCGCTGACGTTCTCATTGAAGTCCTGCCACGCCTGCTGCAGGGCCGTGTACTGGCTCTGGGTTTCCTGGAGGGTGGATTCCAGGGCGGCGACCTTGTCGCTCTGTTGCTGCGCCAGCGCCAGCGCCTGGCGGGTTTCCGAACGGGTCTGGCCCAGCGTCGTATTCAGGCTGTCCAGGCGGGTGGCGACTTCACGACCGGCGGCCAGGAACTGCTGCCGCTGCATCCACAGCGCGGCCACCAGGACCAGCGCCAGCAATGTCACGACAACCAGGGTGGCGACCAGGGGCGAAGCCCCGCCCTTGCGGGCGCCGCGCGGCGCCCGGGGGCTCGATGGCGGCGCTTTCGAGGCGGTGGGATGGACGTCGGCAGATGCCGGATCGCTGGAGGCGGCCGGCATCGCGGCCGGACCAGTGGCAGGAATCTTTTCTGTCATGGAGGCGATTGTATTCGGTACGAATGCGAAACGATGACTCAACCGGAAACAAAAGCATTAAAGATGGCATCATCCGCCGGCGCGCACAAGCGGACCGACGAAGCCGCCCGTGCCGGCGGCAGGCCCAGCAGCTCAACCAGGCGCGGATGAGTCAAAACGAACCGGCAGGCCTGCCACCATTCCGGCGACGCGCCCTGGTCGACATTCGCGCGCACGGCTTCGACGGTGGCGCCGCTGGTCAACAGCCAGGCGGGATGGCAGCCGGCGGCCGTCCAGCGCCGCAGTTGCGCGAGCGCCTCGGCATCCCAGCGCACAGGCACGCGCCGGTAGACGGCGTGGGCATGGACGTCGGCGCCATGGCCGCGCAGCTGTTCGGCCAGCCAGTCACGCCCTGCCGTACCGCGTACCAACAGCACCCGGCGCGGGATGGGCCCGCGCGCGGCCAGCAGATCCCACAACGCTTCGGAATCGTGGCGCGGCGCGTCCACCGCCGGGTGCACGATGGTGCATGAGCCATCCAGACTGCCGGAGTCGCGCAGGCGCGCGGCGGTGGCGGGACCGACGGCGCCTATGACGCACGATGCAGGCCAGGCGCCCCAACCCAGCGCGCGCAATTGATCCAGGTATTGAGCGGCCGCGTTGCCACTGACGAACACCGCCAGGTCGAAGTCGCGCGGCAGCGGGATGCCGGCCGCCCCGGACGGCACTGGCTCTATGTCCAGCGCCGGCCAGGTGCGCACCTGCCACCCGGCGTTTTCCAGACGTGCCGCCAGGCTTTCGTTACGACCCGGAGGACGCGTCAGGATGGCAATCCGCGTTTCGCTGGCCTGCACGGGGGCTCCGTCGGCTTCAGCCGGGTGCCGACAGTTCGGCCAGGATGGCGTCGGCGCCTTGGTCCAGCAGTTCGCGGGCCGCCGAGGAACCGATGTCTTCAGCCTGGGCGACCGGCCCCGACGCTTCGGCACGCACCATGCGCCGCCCGTCGACCGAGGACACCATCGCGCGCAGATGCAGGGTGTCGCCGTCGACCGTGGCGTAGGCGGCCAGCGGCACCTGGCAGGAGCCGCCCAAGACCCGCGAAACCGCCCTTTCGGCGAGCGCGCACGCCGTGGTTCTGGCGCACGCCAACGGCGCCAGCCAGTCCCGCAGGTCCTTGCGGTCCTGATGGATTTCGATGCCCAAGGCCCCCTGCCCGGCGGCCGGCAGGCTTTCTTCCACATCCAGCAGGGCGCGTATGCGGCCCGCCAGGCCCAGGCGCTCGAGACCGGCCGCGGCCAGGACGATGGCGTCATAGCCGCCGGCATCCAGCTTGGCCAGGCGCGTATCCAGATTGCCGCGCAAGGGCTGCACGACGAGATTCGGATGACGTTCGCGGATCAGCGATTCGCGCCGCAGGCTGGACGTTCCCACCACCGCGCCGTCCGGCAATTCGGCCAGCGAGGCATAGCGGTTGGACACCAGGGCATCGCGGGGATCGCCTCGTTCGAGCACCGTACAAAGTTCGAATGGCGGCTGGAGGTCGATGGGCACGTCCTTCAGGGAGTGCACCGCCAGGTCCGCGCGGCCGTCCAGCAGCGCGTTTTCCAGCTCTTTGACGAACAAGCCCTTGCCGCCCACCTTGGACAGCGTGCGGTCAAGGATCTGGTCGCCCCGAGTGGTCAGCTCCAGAAGCTCCACCGAACACGTCGGGTACAACGAGGAAAGGCGGCCGCGCACATGCTCGGCCTGCCAGATCGCCAACCGGCTTGCCCGGGTGGCGATGATCAAACGACTGGGTTGCGACACAGTGGCTTGCTCAGGCGAAATGGGCAGCGGCCACTGTGACGATCACGCCAAGCACGGCAAGAATGAACAGGCCTTGGAGCAGGCTCAGGCCCGTTTCGGGTTGCTGTGGTTTACCGGTTTTACGCAGACTCATGCAAGGATTCCTTGGAGACGACTTTGCGGCTTGCCAGCCACCGTCCCAAGAGAACGACGAGCAGCGCGCCGATGATTTCAGCGCCCAATTTAACCATAGCCGGTTGCGGCCCGAATTGACCTTCGACAACTACGTCGGTGACGATCATGCCGCCGGCGATCCAGCCCAGCAGGCCCGCGCCGAACATGACGACGACCGGATAGCGGTCGATCAGCTTCAGCACCAGGGTCGAGCCCCAGATGATGATGGGCACGCTGACCAGCAAGCCGAACACGACCAGGCCGATCTGATGGCCCGGATCCGCATTCTGGGCCGCGCCGGCGATCGCGATGACGTTGTCCAGGCTCATGACGAAGTCCGCCACGATGATGGTCTTGATGGCCGCCACGATCGACCCCCCACCCTTGATCTTGTCGTGTGAGCCGTCTTCCGGCATCAGCAGCTTGACGCCGATCCACACCAGCAGTGCGCCCCCGACCACCTTCAGGAAGGGAATATTCAGCAGGGTGAGCGCGAAGGCGATCAGCACCACGCGCAAGAGGATGGCGCCGGCGGTGCCCCACAGGATGCCCTGCATCCGTTGCTTGGGCGCCAGGTTCCGGCACGCCAGGGCGATGACGACAGCATTGTCCCCGCCCAGCAAGATGTCGATCAGGATGATCTGGAAAACGGCCGCCCAACTGAGCGTCTGGAAGAATTCAAGCACGTCACAACCCCCACAACATGATTTTGATCCTAGCCGATTGCAGCAAAAGCTTTGCCCGCGCGCCTGCGGCAAGCGCGGCGGCGGGCATCGGCCCTGAGCGGGGATTGTAATTCAGCTTTAAGTCAGATTTGCTCCGGACGATTAAGATTTTTGTCAGGATTATGGCGTGCCGCCATCACCTTGCCAAGGATGAGTACCAGGATCGCGCCGCAGGCCCCGGCCATCAAGGCGAGATTATGTTCGGTCGTCCCCAGCGCGGCATCCAGGCGCAGCACCGAATCGTGCAGCGCGGGATCGCCCACCAGCAATTCCCCGGCGATGAAGCCCAGCAAGGCCGCCCCCACCCAGACGATCACGGGGAAGCGCTCGATCACCTTCAGGAGCAGCGTGCTGCCGAAGATGACCAGCGGGATGCTGATGGCAAGGCCGACGACCAGCAGCGTGGTGTCGCCCATCGCCGCCGCGGCGACCGCGACCACGTTGTCCAGGCTCATCACCAGGTCGGCGATCATGATGGTACGGATGGCGGAAAGCAGGTTGCCATGCGACTTGGCCGAGCCATCGTCTTCTTCCTCCGGCTTCAGCAGCGACACGCCGATGTACACCAGGAGCACGGCGCCGATCAGCTTCAGCCACGGCAACAGCAGCAGCTTGGCGGCCACCAACGTCAACACGATACGCATGATGATCGCCGCGGCGGAACCGATGACGATGGCTTTTTTCTGCTGGGCGGGCGGGAGCGAACGGGCCGCCAGCGCGATCACCACGGCGTTATCGCCGGACAGCAGAATATTGACCCAGATGATTTGCAGAAGCGCGAGCCAGAAAGCGGCTTGTGTTAATTCCATACCCCTCGTCCTCGATCCCAGAATGGTTTGAAAAAGCCGAACCCCATCGCCGCGGGACAGTCGGGGAGACCGCCTTACGCTGGTGTTTATTTATCGTGGGGAACGCTGGACATTATATCGAGGCAATATCAAAACATTCAGCTGATTGTTGGATTTCTGACGGAATTTCGCAGGCTTTTTGTTAGGTTCACCATCTCCGCCGAGGAAAACCGCTCATTCTTTCATTCTTCTTTCCAAAAACTTACTTGCACCTGAACAAACTCAGATTGGGTGAGCGCACATCCATTTTCATATATTAAAAATCCGGCCGTGGAATCTGACTTTATTCTGAAATTAAACTGACTAAAAACTGAATTTTGTTCGAACTTGGCGGAACCTCGGTCCTGGAGGGGTTACAGCAGCACCTGCCGTCCCCACCCTTGGCTTCTCCTTCCTATGCATCGCTTCCCAAACCGCTGCCTCGTGTTGGCCGCAAACCTCATCCTGCTGGCCCACCCCGCCGTGGCGGCGCTTCAGCCTGCCGCCGACGCGCCCCTGTCCGGCTCCGTCGAATACCGTTGCCACTTCAATGCTGACGCCAGTTCAGATTGCGAGACCCGCTACCGCTATACGATCCTGCAACCGGCGGGACGCGAGATACTATCCCGTATCGACCATTCGTATTCGGAACAGGACAGCCTGACGGTGGAAAAGGCCGAGGTCACCCAACCCGGCGCACAATCGACGCCGCTAGCCGCATCCAACATCGATACCCGCATGGCGCCACATCCGGAGCAGGGTTTTCTGAGCGACAAACAGACTTCTCTGGCATTTCCGAATCTCAAGGTCGGCACCACCATCCGATATACCTTGCGCCAGCACTTCAGCCCCCGGCCCGCCAACCCGGAGTTCCACTATGTGCTCATATGGACGCCCAAGCCAGTGCGTTACGACAGGATATGGGCGGAAATCACCGCCGAACGCCCCATCGTGTGGCGCGGCGAACTGCTGCAGGACTACACCGTCACGCATTCCGCAGAGGGTCGCAAACTGGTCCTTGAACTCAAGAAGGCGCCTTACTACATCAACTACGTCAATGAGTCAGAAGCCGGCTATGCGCGCCGCCTTCCGCGTCTGGAAGCGGGCAGCTCGCTCGATGTACAGGACCACTTCGCCACCCTGGCGACACGCTACAACGAGATTCTTTCGGTTCGCCTGCCGGAGCGCGCCGCCGCCGCGGTGGCCGCCGCGCGAGGCAAAGCACCCGCGAAGCAAATAGCGGCGTTCATGCAATACATCTACGATAACTACCGCTACCTGGGCGACTGGCGCGACAGCGAACGCGGCCACATTCCCTTCACGCTGGCCGAAATAGAAAGCCGCGGTTATGGCGACTGCAAAGACCTCGCCGTCCTGCTTGGAGCCATGCTGAGAGCCGCGGGCATCCCCGCCGAACCCGCGCTGATACGGCGAGGCAGCTATGCGCCCAGCCTGCTGATCCCGGGCCTGTACGCGCCCGACCATGCCATCGTCCGTGTCGCGGCAGGCGGCCAGGTGTGGTGGCTGGATCCCACGAATTCCGTCTTCGCGCCCGGCCATATCATGCCGGACCTGCAGCAGCGTTGGGTCGTCGTGCTGGGCGCGGACGGCAAGGCGCGGCTGGACGAAACGCCCCGGCACGGACCTGACGAAGCAATGCGGGCAGAGCTGCAGATACGCTACCTGGCGGAAGACAAAGCGCGTACCCACTTGACCTTGGATTTCGCCCATGCGCCGTTAATAAACATAGCGGCCAATGAGCGGCAGATAGGCCGCGCCAGCACCGACCGGCAGCTGTGCAGTCAGTTCGCCCGAGAAAGCGTCGACTGCATCCTGGACCGGCCCGAGCCCGGTTTCGTCGTGCCGGCGAGCTACCGGGTCAAAGCGGACCTGACGGCGCTGCGACCGCTGCGGCGAGTGGGGGAAAGGCTTTTCACCGATCCAAGCATGAGTTCGGAGTGGGATATTTTTTTCCGCTACATCAGTGAAGGGCAGCGTCTGGACCTTTACCTGGGCGAACCCCAAACGACGTCCTACGATGTAACGCTGTTGGCTGCCAAGATAGATGCTCCGGCCCGCGCTTGCCAGGTACGCTCGAAATGGTATGACCTCGACCTTCAGGGTGAACCGGTTGCTGCAGGCTATCACTACCGCTATCGCCTGGTGCGCAAGATGGACTGGTTCGGTCACGAGGACATAATGGATCCGGAATTCCGTCAGATGATCGGACAGGCACGAGATTGCACCGAACAATTGCGCATGGCCGTGCAACTGGCATAGCACAAGGGCATCGATCGAAAAAAAACCCGCCGAGTGGCGGGCGGGTGTTTCCGTGCATGGCGGGCGGTCTGGAAGACCGCCCCTACACGCAGCAGCGGCCTATTTATTACAGCACCGACTTCAACAGCTTGCCCATCTCGGACGGGTTGCGCGTGGTACGGATGCCGCAGGCTTCCATGACTTCCAGCTTGGCGTCCGCCGTGTCGGCGCCGCCGGAGATCAGCGCGCCGGCGTGGCCCATGCGCTTTCCGGGGGGCGCCGTGACGCCGGCGATGAAGCCGACCACCGGCTTCTTCATGTTGTCCTTGGCCCATTCGGCGGCGGCAACTTCGTCCGGACCGCCGATTTCGCCGATCATGATGACGGCGTCGGTTTCAGGATCGTCATTGAACAGCTTCAGCACGTCGATGTGCTTCAGGCCGTTGATCGGGTCGCCACCGATACCGACGGCGCTCGACTGGCCAAGGCCCAGTTCGGTCACTTGGGCGACGGCTTCGTAGGTCAGCGTGCCGGAGCGGCTGACGATGCCGATGCGGCCCTTGCGGTGGATGTGGCCGGGCATGATCCCGATCTTGATTTCGTCCGGCGTGATCAGGCCGGGGCAGTTCGGGCCCAGCAGCAGGGTCTTGCTGCCCTTCTGCTTCATGCGGTTGCGCACTTCCAGCATGTCGCGGACGGGGATGCCTTCGGTGATGCAGATGGCCAGGTCCAGCTCGGCTTCCACGGCTTCCCAGATCGCGGCGGCGGCGCCGGCGGGCGGCACGTAGATCACGGAAACGGTCGCGCCGGTATCGGCCTTGGCTTCCTTGACCGAAGCGTAGATGGGAATGCCTTCGAAGTCCTCACCCGCCTTCTTGGGGTTCACGCCGGCCACGAAGGCGGCCTTGCCATTGGCGTAGTCACGGCACATGCGGGTATGGAATTGCCCCGTCTTGCCCGTGATGCCCTGGGTGATGACTTTAGTGTCCTTGTTGATCAAGATCGACATTTATGAATCCTTGGCAATAACTCTTATTTGACGGCGGCAACGACTTTGGTGGCTGCTTCGGCCATGGTGTCGGCGCTGATGATGGGCAGTCCGGACTCGGCCAGCATCTTCTTGCCGAGTTCTTCGTTGGTGCCCTTCATGCGGACGACCAGCGGAACGTTCAGGTTGACGGCCTTGCACGCGGTCATGACGCCTTCGGCGATCACGTCGCAGCGCATGATGCCGCCGAAGATGTTGACCAGGATGGCCTTCACGCTCTTGTTCTTGAGCATGATCTTGAAGGCTTCGGTCACCTTTTCCGCCGTGGCGCCGCCGCCGACGTCCAGGAAGTTGGCCGGCTCGCCGCCGAACAGCTTGATGGTGTCCATCGTGGCCATGGCCAGGCCGGCGCCGTTCACCAGGCAGCCGATGTTGCCGTCCAGCTGGATGTAGGCCAGGTCGAATTTGCTGGCTTCGATTTCGGCGGGATCTTCTTCATCCAGGTCGCGGTAGGCGACGATTTCCGGATGGCGGAACAGCGCGTTCGGATCGAAGTTGAACTTGGCGTCCAGGGCGATGATGTTGCCCTTGCTGTCGCGGTTCAGGGGATTGATCTCGACCAGCGAGGCATCCGTTTCCATGTAGCACGTGTAGAGCTTCTGGAACAGGTCCACGGTCTGGGCGACGGAGTCGGCCGGCATGCCGATGGCGGCGCACACCTTCTTGGCCTGTTCGGCGGTCACGCCGACCAGCGGGTCGATGTATTCCGTGATGATCTTTTCGGGCGAGGAATGGGCGACTTCCTCGATATCCATGCCGCCTTCGCTGGAAGCGATCAGGGCGACCTTCTGCGTGGCGCGGTCGGTGACCAGCGACACGTAGTATTCCTTCTGGATGTCCGCGCCTTCTTCGATGTACAGGCGGTTGACCTTCTGGCCTTCAGGGCCGGTCTGGTGCGTCTTCAGCTGCATGCCCAGGATTTCGCTGGACAGCTTGCGCACCTCTTCGATCGAGCGGGCCAGCTTGACGCCGCCGCCCTTGCCGCGGCCGCCGGCATGGATTTGCGCCTTCACGACCCACACAGGTCCGCCCAGTTTTTCCGCCGCGCTAACGGCTTCTTCGACGGAGAAGGCGGGAATACCGCGCGGCACGGTCACGCCAAATTTCTTCAGCAGTTCCTTGCCTTGATACTCGTGGATTTTCATGTGTTACCTGTCAGGTCGTATGAGAAAAAAGAGAAGAATCGGAAGCGGCGTCCTCGGCGGGAATTTCGCCGGTATACCACTTGGGGTAGTACTTGAGGACCACCGGCCCGTCGGTACTGAGGGCATGGCAGCCGTCCAGCTGGAACGGCCGCTTGCCCGGGTCGGGATTTTCGCGGCGCCTGCCCGCCATGGTCTGCACCGCCGCGGTCGGCAGGACCAGCGCCAGTTCGCTCATGTGGGTACAGCCCGCCACGCGCCCGAAACGCGTCTTGACTTGCTGGCGGAAGCCCTTGACCAGATTCATGCCCACCAGGTCCCGGTAGGCGTCTTCGATGGCCGTGCAGTGATCGCCATAAGGCGCGGCGTCGTAGACGGCCTGCGCGGCGACGATGGTGTAGGCGTCGTCGATGGTGATCCGCAGGTGCATATGATGCACCGGCTCGCCGGCGCGCAGCGTATCGCCTTCGTGCTTGGTGAAGTCGTAGGCCTTGACGTCGATGAGCTCGGCTTCGACGTCCCACAGGCCGTCCTCGCGCGCATAGCCCTGCACGCGTATCGAGCGCGTGTGCAAGGGCTTGCGGGGAACTTGCGGCGGTGGCAAAGGCATGCTTATCCGGTGGGGTTGCTGCAAGGCAACAAAACCTTCAAAGTATAGCGCACGGGCCACCCTCAAAAAAACGGGGCCGGCCTTCCACGGGAAGGACCGGCCCCAGGACGCCTGGGCTACGGTGGTATCAGGCCTGTGCGCGCAACTGCCGCGCCGCGTCCACCATGCTGACCAGCGCGGCTTCGGTCTCCGGCCAGGCGCGGGTCTTCAGGCCGCAATCCGGATTCACCCACAACCTTTCCTTGGGCAGCCGGCCGCCGGCCTTGCGCATCAGGCCGACCATCCAGTCGACGTCCGGCACGTTGGGCGAATGGATGTCATAGACGCCCGGGCCGATATCGTTCGGGTAGCGGAATTCCTCGAAGGCCTTGAGCAGTTCCATATTGGAACGGGAGGTCTCGATGGTGATGACGTCGGCGTCCATCGAGGCGATGGATTCGATAATGTCGTTGAACTCCGCGTAGCACATATGCGTATGGATCTGCGTGTCTTCCCGCACCCCGCCGGTGGACAGGCGGAAGCAATCCACCGCCCAGTCCAGGTAGGCCTGCCAGTCGGCGCGCCGCAGCGGCAGGCCTTCCCGGATCGCCGGTTCATCGATCTGGATGACGCGGATGCCGGCTTTTTCCAGGTCGACGACCTCGTCGCGCAGCGCCAGCGCCAACTGCCGGCAGGTCTGTTCGCGGGGCTGGTCGTCGCGCACGAACGACCATTGCAGGATGGTCACCGGCCCGGTCAGCATGCCCTTTACCGGCTTGTCCGTCAGCGACTGCGCATAGGACGACCAGGCCACCGTCATGGGCGCCGGGCGCGCGACGTCGCCGAAAATGATGGGCGGCTTGACGCAGCGCGACCCATAGCTCTGTACCCACCCATTCCGGGTGAAGGCGAAGCCGGCCAGCAGTTCGCCGAAGTACTCCACCATGTCGTTGCGTTCGGGCTCGCCGTGCACCAGCACGTCCAGGCCGACTTTCTCCTGGAACCGGATGACGGATTCGATTTCCTTGCGGATCGCCTTCTCGTAGGCGGAATCGCCCAGCGCCCCGGCCTTCCAGTCGCGCCGCAACGCGCGGATTTCCGCGGTCTGCGGGAAGGAGCCGATCGTGGTGGTGGGGAACGCCGGCAGGCGCAGCTTCTCCTGTTGTTGGACGATGCGTTGCGCGAACGGCGTCCGGTCGCGCCGCACCTGCGCGGCCCCGGCCATGCGCTGGGCGACGGCCGGATTATGGATGCGCGGCGAACGCGCCCGATCGGCCAGCGCGGCCCGTTGCACCCGCAGGGCTTCCCGCACCGCCGGTTCCTCGCTGCCGTCCAGGGCGAGCGCCAGCGTGCGGACCTCGTCCAGCTTCTGCACGGCAAAGGACAGCCAGCTCTTCAGCTCGTCGTCCAATTCGGTTTCATGGGCAAGATCCACCGGCACGTGCAGCAGCGAGCAGGAAGGCGCGATCCAGAGCTGGTCGCCCAGCGCGGCCTTGGCGGGCGCCAGGGCCTTCAGCGTGAGATCCAGGTCGGTGCGCCAGATGTTGCGCCCGTTGACGACGCCTGCCGACAGTATCTTGGTGCCGATGACCTCGAGCAGCGGCGCCAGTTGCTCCGGCGCACGCACCAGATCGACGTGCAGGCCGGCGACCGGCAGCGCGGCGGCCGTGGCCAGGTTGTCCTGGAGGCCGTCGAAATACGTCGCCACCAGCAATTTCAAGGCGCCGCCCGACAGGCGCGCATAGCTGGCCGCGTAGGCATCTCGCCAGGCGGCCGGCAGGTCCAGCGCCAGGATGGGCTCGTCGATCTGCACCCACTCGACGCCCAGTTCGGCGATGCGGCGCAGGACTTCGATATAGACCGGGATCAGTCCCGCCAGCAGATCCAGCTTGGCGACGTCGCCCGGGCCGGTGTACGCGTCACCCTTGCCCAGCCACAGCCAGGTCAGCGGGCCCGGAATGACCGGCTTGACGCGATGGCCGGCCTGCTGGGCTTCGCGGATCTGTTCGAACAGGGATTCGCGGGCGATGCGGAAGGTCTGCGCCGGCGTCAGCTCCGGCACGATGTAGTGGTAGTTGGTATCGAACCACTTGGTCATTTCGCACGCGGCGGCCGGCGTGCCGGTCGGCGCGCGGCCCCGCCCCATGCGGAACAAGGTATCCAGGGCGACCGGGGCGGCGTCCTGCTGGCCGAAACGGGCCGGCACGGCGCCCAGCAAGGTGGTCCATTCCAGCACATGGTCGTACCACGCGAAATCGCCCACCGGAATCAGGTTCACGCCCGCGTCGGCCTGGACCTTCCAATGCCGCGCGCGCAAGGCCCGGCCGGTTTCCTCGAGCTCCGCCAGCGACGACTTGCCGGCCCAGTACGCTTCCACCGCGCGCTTCAGTTCCCGCTGCGCACCAATGCGCGGGAATCCCAGATTATGAATCGTAGTCATGAAAATGAAAGATCCAACAAAAATTGTTCAAGTGGCGGCATTGTGCGCGCGTTTCTGTGTGAATCAAAATCAATGTTTGCATCGATTCCTTGAACAATATTCATATAGAATGCGGAGCTGCCCCCTCGGTGACCCCCTCCGGCCCTGCCATGCTCGAAATACGCCATCTGGAAACCCTGGCCGCCATCCGCGACGGAGGCAGCCTGCAGGAAGCCGCCGAACGGCTGCACCTGACGCAATCCGCCCTGTCGCATCAGCTGCGCGAACTGGAATCCCGGCTGGGAACGCCGCTGTTGAACCGCAGGACGCGGCCGGCCCGCCTGACGACGGCCGGGCTGCGCGTACTGGCGCTGGCGGACGACATCCTGCCCAGGCTGCGCGCCACCGAGCGCGAACTGCAGCGCCTGGCGGCCGGACGTACGGGCCGCCTGCATCTGGCGATCGAATGCCATTCCTGCTTCCAGTGGCTGATGCCTGCCATGGACGCATTCCGCGTCCAGTGGCCGGAAGTCGCCCTGGACCTGTCCGCCGCGTTTTCCTTCGCGCCCTTTCCGGCCCTGCTGCGCGGCGATCTGGATCTGGTAATTACGTCGGATCCGCAGACGTCGGAAGCCATCGAATACGTGCCGCTGTTCGGCTACGAGCTGGTGCTGGCGGTATCGGAAGCCAATCCTCTCGCGACCCAGCGCTACGTCCAGCCCGAGCAGTTGGCGGACCAGACGCTGATCACGTATCCGGTCGATCGGCAGCGCCTCGATGTCTTTACCGCGTTTCTCGATCCTGCCGATGTCGAGCCCGCGACGATACGCAAGGCGGAACTGACGCCCATCATCGCGCAGCTGGTGGCCAGCAATCGCGGCGTGGCCGCCTTGCCGAATTGGGCCTTGACGGAATACCTGGGACAGGGATGGTTGAAGGTGTGCCGCCTGGGGCCGCAAGGCGTCTGGCGCACGCTTTACGCGGCCGTACGCAACGAGGACGCGGACGCGCCGTTCATCAAGGATTTCCTGACGATCGCCAGGGATGTGTGCTTCCGCACCCTGGCCGGAATCAAATCAGCAGGCCACGCACCGGCTCAATCGTCGTCACGGTCATCACCCAGGACGCGGTGAATGACGTCATGCGCGAAGCCGCGCGCCGCCAGGAAACGCGCCTGCTTGGCGTAGGCGGTGCGGTCGGTGGGCCGCTCGCCGAAGCGCTTGCTCCACACCGCCAGCGCGCGTTCGTATTCCGTGGCTTTCAGGCCATTACGCAATTCGCCGATCTGGGCTTCATCCACACCGTGCTGGCGCAGTTCCTGGACGATCCGCGCCGCCCCCTGGCGTTCGGCGCGGCGATGCACCAGGCTTTCGGCAAAGCGCCGGGTGGATAGCCAGCCTTCCCGCTCCAGGTCATCCAGCAGCGCGTCCAGCGCCGCCGGATCGTCGGTGTGCGCACCGAGCTTGCGCGCAAGCTCGGTGCGGGCGTATTCGCGACGCGACAGATAGGCGACCGCGCGAGCCCTGAGTGAAGGGCCACGCTTTTCCGCGACACGGTCGCCCACGGCGACTTAGTCCTCTTCGGCTTCGCTCGCGGCGAACGTGTTGGCGCGGCTGACGATACCCTGGTTTTCGCGGACGCGGTTTTCGATTTCCAGCGCCATGTCGCGATGTTCCTTCAGGTACTCGCGGACATTGTCCTTGCCCTGCCCGATGCGATCGCCGTTGTAGCTATACCAGGCGCCGGACTTGTCGACGATGCCGGCCTGCACCCCGAGGTCGATGATTTCGCCTTCGCGCGAGATGCCGCTGCCATACATGATGTCGAATTCGGCCTGCTTGAAAGGCGGCGACACCTTGTTCTTGACGACCTTGACGCGGGTTTCGTTGCCGACGACTTCCTCGCCCTTCTTGATGGAGCCGATGCGGCGGATATCCAGGCGCACCGAGGAATAGAACTTCAGCGCGTTGCCGCCGGTGGTGGTTTCCGGGTTGCCGAACATGACGCCGATCTTCATCCGGATCTGGTTGATGAAGATGACCATGCAGTTGGTGCGCTTGATGGTGGCGGTCAGCTTGCGCAGCGCCTGGCTCATCAGGCGGGCCTGCAGGCCGGGCAGGGAATCGCCCATTTCGCCTTCGATTTCGGCCTTGGGCACCAGGGCGGCGACCGAGTCGATGACGATCAGGTCCACCGAGCCCGAGCGCACCAGGGCGTCGGTGATTTCCAGTGCCTGCTCGCCGGTATCGGGCTGGGAAATCAGCAGGTCGGTCAGGTTGACGCCCAGCTTGGCGGCGTACTGCACGTCCAGGGCATGTTCCGCGTCGACGAAGGCGCAGGTGCCGCCGATCTTCTGCATTTCGGCGATGACCTGCAGCGTCAGGGTGGTCTTGCCCGAGGATTCCGGACCGTAGATTTCGACGACGCGACCGCGCGGCAGGCCGCCGACGCCCAGCGCGATGTCCAGGCCCAGCGAGCCCGTGGACACCACCTGGATGTCGTGCTCGACCTCGTTGTCGCCATACCGCATGATCGAGCCCTTGCCGAACTGCTTTTCGATCTGCGATAGCGCGGCGGCGAGCGCCTTGGCTTTTTCCGAGGCGGCTGCCTTGCTGGTTTTATCGTCCATGTAGTGTCCTGTCTGACGTTCTAGCGATTGTCTGGTGCATGTCTGGTGCAACGATGCTGGGGAATTATGGCATCCGATTATACTGTACAAATAAACAGTATGACAAATTCTTGCGCGCTTTCCGCGCCGCGCCGCCCGATCCCGCGTTAACCCCGTCTGGGCAAGGCCCGGGGGACATGACAGAATCCGCGCCAGGAGACGAGACATGCGCATACTGATCGCCGAAGACGACAGCATCCTGGCCGACGGTCTTTCCCGCTCGTTGCGGCACGGCGGCTACGCCGTCGACGCCGTTCGGGACGGCATGGCGGCGGACCTGGCGTTGACCGCCCAGGCCTTCGACCTGCTGATCCTGGATCTCGGCCTGCCGCAGCTGACGGGACTGGAAGTCCTGCGGCGCCTGCGGGCGCGCAATGCGCACCTGCCTGTGCTCATTCTAACCGCCGCCGACAGCATAGAGCAGCGCGTCAAGGGGCTGGATCTGGGCGCCGATGACTATATGGCCAAGCCCTTCGCCCTGTCCGAACTGGAGGCGCGGGTACGGGCCCTGACCCGGCGCGGCGCCGGTGGCGGCGCGAGCCTGATCCGCCACGGGCGCCTGGTGTTCGACCAGGCGGGCCGGGTGGCGTCGGCGGACGAACAGCCGCTGGACCTGTCCGCGCGCGAAATCGGCCTGCTCGAAATCCTGTTGATGCGCAGCGGGCGCATGGTCAGCAAGAACCAGCTGGTCGATCACCTCTGCGAATGGGGCGATGAAGTCAGCACCAACGCCATCGAAGTGTATGTCCACCGCCTGCGCAAGAAACTGGAACCCACCGGCGTGCGCATCATGACCGTGCGCGGTCTTGGCTATTGCCTGGAACGCGACCATGGCACGGCCGAGCTGGCGCACTGAACCGCACCGGGCCGCGCCGCTGAACCAGGAAGCGCTGGACGTCCTGCGCAACGGCACGCGCGGGCCGTCGGTCGCCCTGCCCCGGCGTTCCCTGCTGGGCGAGATCCTGGACTGGATGCTGGCGCCGCTGTTCCTGCTGTGGCCCATGAGCGTGGCCATCACCTACGTCGTCGCGCAGAACATCGCCGACGTGCCCTACGACCGCGCGCTCGCCAGCCATCTGCGCGTGCTGGCGCGCAACGTCCATATCGTCGATGGCAAGCCGGCGCTCGACATCAGCGAGCCCGTGCGCGGCATGCTGCGCGCGGACGAAACCGACAGCGTGTTCTGGCTGGTGCTGGGCGGACATGGCCAGTATCTGGGCGGCGATCGCGAACTGCCCCTGCCCAAGGGCGCCGACGTGGTCGCGCCAGGCACCATACGGTATGAGGACAGTACGCTGCGCGGCTTCGCCATCCGGCTGGCATATACCCGCGTGGACGCCGCCGCGCCGAACGCCGCGCCGGCGCTGGTCATCGTGGCGGAAACCTCGGAACGGCGCGCGCAACTGGCCAACGACATCATCAAGGGCGTGATCATTCCGCAATTCGTGGTGCTGCCCATCGCCGTATTGCTGGTGTGGTTCGGCCTGACGCGCGGCGTCGCGCCTTTGAACGCCCTGCAACAGCGGCTGCGGGCGCGGCGGCCGGACGATCTGTCGCCCATCGACGAACGGGCCACGCCCAGCGAGATCGCGCCCCTGGTCGCGGCGATCAACGAGTTGCTGGAACGGCTATCGGCGACGGTGCAGACGCAGCGCCGCTTCGTGGCCGACGCGGCGCATCAACTGAAGACCCCGCTCGCGGGCTTGCGCACCCAGGCGGAACTGGCCTTGCGCGACGCCAGCGCGGACGAAATGCAGACCAGCCTGAGGCAGTTGGTGGCGGGCTCGGAACGCGCCACGCGGCTGGTCAATCAATTGCTGCTGCTGGCGCGCGCGGAAAATCCGGCCACCGTGGGCATGGCCTCGGTGGACCTGAATGTGCTGGCCTGCGAACAAACCACGCAGTGGGCGCCGCAGGCCCTGAACATCGGCATCGACCTGGGATTCGAGGAAGCCGGCCAGGCGGTCACCCTCGCGGGCAACGCCATCCTGCTCGCCGAACTGCTCAACAACCTGATCGACAACGCGCTGCGCTACACGCCGGCCGGCGGGCGCGTCACCGTGCGCGTATGCGCCGTGCCGGGCGGGGCATTGCTCGAAGTCGAGGACTCCGGACCGGGCATCCCCAGCGCGGAACGCGAACGCGTGTTCGACCGTTTCTATCGGGTGCTGGGGACCGCGGCCGAAGGCAGCGGCCTGGGCCTGGCCATCGTGCGCGAAATCGCGCAGAAGCACGGCGCCACCGTCGAGTTGATGGACCACCCCACGCCGGGCGGCACGCAGCGCGGGCTGAAAGTCGTTATACGCTTCCCACGTAATTTACAAACAGAAACATAAATAGCGCGGCCTGTCAGACAAACGTCAGACCCTCGTCAGGCTTCTTGCCTACCGTTGCGGTCAGCCTCCCCGCCCTCGCGGGCGAGTCTGCACATACCGAGCACGGCGGACAGCGCCGGCCATCCCTGAGGAGACATCATGAGCACAGCATCCATGCCGCGCCCGGGCGCCGTTGCGGCCCCGACTCCCATGACCCGCAATGAGCGCAAGGTAATCTTCGCGTCATCGCTGGGTACCGTTTTCGAGTGGTACGACTTCTATCTGTACGGATCGCTCGCCCCCATCATCGCCCTGCACTTCTTCTCCGGCGTGAATCCCACCGCGGGCTTCATTTTCGCGCTGCTGGCCTTTGCCGCCGGCTTCGCGGTGCGGCCGTTCGGCGCGCTGGTGTTCGGACGCCTGGGCGACCTGGTCGGGCGCAAATACACCTTTCTCGTCACGATCGTGATCATGGGCCTGTCGACCTTCCTGGTCGGCATCCTGCCCACGTACGGCTCCATCGGCATCGCCGCGCCCGCGCTGCTGATCGTGCTGCGGCTGCTGCAGGGCCTGGCGCTGGGCGGCGAATACGGCGGCGCCGCAACCTACGTGGCCGAGCATGCGCCCATGGGCCGTCGCGGCTTCTACACCAGCTGGATCCAGACCACGGCGACGCTGGGCCTGTTCCTGTCCCTGCTGGTGATCCTGGGCGTGCGCTCGTATTCGGGCGAAGACGCCTTCCGCGATGCCTGGGGCTGGTGGCGCGCGCCGTTCCTGCTGTCCTTCGTGCTGCTGGCGATCTCCGTGTGGATCCGGCTGCAGCTCAGCGAGTCGCCCACCTTCCAGCGCATGAAGGAAGAAGGCAAGGGCTCCAAGGCGCCGATCAGCGAATCGTTCGGCCAGTGGAAGAACCTGAAGATCGTGATCCTGGCGCTGCTGGGGCTGACGGCGGGCCAGGCGGTGGTCTGGTACACCGGCCAGTTCTATGCCCTGTTCTTCCTGACGCAGACGCTGAAGGTGGACGCCAATACGGCCAATATCATGATCGCCGTGGCCTTGTTGATCGGTACGCCCTTCTTCGTGATCTTCGGTGCGTTGTCCGATCGGATCGGCCGCAAGCCCATCATCATGGCGGGCTGCCTGATCGCCGCGGTCACGTACTTTCCGATC
The DNA here is from genome assembly GCF_002261425.1 of Bordetella genomosp. 9. Taxonomy (NCBI): domain Bacteria; kingdom Pseudomonadati; phylum Pseudomonadota; class Betaproteobacteria; order Burkholderiales; family Alcaligenaceae; genus Bordetella; species Bordetella genomosp. 9. The sequence continues at coordinate 659,734 of NZ_NEVJ01000002.1, read as the reverse complement.
TTCCAGGGCCTGACGCACTTCGCCAACCCCGCGCTGGAAAAAGCCCAGGCATCCGCGCCCGTGACGGTGATCGCGGACCCGGCCACCTGCTCCTTCCAGTTCAATCCGGTCGGCACTTCGTCGTTCACCAGCAGCTGCGACATCGTCAAGTCCTTCATGGCGCGCAACTCGGTGAACTACCAGAACGAAGCCGCGCCCGCGGGTTCGGTCGCCAAGGTGCGCATCGGCAAGGACGAATTCCAGTCCTTTGAAGGCAAGACCCTCGCGCCGGCCGACTTCAAGACGCGCGCCGCGGAGCTGGACAAATCGCTGACGTCGGCGATCCGCGGCCACGGCTACCCCGCCAAGGCCGATCCCGCGCAATCCAACAACGTCATGGTGGTGGTGCTGCTGACCATACTGGTGATCTACGTCACCATGGTCTATGGACCGATCGCGGCCATGCTGGTCGAAATGTTCCCGACCCGCATCCGCTACACGTCGATGAGCCTGCCGTATCACATCGGCAACGGCTGGTTCGGCGGGTTCCTGCCGCCACTGGCCTTCGCCATCGTGGCGGCCACGGGGAACATTTACGACGGCCTCTGGTACCCCATCATCATCGCCGTGATGACGCTGATCATCGGCGTCCTGTTCGTCCGCGAAACCAAGGACGTCGATCTGAACAAGGACTTCTGAGTCCGCACGACCCCTGCCGGCCGGGACGCTGCACCCGACCGGCCTTTTACAAAGCTCCCGCATGGGAGCTTTTTTTTCCGCCGGCGTCCCGGCCATAGCGCATCGGCGACTGCCCCACATGCCGCGCGAAGGCAACGCTGAAAGTACTGGCCGAGCTGTAGCCTACCCGCTCCGCGATGCGATCGAGACTGAGCGCCTGCTCACGCAGCCAGCGCTTGGCCAAGGCCATTCTCCACGCAAGCAGATACGCCATCGGTTTCATTCCCACGACACGCTCGAAGCGGGCAAAGAAAGCCGAGCGCGACAGGGCGGCCTGTGCGGCCAGCTTTTCCACGGTCCACGGCAGCCCCGGCTCGGCATGCAGGGCACGCAAAGCGCTGCCCAGGCGCTCGTCGGCAAGGCCTTTTGCCAGGCCGGGCGCTGTCGTCACGCTGGCGCCGCCGCGCAACGCCTCTATCAACAGAAGCTCCAGCAAACGATCGAGCACGGGTTCACGAGCCGGACGGTGCTCGCGCGTTTCGTCGCCTACCCACTGCACAAGCGCCGCCAGCCGTGGCTCGCCTCGCACCAACGTCACCTGAGGCAAAAGCGGCACCAGCAATGCGGCGTCGGCCGGACTGAAACTGCAATGACCGATGCGCATCCGCGCATCGGCGGGCCCGTGTTGCCGTCCCACGCGAAAGTACCCGTCGTCGATCCGGACAGGCGACGTTTCGGGCGCGCCTTCCCGGGCCCCCACATTGGTATTGACCATGCTGCGCATTGCCGGCACCAGCACGAAATCGCCTGCCTGCAGCACCATCGGAGCGTGCTGGTCCACGGCCAGGCAGCACTGCCCCTCAAGCACCGCGCAATAGAACGGCTCGCCCGCGCGGGGCGGCACCACGCGCCAGTCGCCAGCGGCTTCCACCAGCTTGGAGCCGCGCGCCGAGGGCCGCAACAACGCGACGACTTCAGCCAGAGGATCACTCAATCAGGACTCTCGCAGATAAAAAGCCGACTGCTGATTGTATTTGGTCCTGTGACGCGCGCCTATCATGACGCATCCAAGCACATCAGGAGCAACATATGCCCACTGTTCTCATCACAGGTTGTTCGTCGGGATTCGGGCTTGAAACCGCCCGCCTGTTCTTCGACCGCGGCTGGAATGTCGTCGCCACCATGCGCACGCCCCGCCCGGACGTCCTTGCCGAATCGGACCGCATGCGCGTGTTGCCCTTGGACGTCACGGACCCGGACAGCGTCGCCCGCGCGATCGCGGACGCCGGCGAGATCGACGTGCTGGTCAACAACGCCGGTTTCGGCGCCCCGTCGCCGATCGAATTGACCTCCCGAGAGACCGCCCGTTCGCTGTTCGAAACCAATACGCTGGGTACGTTGAACGTGATCCAGGCCGTGCTGCCGCGGTTCCGTCAACGGCGAGCCGGCGTCGTCATCAATGTTTCGTCGACCGTCACCCTCAAGCCGCTCCCTATTGTGGGGCTATACCGGGCCAGCAAGGCCGCGGTGAACGCTATGACCGAATCATTGGCCGTGGAGATGGCGCCGTTTGGCGTGCGCGTACATCTGGTGCTGCCGGGCCGTTCGCCGGAAACCCGGTTTGGCGAAAACGCCCGCGTTCATATGCGCGGACTGGACCACACGCAGTACGGGCCGATGATCCAGGGCTTCATCGCCAGCGTCACGCAGGATGCCGGTCTGGTCACGCATCCCGCGGATGTGGCCGCGGCAGTGTGGCAGGCCGCGACCGATCCCGCCGCGCCCTCGCGCATTCCTGCCGGCGACGACGCCAGGCAGTGGTTCGCCGAAGCAGCGTGAACGGACGCTACCCGCGCTGTTTCGATTCAGGACGATGTCAGAGCCTGGCGAATAGACTGGCCACTCAGATCACGGCCTTGCGCACGATCTCCGGACGATCGATCCCCCTGTCCGGCGGTTGCAGGGGTCGCATTCTGACACCGATGCCGCGCTCCCCGCGAGCCTTAAACAGCGCGACATCGTGTGCTCCCGTACCGGCCCGACTTTCAGAGTCGGGCCGTTTTTTTTTCTGCGATGCGGACGCGCGAACATCCGGCCGTGCGGATGCTCGCGGCTCAAGCGCCGTCGTCGTGCTCATGCGCGGCGACCTCGCGGCGCATCGCCACCGTCAGGGTCTTGCGCGCGGACGCATAATCGGCCCAGGGGTCCTCACGCCAGGCGTCGATCCGCGCCCGCACGTTGCGCACGTTGAACGCGGGCCCGCGCGGATCGTCGTCGCCGTCCAGCACATCCCAGGCGACCGGCATCGACACCGGCGCGCCGCCACGCGCGCGCGCCGAAAACGCGGCCACCGCGGTGGCCCCATCGCTGTTGCGCAGGTAATCCACGAAAATGTGCCCCTGCCGCTTGGCCTTGGCCATGTTGGCGACGAAGACGTCCGGCGCGTCATGTTCGAGTTGCTGCGCGATGGCCTTGCAGAAGCCACGCACTTCGTCCCAGCCCAGGGTGGCGCGGATCGGCGCCACCACATGCAGTCCCTTGCCACCCGTGGTCTTCAGGAAGGGCTGCAGTCCCAGGGCTTCCAGCCGTTCGCGCACCACCCGGGTCGCCCGCGCCATGTCCCGCCAGCTCGTGTGTGGATCGGGATCCAGGTCGAAGGTCAGCCTGTCTGGCTTGTCCGACCCTGGCAGCTTCGCGCCCCAGGTGTGGAATTCGATCACCCCGAACTGCACCAGGCCGATCACGCCGCCGATATCGCGGATCACCAGCATGTCGCCGTCGATCGCCACGCCGGACGGCAAGTGGTCGCTCATGTGCTTCTGGAAAAAACACTCGCCTGACGTGCCCTCAGGGCAGCGCAGCAAGGCCACCCGGCGGTTCGCCAGATGCGGCATGATGCTGCTCGCCACCGATTCGTAGTAGCGAGCCAGATCGAGTTTGGTGATGACGGGATCGCTGAACAGCTGCCGGTCTGGATGAGTGATCTCGACCCCGAGTACGTGCACGTCGGTGTGTGCCATAGGTGGCTCCTTGCAATGCCCACGTGTGGGCAAATGCAATCCACATGCCCGATATGGGACGCGTGCGCCCCAGGGTCAGCGACGCATGCCCACGCCGATCGCCACCACGCCGACCACGATCGCGGCGATGCCGGCCCATTGCGGGATGGGCACGGACTTCGTGGTCTCGGCGGTCGCCTTGACGGAGCCGACCTGCACGATGGTGTCCTCGGACTTGTAGCTGAACCCCTGATAGACCAGCGCGACTACCCCAAGGACGATCAAGATGGCGCCGATGAAGGTGACAGGTTTCATATAAGCCTCCCGGTTCTGTTATAGATGTCGCGGCCGCAGTTCGGCGCTGCGGCGGAAGATACTCCAGAGCAGAACGGCTGTCCGTGACAGAACGTGTCCCACGTATCGACCTGCCCTGGCATGCGTATGGCCGATGTGCCGCGGTCGAGCGCCGGTGGCGACGGGTCGTATAGAATCCACGCTTTTGCCCGACGCTTATGTGGTTCAAGAATCTGAAGATTTACCGCCTTTCCCCGTCCTGGGCGATGAAGGACGAACAGCTGGAAGACGCGCTGGCGAAATTCGCCTACCAGGGCGGCAACACCCTGGAAATGCAAAGCCTGGGCTGGATCCCGTCCCGTGAGAACGGCGGACTGGTGCATACCGTCAACGGACAGATGCTGTTGACGCTGCGCGCGGAAAAGAAGCTGCTGCCGGCCACGGTCGTCAACCAGGTCGCCAAGGCGCGCGCGCAGGAAATCGAGGAGCAGCAGGGCTACAAGCCGGGCCGCAAGCAGATGAAGGAAATCAAGGAGCGCGTCACCGACGAGCTGCTCCCCAAGGCCTTCAGCATCTACCGCGATACCCGCGTCTGGATCGACCCGGTCAACCGCTGGCTGGTCGTGGACGCCGCGGCGTCGGCCAAGGCCGACGAAGTCCTGGGCCTGCTGGCAAAATCCATCGATCCCTTCCCCCTGGAAAGCCTGTACGTCGCGCAATCGCCGGCGGCGGCGATGACAGGTTGGCTGGCGGAAGACGAAGCGCCCGCCAACTTCAGCATCGATCAGGACACGGAACTGCGGGCCTCGGGCGAAAGCCGCGCCGCCATCCGCTACGTCAAGCACACCATCGACGCGGACGACGTGCGCCGCCACATCCAGTCGGGCAAGCAATGCACGCGGCTGGCGATGACCTGGGCCGATCGTGTGTCCTTCGTGCTGACCGAATCGCTGGACGTCAAGCGCGTGGCGCCCCTGGACGTGCTGAAGGAAAACACCGACAGCATGGCCCAGAACGACGACGAGAAATTCGACAGCGACATGGCGCTGATGACGGGCGAGCTGGCCAAGCTGATGGCCGAGCTGGTCGAAGCGCTGGGCGGCGAAAAACGCGGCTGACGCGGCGGGCTGAAGCGTGATGAACCGCGCCACCCCATACGCGGATGGCGCGGCGCGCCAGGACGATCAATCCAGGCCGTGAAAGGCGGAGTCGTCCGGGCCGACGTGCGACGGATGGCGCCACGTCACGTCCCGCATGGAATGCTGCACCAGGCCTTCCACCCCGAGCAGCACCGCGAAGATGGCCATACGGATGGGAATGCCGTTATCCGTCTGCCGGAATATCGCCAGGCGCGGATCATGGTTCAGGTCCACGCTCAGGTCATTCGCGCCCGGCCGGCTGTCGCGCGGCAGCGGATGCATGACGATGGTATCCGGGCCGCAGTAGGTGTCGATGATCGCCCGGTTGATCTGGAAGTCGGGCGTGTAGCCTTCCTGCGCCTCATCGGCAAAACGCTCTTTCTGCACCCGCGTGGCGTAGATGACGTCCGCGCCCTGCAGGCCGTCCAGCGACTGCTTCTGTTCGATCACGTTGTCGTGCTTGGCGGCCTGCTCGACGATGTAGGCCGGCATTTCCAGCCCGGGCGGCGAGATCAGCGTGAACTTGACGCCGCGGTACAGCGCCAGCAGCTTGATCAGCGAGTGCACGGTGCGGCCGTACTTCAGGTCGCCGACCATCGCGATATGCGCGCCGTCCAGCAGTTTGCCCAGGCGGGAAAACTCGGTGAGTATGGTGTAGAGGTCCAGCAACGCCTGGCTGGGGTGTTCTCCAGGCCCGTCGCCGCCGTTCACCACCGGGATATTGGTGGCGCGGGCGAATTCCGCCACGGAACCCTTTTCGGGATGGCGTATCACCATCGCGTCGACATAGCCGCTCATGACGCGGCTGGTGTCGTAGATGGACTCGCCCTTGGCCATGGACGAAAACGTGAAGCCGGTCGTATCGCATACCGATCCGCCCAGTCGGCAGAACGCCGAGCCGAAGCTGACGCGCGTGCGCGTGCTGGCCTCGAAGAACAGATTGCCCAGGACGGCGCCTTCCAGCACGCGCGACACCTTTTGCCGCCGTGCGATGGGCTGCATCATGTCGGCGACCCGGAACAGGTCTTCGACCGATTCGCGGGTGAACTGGTCGACCGACAGCAGTTGATGCTTGCCTTCCATGCTGATGCGGTCACGCAGGGGACCGTCCTGTCCGCTCTGCGTATACTTTTCACGCAGGTCGCCGTTCTGGACGATCTCGGTGACGAATCGCTCGACCACCTCGGGCATGGCGCGAAACTCCTGCGACCCTTCGGGCAGGAGCCACGTATCCAGGGCGCGGCGCTTGACGCCGATCCGCGCGGCGAAGACGTCGCGCGTCAGGTTGAGGCGACGCATGGCGTCGCGCAGGAAAGCTTGCTGGGAGATGGACATGGCGGCCTCACGTGTATACGCTTTGCGTATATTACGCAGGCCACCCACGAACGTCCAATGGATTTTTTGCGTATATGCCCCGGCGGGTGACTGGGGCATCACGCCATCACGCCATCACGCCATCACGCCGCGTTGGCCACCACGGGGACGCCCTGCACCTTGGCCTTGCGGATCTGCAAGGCGATGATCGCGGCCACGATCCCTGTCGCGCCGGAAATGATGAAGGCCAGGAAATAGCTGCCCTGCGCCTGCCGCACCGCGCCCGCCATGAATGCCGCGCTGGCGGCGCCGATCTGGTGCCCCGCCACGATCCAGCCGAAGACGATGGGCGCATCCCGCTCGCCGAAACTCTCCACCGCCAGCTTCAAGGTCGGCGGCACGGTGGCGATCCAGTCCAATCCGTAGAACACCGCGAAGATGCCCAGGCTGTAGATCGAGAAATCCGAAAAAGGCAGGAATATCAACGATGCCCCGCGCAGGCCGTAGTACATGAACAGCAGCTTGCGAGGATCGTAGCGGTCGGTCAGCCAGCCCGACGCGGTCGTTCCCACCAGATCGAACAAGCCCATCATCGCCAGGAGGCCGGCGGCGCGCACCTCGGCGATGCCCTGGTCGCTGCACAAGGCGATGAAGTGGGTGCCGATCAGGCCGTTGGTGGTGAAGCCGCAGACGAAGAACGTCGCGAACAGGAACCAGAAATTGCGCGTGCCGATGGCGCGCTTCAGGGCGCCGAAAGCGGCCTTCAACGGGTTGTTGTGCAGCGGCGCGGGCGGCACGTAGCCCGGTTCGGCGCCATAAGGCACCAGGCCGATGTCGGAGGGCCGTTCGGGCATCAGCCACCAGGCCAGCGGCACCAGCGCCAGACAGACCCCCGCCACCACGATCACCACCGGGCGCCAGCCGCCCGCCTCGGTCAGGGCAGCCATGCCGGGCAGGAAAATCAAGGTTCCGGTTGCCGTGCTCGCCGTCAGGATGCCCATCATCAGCCCCCGATGCCTGACGAACCAGCGATTGATCACCGTGGCGCCGAACACCACCGCCACGCAACCCGTCGCCAGCCCGGAAAGCACGCCCCAGGACAGGATCAAATGCCAGGGTTGCGTCATCCACAGGCTGGCGCCGCTGGCCACGGCCATCAGGATCAAGGCGCAGATCAAGGTCCGGCGCACGCCGAAGCTCTGCATCAACGCCGCGGCGAAGGGGCCCACCAGGCCGTACAGGAAAATGCCGATGGCGGCGGACAGCGACGTCACATCGCGCCCCCAGCCGAATGCCTGCTCCAGCGGCACGATCAGCACGCCGGGCGCCGCTCGCTGGCCGGCGCCCACCAGCAGGGCGATGAAGGCCATCGCGACCACGACGAAGGCGTACTTCTGTCCAAACGGCCTGGAACGAGCTATAGTCATGTTACTTACCGGTACGTTTCCGAGTGGCGAATCTTACGTACCGCTCGGTAACATTGTCAAGCCATACCATGACACGCGCCTTACCCTCCGCCGCCCGGACCACGGGCACCGATTCCGGCTCATCCAACCCGCCGCGTGCGGCGGAACGCATCCGCCGCACGGCGCACGAGCTTTTCTATCGCGACGGCATACGCGCCGTCGGCGTGGACGAGATCGTCACCCAGGCGGGAGCGACCAAGCCCACGCTGTACCGCAGTTTCGGTTCCAAGGACGAACTGGCGGCCTCGTACCTGAAGGATTACGACGCGGCGTTTTTCCAGCGCTTCGAGGACGCGATCCGGCCGCATGCCGGCGCCCCCCGCGCGCAGCTGCTGGCGTATTTCCAGCATGTCGCCAGGCGCATCGAGCGCCCGGAGTACCGGGGCTGCGCCCTGACCAACGCGGTCGTGGAATACCCCGGTGATCGGGATGTGCATCCCGGCCGGGCCGTTGCCGAGGCGAACAAGCATGCCTTGCGCGCCCGCTTGCGCCAGTTGGCCAGCGAGGCCGGCGCGGTGGACGCCGACACCTTGGGCGACGCCCTGCTGTTGCTGCTCGAAGGCTGCTTCGTATCGGCGCAGATCTTCAAGCAATCCGGCGGCGGGCCCGCCCGCAGCGTCGCGAACGCGGCGGAAAAACTGATATCGGCCTACTTGCCGGAGTGAAGCTGGCCGCGCAGCGGCAGCGACGGCACGGCGAATCCCGCGTCGGCGCGGTAGGAGACATCGTTCTGCGGGGTATCGGCCGCCGCGGTGGCCGCCCCCCAACACCCCATCACGAAAGCGGCGACGCTGGCGAAATACGCCAGCGCGGCCAGGACCAGCGGCAGCCAATGGCCCTTGCCGCTCCGGCCGGCCGCGATCTGCCGGAAGACGCTGAAGTGCGCCAGATAGGAAAACAGCACGCCGACGGCGCAGGCAGCCAGCCCCAGCGCAAAGGCGGCGATGGGCTGCCGCAGATCGGGCGGATCGACATCGCCCCCCACCACCCCCAAGGAAAACGCCAGCAGCATCAGCGCGGCGATGCCATTGATCCAGCCCAGGAAACGAAAGCCTGAGAGCGCGTGGGACGTCAGCGCCTGGTAGGCGTTGGAAGAGCGAGGGTGATCTGTGTAATCCATGGTTCCATGGCCTGAACGGCGGCAGACGCAAGCATAGCGGGGATTGCGTGCGACGGGAACGCGCCTTGCGCCGGATATCCAATATGACAGGAGCCCATCATGAGCAAGCCCATATCAGCCGATAAAGCCAGCGACCCAGGCTCCCGGCGCGAGGAAGCCGGCGAGCAAGGCCGGGTGTTTCCGCCGGACTCGCCAGTCGACGTCCCCAACCTGCCGCCGGCGCCGACCGCCAGCACGCCCGACGAAGCCCGCGACGCCAGCCAGCCCGAAGAGGAAACCCGTGGCGATGGTAGCTGGGCGGACAACACCAAGCCGGCCCCATACAAGAAGCACGTGCGCGACTCGAACATTTTCTGAACCGCAGGAGCATCCATGCCTGAAACGCCTCGCAACGCCCAGGATCCCCGCAACTCGATCCACAATGCCGACGAAGCCACGCGCCGCGGCACCCGTATCCTGCCGGAGCCCGACAAATCGCCCACCGTAGCCGGCATGCCGCGCGACGGCCGGGCCCTGTCGGACCCTGGCGACCCCGGCATCCCGCGTCCGGAAAACGACGTCTACGCCAATGAGGCCTCCGACCTGTCGGAAACCGAAACCAAGGACGAGTCGAAAGCCTAGCTCGCGGGCCGGCAGACAGGGGTCGCCGTCTCGATGGACCGTTGGACGGCCTCCAGCTCCTTCTGGTCCCAGGTATCGCGTCCCACCACCGTGGCTGTCACGGTGGCGTCCGTCTTGCCCTTGGGCTTGAACTCGAGAACTTCAAGATGGACGTTGGGCTCGGGCACCTTGATGACCACGATGCGCCCCACCGCGAACTTCTCGTCGAGCGTCATGGTGTCGCGATACTCCACGCCATACGGATGCTCGGGCGCGGTATGGCAGGTCCGCACGAATTCGCTGCCGCGGCGCAGGGCCGCGTCGTAAGGCGTGGCGACGTCGAAGGTCACGGTGGGAAAATTGCCGCCGGGTTCGATCCCCGACGCGCAGCCGGCCAGCAATGCCAGCGCGGCGAACAGCAATGGACGGCATCCGGGCATTACCCTGCTCCACGTTCCTAGATGAAGCGTGGATTATGCATCAGCTGCGGAGCGATACCGTCGGCCAGGCCAGATCGGCTCAGGGGCGTAGCGGCTCGCGGTACGAACCCAGTGCGGCCGCGCCCGGCCGCGTGACCGTCGACTTGCCGTCGCGGTCCTCGATGTAATTCAAGGCTGCCAGTTGTCCCCGCACGGGTTCGGGTATTTCGAACCCCACAAGCGACGCACGCGAACGCAATTCCTTCAACCAGCGGAATTGATCCGGCGTAAGCGAGGGCATGGTTCTGAACATTGTGATCGCCTCCAGCGGATGTCAACGTAACCACATGCATGAAACAGACATGACGCCGGCGGCCCCGCGTTGGGCGGGACCGCCGGCGCCTGGTGCATCACTTATTGCGATCGGCCGCGCCCTGGATTTTTTCTCCGCCGCGCTCGATATCCTTACCAGCGCCGGAAACGGTATTGCAGCCGGCCGACAGGGCGGCAACGGCGAGCAGAACAGCGAGAATGGCTTTGTTTTTCATCGGTCTTTCCTTTATAGAGTCGTTTGGATGGAAGTTTCCGGATCCTGGACGCTTTGGTCGCCCATCCAGACGTGGCCCACTCAGCAAGGCTCGTGCCCAGCAGTTTCAGCCCAATCGCTGTTCCGTCCGGCCGGCCCTCCGGCGGCGATACGATGGCCATACAACGGCCATACGGGTATGGCGCTTGCCCCTTGCAAGGTCCATCCACACAGGGGGATCGCCATGTCCATAGCGCCCAACACCTTGAACCCGCGTACGCCCAGCTCGGCGCATGTCGTCGAAGACTTGATCGCGGACGCGCCTCACCGGGAACCCGCCCCAGGCGAACCGCCCATACCGGGCGACCCGCCGACGCCTGGCGACCCTCCGGATTCACCCCCGTCCCCACAAGGCGGAGTGCGGCTGGGGGAATAGCCGCGGCAAGCCGCGATCGGGCCCCGGCTGCTTGCTACACTGCAGCCTGCGGGCCCATCGGGCGCCCGCGCCTATGCGCCATAAGCGGCGCCGGATTCCCACACCATGCTACGTATTTCCGAAGTCAAGCTTCCGCTGGATCATCCCGAACCGGCGCTGGCCCAAGCCGTCGCCGCGCGCCTGGCGGTCCCGGCCTCCCATCTGTTATCCCTGCATGTCCACCGCCGCGGCTACGACGCCCGCAAGCGCGACAACATCCAGCTGGTCTATACCGTCGACGTACAGGTGCGGGACGAGACGTCCGTGCGCGCGAACTGTGCTGGTGATCCGCACGTCGCCGAGACGCCTGATATGCAGTACAGATTCGTCGCGAACGCCGGCATGGCTTCCGATGCGTCGCGCCCTGTGGTGATCGGCATGGGGCCCTGTGGGCTGTTCGCCGGATTGATCCTCGCCCAGATGGGCTTTCGTCCCATCATTCTGGAGCGCGGCAAATCTGTACGGGAAAGAACGAAGGACACATTCGGCCTCTGGCGCAAGCGCGTGCTCGATCCGGAATCGAACGTCCAGTTCGGCGAGGGTGGCGCGGGCACGTTCTCTGACGGCAAGCTTTACAGCCAGATCAAGGATCCTCGCCATCTGGGCCGCAAGGTGCTGGAGGAATTCGTCCTGGCCGGCGCGCCGGATGAAATCCTGTATGTCAGCAAGCCGCACATCGGCACCTTCCGCCTGGTCAGCATGGTGGAGAAGATGCGCGCATCCATCGAGGCGCTGGGCGGAGAGGTCCGCTTCCAGAGCCGGGTGGAAGACCTGGACGTGGACGGCGGACGGGTGCGCGGCCTGACGCTGGCCGGCGGCGAATACCTGCCCTGCACGCATGTCGTGCTGGCCGTCGGCCATAGCGCCCGCGACACTTTCCAGATGCTGCACGACCGCGGCGTCTACCTGGAAGCCAAGCCGTTTTCGATCGGTTTTCGCATCGAACACCCGCAAAGCCTGATCGACCGTGCCCGCTTCGGCAAGCACGTGCGCCATCCCGTGCTCGGCGCCGCGGACTACAAGCTGGTGCATCACTGCAACAACGGCAGGTCGGTGTACAGCTTCTGCATGTGCCCGGGCGGGACCGTGGTGGCCGCCACTTCCGAGCCGAATCGCGTGGTCACCAATGGCATGAGCCAATACTCGCGCGCCGAACGCAATGCCAATGCGGGCATCGTGGTGGGTATTACCCCCGACGACTACCCCGGCGGTCCGCTGGCGGGCATCGACTTCCAGCGGTTCTGGGAATCGCGCGCGTTCGAGCTGGGCGGCGGCGGCTATCTCGCCCCCGGACAGCGCGTGGAAGACTTCCTGGCGCGGCGGCCATCGACCACGCTGGGCGCGGTGCAGCCTTCGTATACGCCGGGCGTCACACCGACCGACCTGTCGACCGCCCTACCCGATTACGCGATCGAAGCCATCCGCGAAGCCCTGCCGGCGTTCGATCGCAAGATCAAGGGGTATGCCATGGGCGATGCGATATTGACCGGCGTCGAAACCCGCACGTCATCCCCCCTGCGCATCAAGCGCCGGGACGACGACTGCCAAAGCATCAACACGGCCGGACTGTACCCGGCCGGGGAAGGCGCCGGGTATGCGGGCGGCATCTATTCCGCGGCCATCGATGGTATCGAGATCGCGGAAGCGGTCGCACGGGATATCGTCGCGCGCCATGGAGCACGCGCCGCCTGAAGCGCCTTTCATACGCCGTGCAGATGGCGGCTGACGGCGGAAGCCGTCTGCTGCAGGCCTTTGAACATACGCGCGCAGCGGGCGCCCCATGCCGCGAAATACGGCTGCGGGGGGACGATGTGCAGATTCGAAACCTGCGTCGCGCGGACCAGCACCTGGCCGCCGTAGGTCAGCGTGTGCGATTCGCCGCCTCGCACCGGAATGCACAGGCTGAATCCGGCATCACCAATGCCGTTGACACGTTCCACGACAGTGACGTGCCCTTTGACGCCCAGGATAAGCGCACGACGTGGCAGATAAACCACGCGTGTTTCACCGGATGAAAGCGCGATATCCCAGTCCGAGCGAGCCATTTTCACAATTACCTCCAAGTGTTTTGCCAGACCTTGTGCAGCTTAGGCGCCGTCTGCGCGGCGTCCCAGGCACAGGACCGAGATTTGTGCACGGAAGCAATTGACACCTAGGATTTCTGTTACCGTCGGATTCCTCTACAACTGTGCCTATTGCGTCTCTGCTGGCGTACGCAATGATTGAGCGATGGAACAGCCTCTGTATCAGCGTTTGGCCGAGCATTACCGGCAAGCAATCTATTCCGGAGTCCTCGCCCCTACCTCGCGCATGCCATCGGTGCGCACCCTGGTCCGGCTCCACCAGGTCAGCATCAGCACCGCGTTGCAAGCCTGCCGCAGCCTGGAGGACGACGGCCTGATCGAAGCGCGGCCGCGCTCCGGCTATTTCGTGCTCAAGACCCAGCGCGCCAAGCTGTTGCCGGTCGACGAGCCGGACACGCGCCAGGTCCTGGACGCCGCGTCCTATGTCGGCATCCATGACCGCGTGTCCGACTTCATCGCCAAAAGCGCGATGCATCCGCCGCGCGTCGATTTCGCCAATTCGGTCGCGCCGCCCGACGCCTACCCCGTCGACGCGTTGAAGCAGGCCATGCTGCGCGCCGTGCGCCGTTATCCGGAATCGCTGGCGCGGCCGGCGCCGCACCAGGGCCATCCCCATTTGCGCGCGACGCTGGCCAGGCGCGCGCTGGACGCGGGCATCAACGCCAGCCCCGACGACATCATCGTCACCCACGGCTGCATAGAAGCACTGAACATCGCGCTGCGCGCGGTGGCCGGCCCGGGCGATACCATCGCCGTGGAATCGCCGGCCTACTTCGGACTGCTGCAGGTCATCGGCAGCCTGGGTATGCGCGCGCTGGAAATCCCCACCAGTCCGCAACGCGGGCTGTCCATCGAGGCCCTGGACCTGGCGTTCCAGACCCACGCCGACATCAAGGCGGTGGTGGTGGTACCCAACCTGCACAACCCGCTGGGCAGCATCATGCCCGACGAGGACAAGGCGCGGCTGGTCGCGCTGTGCGAGCGCCAGGCCATCCCCTTGATCGAGGACGATACCTACGGCGCGCTGGCCGACGGCGACGAGCCGCTGCGCGCCGCCAAGGCATGGGATCGCGACGGCAACGTCATCTACTGCGCGTCCATGCAGAAGACGCTGGCGCCGGGGTCGCGCCTGGGATGGATGATAGGAGGCCGCTGGAAAGCCCGGCTGGCCATGCTGAAATTCGTTCAAAGCCGCCCGAACGGCGCGACCCCGCAGATCGCCATCGCGGAAGTCCTGCAATCCAAGGCCTACGATCGCCACCTGATGCGCCTGCGGCGGCGGCTGAAAACGCAGCGCGAAGGCATGGCTCACGCGATCGCGGAGCACTTCCCGCGCGGGACGCGTTTGAGCGTGCCCAGGGGCGGCATGCTGCTATGGGTCGAAATGCCTGACGCGCGGTCGTCCAAGGACGTATTCGAACTGGCGTTGCGGGACGGCATACGCGTCGCGCCAGGCCGCATGTTTTCCAACTCGGATCGCTACGAGCACTTTTTACGTATCAGTTGCTCGCACCCCATGAGCGCTGAACTGCAGGCGGCGATCAAGGCGCTCGGCCGTATCGTGGGCGGCAAGCACTGAGGCGTGCCCGCGCCGGTCGTCCTACCGGCCGTGCCGGCCTTCGCCGGCGAAATCGGCCTGCCCCAACATGACGGGCACCGGATGGCTTTCCAGGAACTTGCGCTGCGCCAGCGCGTGCAGCATGCGGCTGTTGCCGCGATACGCCGTCAGCAGGTCTTCTTCTTCCATGCCGGCGCCGAAGCGGTCCCGCAGCAGTTCCCAGGAGACGCCGGCCTTGATGGTCCTGGCGCCGGCCGAGGTTTCGAACCAGATCACATGCGCGGCGCGATCGTTAACGGCGTTGTTATCGTAGGTCATGTCCGATCTCCGTGCGATGGTCGACTTATCGTATCGAAGCGGCATATGTCAGTGTGTAACGCTTAAGGATTAGCGACGTATTTGGGCAACATCCTGCGTACGGATGATTTGCTTTTTCCCGCCGATGGTGTTTGCAACTGTAAGCCGGGTCCGATTTTTGCTCATCGTCAAATGTGATGCGAATCGCGCATCGCCTATCGGTTGTTTCGGACTTCAACCGGCATAAGGAGAATGACATGACTCTCGGAACCATCTTGTTGATCATTTTGATTCTGCTCTTGGTCGGCGCCCTGCCCACCTGGCCGCACAGCCGCAGCTGGGGCTACTACCCCAGCGGCGGCCTGGGACTGGTGCTGGTCATCGTCATCGTGCTGCTGCTGGTTGGCGCCATATAGCGTCCAGTCCGCGGGGAAGGAATGCCGGCTCCCATTCGGGAGCCGGCATTCTTTATGGGCCGTCACCCCGCCACGCGCTGCTGGACGGCCTTGAAATTGTCTTCCAGCGTGGCCAGGACTTCATGGAAGTCGCGGATCTGGTCGGCGGTCAGCCCCTGCATCGCATGGTCGAAAAACGATGCGCGGCGCGGCAGCGCGTCGGCGACCACGCGCTTGCCTTGCGGCGTGAGCACGGCGTTGATCAGGCGATTGTCGTTTTCGTCGACGGTGCGGCTGATCCAGCCCAGCGCTTCCATCGCCTGCAGCTGCCGCGTCAGGGACGCCGGATCCAGGCGGCAGCGTTCCGCCAGCACCTTCTGCGACAGCGCGCCGGCCTCATGCAGGGCGAGCAGGATGCGCCAGCGCGGCAAGGCGTGGCCCACGTTCGCCTCGAAGGCCGCCATCATCGCGCGATAGGCCTGGCCCAGCATCTGCACCGTATGCAGCCCATGTTGCTCCTTCGGCATGTCTACTCCGCGGGGGCGCTGGCGACCTTGCTGCGCCGGGTCAGGCGTACGGGAGGCACGCGGCGCACGAACCACAGCGACAGGATGCATATCGCCAGCACGATGATCTGTCCGTCATGGATGGCGCCGACCAGCGACACGCGGGCCGCCTCGAGATAGCTCCCGCCGTCACGGCCAACGGCGGCCACCTGCTGCAGGAATTGCTGCTGAGCGGAAGGATTGACCAGTATCTGCGGATCGTCCAAGGCATCCAGCCAGCGCGTCGCCTGGCCGCTCTCCAGGGACGCACGCACCCCGCTGACATAGCTGTGGTTGACCATGGTGCCGACCACCGCGGTACCGACCATGCCGCCGACCATGCGCAGCGACTGCAGCAAGGCGGTGGCGATCCCCAGGTGCGCGCGGCCCGCCGTCTCCTGCGCGAAAACCGTCAGGTTGGGCATGATGAAGCCCAGGGCCAGTCCGGCGGCCAGCATATAGGTGGCGATGAGCCAGCCCGGCGTGTAGCTGTGGGTGGAAATGACGCCCGCCGTGGCCAGGCACATCAGCAGGAAGCCGACGTACAACATGTTGTTCGGGTTCTTGATCCGCGTGACGATGCGGCCGTTGGCGATGCTGCCCACCGTGATGCACACCACCATGGGCGTGATCAACAGGCCGGCGTCCTTGGGGGATAGCCCGAAGCCGCCCTGCAGCAGCAGGGGCGCATAAAAAAGCAGCGAGAACATCGACACGCCGACCAGCAGGGCCAGCACGAACAAGGGCGCGAGGCTGGCATTGCGGAACATGTCGAAGGGGAGCAGCGGCTGTTCGCAGCGCCGCTCCCACCAGAACAACAGCCCGAAGGCCACCACGCTGGCCACGGCCAGCGACACCGTCACGCTGTCGACGCCCTTGCCGGGCAAGAGCTCCACCACCAGTTGCAGGCCGCCGAGCGCCAGCGCGATCAGCAGCGCACCGGGCCAGTCCAGACGAATCTTCTGGTTGGGGTCGCTGTGCCGCAGGTGCGGCAGATGGCGGCAGACGAAGTACAAGCCCAGAAGACCGACGGGGATGTTGACGTAGAACACCGAGCGCCAGCCGTAGTACTCCGTGAGAAACCCGCCCAGCGACGGCCCCACCGCATTGGCGATGCCGAAAGCCGTACTGAACATGACCTGCCAGCGCAGGCGCACGTAGGAATCCGGAAACAGATCGGGTATGCATGCGAACGCCGTCCCCACCAGCATGCCGCCGCCTATGCCTTGCAGCGCGCGTGCGATCACCAGGAAGAGCATGCTGTCGGCGGCCCCGCATAGCGCCGACGCCGCGGTGAACACCACGATCGCCGACACGACGAAGGGCTTGCGGCCGTAGTAGTCGCCCAGGCGTCCGAAAATGGGAACGGTGATGACCGAGGTCAGCAGATAGGAGGTCGCTACCCAGGCGTACAGGTCGAAGCCCTTCAGCTCGGCGACGACGGTGGGCAAGGCGGTGCCGACGACCGTCTGGTCGATGGCCACCATCATGACCACGAAGCACATGCCCATCATCGCCATCAGCGACTGGCGGAACGGCAACACCTGGCCGGCGGAGTGCGGCGTGGCGGGAGCGCGGGGAGCCATTTTATGGATACATCAATAATTGATCTATCAAAGATTCTAGCGCAAGCCGCGCCAAACGTCGAATGCGCCGCGCGGCACCGGGGCCGGACGCGGTGTCGAAGCCGGGTAGGGCCTCAAAGTCCGGGGTGCTACAGTAGCGCAGCCCCCGCCATTACAAGGAAAGCGGGGGGCCGTACAGCCCCCCGCGACGCGCAAGGCCCCATGCAAGAAGTCCTAGACGATCTGGATCGCCGGCTCATCGCCCTGCTGCGCGACAACGGCCGCTTGAGTACCGCGACCCTGGCGAAGAAATTGTCGGTGTCGCGCGGCACCGTCCATAACCGCATCGATCGCATGGTGCGCGGCGGCACCATCCTGGGATTCACCATACGCCTGCGCAGCGAAACCGAGGACGAAGGCGTCCGCGCGATGACGCTGATCGAGGTCAGGGGAAACGAAACCGACGCGGTACTGACGGCGCTGCGCCGCCTGCCGGAGATCGTGCAGGTTCATTCGACCAGCGGCCGCTGGGACCTGGTCGCGGAAATCCGCGTGCAGGATCTCGCGACCTTCGACCGCGTGCTGCGCGACCTGCGGCGCATCAAGGGCATCGCCAACTCGGAAACCAACCTGCTGTTGGCCGTGTACAAGTAGCGATGACGATGGCGGCGCCCTGCCCGGCCCCTGCCTACGCCGCGACACGCAGCGCGCTGCCGTTCCCACCCAGCGCGAACGCATACAGGTCCTTGGGGTCGTCGCCGGTCGCGATCAAGGGAAGCGCCTTGCCGACACCATGCTTTTCGGCCATTTCGGCGACCAGGCAAAGCGCCGAATAATCCTCCAGCGCGAAACCCACGGAATCGAACACCGTGACCTGGCGCGCGGACTCGCGGCCGGGCTGCTGGCCGCGCAATACCTGCCACAACTCGACGACCGGGAAATCCGGCGGCAATTGCTGCACATCGCCTTCCACGCGCGACTGGGGCTCGTATTCGACAATGACCCGTGCCTGGCGCAGGATGTCGGGATGAATCTCGGTCTTTCCCGGACAGTCGCCGCCCACGGCGTTGATATGCATGCCGGGTTCGATCATGCCGGGCGTGAGGATCGTGGCATAGGCTTTATCCGCTGTCACCGTCGTGACGATATCGGCGCCGCGCACGGCCGCCGCGGTATCGCGCGCCACCACCACGCGCAAGGCGGGCGCGGCGGTCGCCAGATTGCGCCGCAGCTTGGCGGTGGCCTGCTCGTCGACATCGAATATACGGACTTCGTCGACGCCCAGCATGTCGTGGAAAGCGATGGCCTGGAATTCGCTCTGCGCGCCGTTGCCGATCAGGGCCATGGTGCGCGAGCCGGGCCGGGCCAGGGCCGCGGCCGCCACGACCGAGGTGGCCGCCGTGCGCATCGCGGTGGTCAAGGTCAGCTCGGCAAGCAGGCGCGGATAACCCGTGGCGACATCGGCCAGCACGCCGAAGGCCATGACGGTGGGCAAGCCCAGCGCCGTGTTGCCCGGATGCCCGTTGACGTATTTGAAGGCGTAGCGTGCGGCGTCCGACACCGGCATCAATTCGATGACGCCGACGTCCGAATGCGACGCCAGCCGGGCGGACTTTTCGAATTCGGGCCAACGCAGATAGTCGGTCCGTATGCGCTGCGCCAGCTCGCGCATGAAAGGCGCGATGCCGACCTGCCGCATCAGCGCCGCCATCGCGGGAACATCGATCAATCTTGTCATGGTGCTCTCTTTCGCTTGAACGGAAGAGAATCATGACCGTGACCCGGATTAACGAAAAGCCAGCAAGATGCCTACACGTGTCGATCCGGCTGACGATATGCCAGCTTATTCTGGCACATCGTCAACGGCGACGGGACGCCTTCATGCCGGCGGCTTTTCGTTCATCAGCCCATACACCCACAGCCGCATGCCGTCCCACCCACGCGACAGCATGCCGGCGGGCTCCACGGCTTGCAAGGCGACGAGGGGATAGCTCTGGATGGTACGGCCGTCGATCTGCAGATCCGCGGTGCCCACCTGGCTATCCAAGGGCAGCGGCGCGATAAGCGGTCCCTGGCGGTTGACGACTTTCTGCAGCTTCGGCACCCATGCGCGCGGCACGGTGGCATAGACGTCGCGATCGAAACCGACCGGCACCTGTGCCTGCTGGCCCTTCCACACCGTGGAGTTGCCCAGCGACTGGCCCTTGGCATAGAGCTTCACGGTTTCGTAGTTCTGGAAGCCCCAGTTCAACAGCATGCCGGTGGACGAGGTGCGCACCTTGTCCGACGGCGTACCCATCACCACCGCGATCAGGCGGCGCTGCCCCGCCGCGCCGGGACGCACCGCCGATGCCACCATGCAATAGCCGGCCGCCTCGGTATGGCCGGTCTTGCCGCCATCGACCGAAGGATCGCTCCACAGCAACCGGTTGCGATTGGGCTGGGTGATGTTGTTGAAGCGGAATGACTTGACGTGGTCATAGCGCACGTAGAGATCGGGGAAGTCGCGGATCACGCGCGAGGTAAGCGTCGCCAGGTCGCGCGCGGTGGAATAGGTCTGCGGGTCCGGCAGGCCATGCGGGCTGTTGAAGTGCGTGGACTTCAGTCCCAGGCGTTCGGCGGTTTCGTTCATGCGTTGCACGAAGGCGGCCTCGGAACCGGCGGCGGCTTCCGCCAGCGCGACCGCGGCGTCGTTGCCCGATTGAATCAGCAGGCCCGACAGCAGATCGTCGATGCTGACGCGCATGCCCGGTTCCAGGAACATCTTGGAGCTGCCAGGCGCGACCTTCCACGCGTTCGCCGAGATGGTCACCACCTGGTCGAGATTCAACGTCTTGTCGCGCAACGCCTGGAAGATCAGGTACGACGTCATGATCTTGGTCAGCGACGCGGGTTCAACGCGCTCGTCGGCATTATTGGACGCGATGACCTGGCCGCTGGTGGCGTCCAGCAGCAGCCACGACCGGGCGTCCGGCGTGGGCGCATCGGGGGCCGGCGGCAAGGTGGAGGCGGCCTGCGCGGGTGCGGCGGCCTGCGGCGACGAAAAAGTCGTCGCGGGAGCGGCGGCCAGGGCGGCATCCGTGGTGCAAAAGACTGCGGCGGACCACACAACGACAAGTAGCTTCTTAGACATTCTTTACAAAAATTCCACGGATTGAAGACAAAAAAGCCGTGAGCCTTAGTCCATAGGGAGCGAATAAGGTTCAGTCACGCATGAGTGTCCGGGCCCGGCATGCATCGTCCGCCGTACGGCATGGGCCCGTCGTACGGGAGCCGTAGTACGTCCATCTGATACCCGACAGGGATGAGGCTGCCTAGACTGGGCACTCATCAGCGAATAACCCATATGTCCGGGCCACGTTTCCCGGGCGCAATGTTAACCCTGGACTTAGGGAGGATGCGATGGCGGCGATCTGGGAAATAGCGGTGGTCGACGACGGAGCCGTGTTCTGGCTCGAAACCGGACATCGATACGTGGCATGCCGTTGCACCACCGACGTCCTGCGACGGGTGGAGCGCAGCACCGGCTTGAGCGGCGTCGCCGCGCTGCGCGCCGCCGAAGATGAACTGGTCGAAGAAGCCAGCCGCCGCCTCGCCGAACGCGAAGACCTGCCGCTGCGCCTGGCGTATCACGACTGAGCGCATGCGGCCGCGCTCAGTGCCGCGCGGCGACCGCGAGCACGCGCCTGGCGAACAGCCAGGCGACCGTCAGGAACACGGCCAGCCCCAGCCAGGAGGCGATGGTCGCGAATCCCGCGCCGGCGATCGCCAGGGGCGCTTCCTTGCCGCTGCCACCGATCACCGCGGCCATGATGACGCCGACCAGGCTCTCGCCCACGATCAAGCCGGACGCGATCAGGGTGCCGCGACGATCCACGGCATCGGCCACCGCGGCGTCCGCCTGCCCCGCGTGGATCCGGCGGCGCAGGCCGCGCGACACCAGCCATGCCAGCACGGCGCCCAGCACCAGGGGCGCGCTCACCGTGGGCGGCAGGTAGATGCCGATGCCCACGGCAAGGACCGGCATGCGCGCGATCCTGCAGGTGTGCTTGAGTATCTGGTCCACCACGATCAAGGCGACGCCGACGCCCATGCCGATCACGATCATTGCCCAATTCAGTTGATGCGTGAATATGCCGCGCACGATGGCGAGCATCAGCGTGGCCTGCGGAGCTGACAGGACCTGCGAGGGATCCATGTCGGCGCGCGGCAAGGCGTCCGCGAAACCGTAGGCGTTATACAGCAGCTCCAGTATGGGCGAGATGACCACCGCGCCCGCCACGCAGCCTATCAGCAGCGCGACCTGCTGGCGCCACGGCGTGGCGCCCACCAGCCAGCCTGTTTTCAGGTCCTGCAGGTTGTCGTTCGAAATGGACGCCACGGCGATCACCGCGGACGTGGTGAAGATCGCCACCGCGATGGCAAGCTGCCGTCCCGACTCGGTCGCCAGCAAGCCATCGTGGCTGGTGATGGCCAATATCAGCAGCGAGACCAGCACGATCGCGACGATGCCCACCCCGGAGATCGGGCTGGTCGACGAACCGACCAGGCCCGCCATGTAGCCGCAGGCCGCGGCCACCAGCAGGCCGAATACGAAGGCGAAAACGACCGCCGCGACGACCAGCCGCCACGTCAACGCCGCCGCCAGTGGCGCGCCGGACAGGAAGGCATGAAAAGTCAGGACCAGCACGACCACCATGGCCAGGCTGATCGCCGCGATCCAGAAGCCCGACAGGTCGCGTTCCGTACGGGGCACGTCCTTGCCGCCCTGCCCCTGCCGCGCGCCCATGGCGGAAAACGTGGTTTTCAACCCGCGCGCCATCGGGGCGGCCAGTGTCGCCAGCGTCCAGATGGCGCCGACCCCGATCACGCCGGCGCCGATGAAGCGCACCTGCGAAGACCACAGGCTGGTGGCGTAGGCCGCCAGGGTCGTGCCCGCGGGCATGGGATGCAGCGCCGTCAGCACGGGTACGGACACTCCCCATGCGATCAGCAGTCCCGTCAGCATGGCCAGGCCCGCGACGATGCCGATCAGGTAGCCAGCGCCCAAGAGGGCCAGCGAAAAACCCATGGGGATGCGGAAGATGGCGGCTCCCGCCGAAAACCAGATGCTGACGCCGTCGCCCAGCACCCGCAGCCCGCTGCTGGCGAAGCTGACCGCCGCCGCGACCACGCCGCCGGTGGCGATGTCCGCCAACCCGGTACCCTGGCCGCGACGCGCGCCATCCGGACTGTCGGAGGCCGACGCGCCCACCCGCAGGATTTCCGCCGCCGCCACGCCCTCCGGATAAGGCAGGTCGCTCTGCACCACCATCACGCGCCGCAGGGGAATCGTGAACATCACGCCCAGCATCCCACCCGCGGCACAGACCGCCAGCGTCAGCCAGAAGGGAAAACCTTGCCAGTGTCCCATCATCACCAGCGCGGGCAGGATGAAGATCACCGACGACAAGGTGCCGGCCGCGGACGCCTGCGTCTGCACCATATTGTTTTCCAGGATGTTGGCATCGCGGAACAGGCGCAGTACCGACATGGAAATCACCGCCGCCGGAATGGCCGACGAGAACGTGAGGCCCACCTTCAAGCCCAGATAGACGTTGGACGCCGTGAAGACCACGGTGATCAGCACCCCCAGGATGACCCCGCGCAACGTCAATTCGGGTAGCGAGGCTTGATCGGGAATGCGTGGGTTGTCGGTCATATCGGTCTGGGGCTGTGTGTGAAACGGGCGATTTTATCCGCGGGCCGGCGAGACCCACGGAACGGGCCCGCGACCTCGCCATCTGGAGATCACGGTTATTTATCGCAGCATTTCCCAGGAAAAGGTCCGACCAGTTGCAAGGTTGTATCGAGCCGTATACGAGTGTGCGCCCAGCTCGTCGTCAGGATGGGCGTGGAGCCAGTCATATCAACGCTATGCATCTGCGTGCATACAAAAACGAAAGGTGCATTACGTTACAGAGGCGGACCGCCGCCAGCGCTTGTACTAAAGAGTGCTTTGGTACTGTTGCGCGTCGCTTAAATGCGGTATCGCAGCATCCGTACGAGCGAACGTAGCGCAATTGCCGCCACGGCTTCGGCCGTGGCGTTTTTTTCTTATGCGGCGCTTTTTTCGCGTGGATGCCGGATGGCCAATACCAGCAGGATGGCCGTGGGTGCCAAGCCGCACCAGAAGGAAAACTGCTTGAAGGCCAGCGCGCCGATGATGGCGCCCGCGGCGAAACCCGCCACGGCGGGCAGCATCTTGCCGAGACGGCGCCGTATCGACGCGCGCGCCTCCGGCGACGCATTGCGCAGGTCGACGGCGTCAATGACGATCTGCGTCGTATTGCCCGTCATGATGGTGGTGGGGCCGGCTTCGGACAGCACGGTCCGGGACATGGCGTTCTGTATGCCCATGGCAGCGACACCCAGCATGCCGCAGATGACGACCACCGGCGCGCCCGGGTCGGTCATGGGCAGCGCGGCAAGGCCGGCCGCCGTGAACAGGGCCAGCAGTACGCCTTCCATGCCGAACAATATCGGCACGACGGGCATCCCGCGACGACGCAGCGATGCTTCCAGCAAGCGCGTTCCGCCCACGGCGACCACGAAAACGGGCAATGCCAGGAGTTTCGCGAGCAATCCCTCCGACCCGCCGATGAGCTGGACGCCGATCATGACGAAGTTGCCGGTCACATGGGCGGTGAACAGGCCGAACAGCGCCGCGAAGCCCACGACGTCGACATAGCCCGCGGTAAACGACAGCAGCCAGGCCGGCGGCTCGGCGGCGGCAGCCGCCGAGGGACCGGCCTTCGTGTCGGGAGACGATCCGGGCGGCTGCGCCATCACGGCTGCTCCTTGCCGCTATCGCAAGCCGCCGCGGCACCCGTCGATGCCGCGGGCGGGGCGCCGGTTATCTTGGGCACGCACTCCTGGCGAAACCAGGCCGTGGTGACCGGTTCGCCAGCGATCATGCGCTTGACGGGCGGCAGCACCTGCTCGCCTATCAGCATGCCGAGCAGGCCTATCAGCGCGATGGCCGGCGGCGCGGGAGAGCGCACGCCCAGCAGCGAGTAAATGATGCCCACGAATATGCCCGCGCCCAGGGAAATCAGATAAACCTTCATGTTTCGGCTCCGGTGATGCGACGGCCGTTCAGGTCGTGCCAGGCCACCAGCAGGAAGGCCCCCACCAGTCCCAGGTGCTCGAAGAACGCGTTCGCCATCATGAATCGGACGTCGGGCGGCGCGCTCCAGAACCGCAGCGCCAGGAAGGTGGCGGCCAGCGTGAAGGCGGCCAGCGCCAGGGCGCCCAGCCAGCGCCGCCAGCCCGACAGTATCATCGCCGACGCCCCAAGCTCCAGCACGATGACCGCCGCGGCCATGGGCGCGGCGGGCGCCATGCCGAAGTGCTGCATCTCGGCGACCGCGCCGGCGAAGTCGAACAGTTTGACCAGGCCGCCCTGCAGGTAGGCGGCGCAAAGCAGCAGCAGGGCCACCCATTGCAAGGACCGCGGCAGCGCCCGTCCGCCGCCGCCGCCGGGCCGTGCCCAGGCCGCGTGTGATCTTTCCATGGTGAGGGTCTCCGCGATCCGTCAGAAGGCCCAGCAGGAGCAGCCCAACGCCCCCCAGAAGGTGGACGCTTCGGCGGTCGGCGTGCCCGCGAGCCAGGACCGCGCATGCGCATGGCCATGGACGCCGCAGCTGTTCGCGCATCCGCACATGGTTTTCAATGCCGCCTGGGCGCGCGCCGGCGTCCGCGGCTGGTAGCCGACGTGGTGCCTGGCCGGCGACCAATCCGGCATGGCGGGCGGGATATCGGGCGCATGCCTGTCGAATTCCTTGTCGGCATAGACGACTTTGCCGCCGAGCAAGGTCATCACGGAAGTGATGTCCTGGATCTCGTCGCCCGGCACGGAGAAATAATCCGCCGACAGCACCGCCAGATCGGCCAGTTGGCCCACCTTGATCTGGCCTTTCTTGCCGACCTCCGACGAAAACCAGGTATTGGATTCCGTCCACAGGCGCAGTGCCGTTTCGCGATCCAGCACATTGGCCTGGGGGTACATCGCCAGGCCGCCCACCGTCTTGCCGGTGGTCAGCCAGTAGAGCGATACCCACGGGTTGTACGACGCCACGCGCGTCGCGTCGGTGCCGGCGCCTACCTTGACGCCCTTCTCCAGCATCTTCTTGACGGGCGGCGTGGCTTCGGCCGCCCTGGCGCCGTAGCGCTCCACGAAGTACTCGCCCTGGTAGGCCATGCGATGCTGCACCGCGATGCCGCCGCCCAAGGCGGCGATGCGGTCGATGTTGCGGTCGGAAATCGTCTCCGCATGATCGAAGAACCAGTTCAGGCCGTCGAACGGCACGTCGCGGGCGACCTTTTCGTAGACGTCCAGGGCGCGCGCAATCGTCTCGTCATACGTCGCATGCAAGCGCCAGGGCCAGCGCTTCTCGGCCAGCAGGCGGATCACGGGCTCCAGGTCGGCTTCCATGGAAGGCGGCATGTCGGGCCGCTCCACGCGAAAGTCCTCGAAGTCCGCCGCCGTATAGACCAGCATTTCGCCGGCGCCGTTGTGGCGATACAGGTCGTCGCCCTGCCCCGGCTTCACCGACGCAGTCCAGGTGCGGAAATCGGCGAGCTCTTCGCGGGGCTTCTGCGTGAACAGGTTGTAGGCCAGGCGCACCGTCAACTGGTTCGCGGCGTGGAGCTGCTCGATGACGGCATAGTCATCGGGATAGTTCTGGTAGCCGCCGCCCGCGTCGATGACGCCCGTGACACCCAGGCGATTCACTTCACGCATGAAGTGGCGCGTGGAGTTCAGCTGATACTCCAGCGGCAGCTTGGGCCCCTTGGCCAGCGTCGCGTACAGAATGGTGGCGTTCGGCTTGGCCAGCAGCAGTCCTGTGGGATTGCCGTGGGCATCACGTACGATTTCGCCGCCCGGCGGGTTGGGCGTGTCCTTGCCATAGCCGACCGCGCGCAGCGCCGCGCCGTTCAGGATCGCGCGGTCATACAGATGCAGGATGAACACCGGCGTGTCCGGCGCGGCCGCGTTCAATTCGTCCAGCGTCGGCAGGCGCTTTTCCGCGAACTGATGTTCGGTGAATCCGCCGACCACGCGCACCCACTGCGGCGCGGGGGTTCGCGCCACCTGGTCCTTCAGCATGCGCATCGCATCCGCCAGCGACCGCACGCCGTCCCAGCGCAGCTCCATGTTGTAGTTCAGGCCACCGCGGATGATGTGCATATGGCTGTCGATCAGGCCCGGAATGACGCGCCGGCCGTTCAGGTCGATGACCTGGGTCTGGGCGCCCGCAAGCTTCATCACCTCATCGCGGCTGCCTACCATGGTGAAGCGGCCATCCTGCACGGCGACGGCGTCGGCCTGCGGGTTGGCGCGATCCAGCGTGCTGAACTTTCCATTGACGAGTATCAGATCCGGCGTGGACGGGGCGTTCATGGCAAAACTCCTGGAACCGAGGGCTGCCGGGGCGGCAGCGGCACCGGCGAGAAACTGGCGGCGATTGACGGGAGACATAGACGTTGACTCCTTGAGGGTGGCGGCACGAAGCACCATCGATACCGACGATCCTGCTGCGCCGCCTGCTGGCGATCAGTGCCGCGCAAGATACCGTGCGTCGCCAGTGCGGTATTGGACAAAAGCGCGCGAATCGGTACAAAACCGCGTTCGCCGTCCCGCCGCGCCCTGCGTGGTCCGTGGACCTATTTCAGCCGCCAGCGGGCCGGCGAATCGCCGGTGAACTTCCTGAACACGCGACTGAAATGGCTTTGGTCGGCGAACCCGCAAGTACTCGCGACAGCGGCGATATGGACGTCCTTGCGCAATAGCTCCTTCGCCATGTCGACGCGCCTCTTCAGTATCCATTGATGCGGGGTCAGTCCGACCGACTGGTGGAACGCCTTGGTGAAATGCCCGGCCGAAATGCCGCACTGCGCGGCGATTTCCTCGACGGAGATATTGCTGGCTGCATGGTGCCGCATATAGTCGAGCACCCGCCTTTGCTGCGACGGTGTGAGCGCGGGCACCGGCCGGCCGCGGCGGACATCCTGACCATAGGTGGCCAGCAGATGGGCCATCATGGCGCTGGTGATGTGCGCGACGAACAGGCGGCTGAACGCCGCATCCGAATGCAGCGCCGGCGCCAGCGCGCCGGCCAGCGACTGCATCGTACGGTCTATCGCCCCGGCCGGATTGCGCAGCACAAAGCCGCGCCCCGCGCCGTTACGCGCGGCGAATTCACGCAGGTCGTCATGGCTGAGCTGGATGCGGAAGTTGTCGAACGCGGACAAGTGGTGGCACTTCCACTCTTCTTCCATATTGGTGATGGCCAGCCCGCCGGCGTGATGGGCGCCTTGATAGACCAGCTTGCCCGCACGCCACAGCTTGTGCGATCGAAACGGCCGGGCCTGCACGATGATGGAAGTACGCCTGGCGACGGGCGCTTCGATCGGCATGGGCAGGGGCGCCACGGACTGCGCTCTTTCGATGTGAAAAAGCCCCGCGTCCAGTTTCCATATCCTGCGCGCCGATCCGGAGGTATCCGCCAATGCCATGCTGATTCAATGCCTGGATAAGACAAAGTTCACATATTTAAGCAGGAAAAGAATCGGGCTGGAAAAAAAGAAAAAGGGCTTACAACCGGAAGTTGTAAGCCCTCGATTTGTTGGTAGGCCCCCCGAGAGTCGAACTCGGCACCAACGGATTATGAGTCCGCTGCTCTAACCAGGCATGAGCTAGAGGCCCTTATTGATCTTTTATCCTGCTTGCGGGCGCGCCCTTACCCTTTATTGGCCTTCGAGGAAGCTCTTGAGCTTGTCGGCACGGCTGGGATGACGCAGCTTGCGCAAGGCCTTGGCTTCTATCTGGCGGATCCGTTCGCGGGTGACGTCGAATTGCTTGCCGACTTCTTCCAGCGTCTGATCGGTGCTCATTTCGATGCCGAAACGCATGCGCAAGACCTTGGCCTCGCGCGGAGTCAGAGAGTCTAGCACTTCCTTGACCACGTCGCGCATGGAACCGTGCAGCGCGGCGTCGGAAGGCGCCAGCGTCGCCGTATCTTCGATGAAATCGCCCAGGTGCGAATCGTCGTCGTCACCGATCGGCGTTTCCATGGAGATCGGTTCTTTGGCGATCTTCAGGATCTTGCGGATCTTGTCTTCCGGCATGTCCATCTTCTGCGCCAGCGTCGCGGGATCGGGCTCGGCGCCCGTTTCCTGCAGGATCTGGCGGCTGATCCGGTTCATCTTGTTGATCGTTTCGATCATGTGAACCGGGATACGGATGGTCCTGGCCTGGTCGGCGATCGAACGCGTAATAGCCTGGCGGATCCACCACGTGGCATACGTGGAGAACTTGTAGCCGCGACGATATTCGAACTTGTCCACCGCCTTCATCAAGCCGATGTTGCCTTCCTGGATCAGATCCAGGAATTGCAGGCCACGGTTGGTGTACTTCTTGGCGATGGAGATCACCAGACGCAGGTTGGCCTCGGTCATTTCGCGCTTGGCCTTGCGAGCCTTGGCTTCGCCGGTGGCCATGCGCTTGTTGACTTCCTTCAGGTCCTTCAAGGGCAGGACGACGCGCGCCTGCAGGTCGATCAGCTTCTGCTGCAGTTCCTGCACGGCCGGCACCTGGCGTTCCAGGGTTTCGGCGTAGGGATGGCCCGCGGCGACTTCTTCCACCACCCACTGGAGGTTGGTTTCGTTGCCGGGGAACACCTTGATAAAATGCGAGCGCGGCATGCCGGCGCGATCCACGCAGGTGTGCAGGACGGCGCGTTCCAGCTGGCGCACTTCCTCGACCTGGTTGCGCAGGGTGTCAGCCAGCCGCTCCACCATCTTGGCGGTGAAGCGGATGCCCATGAGTTCGTTCTGGATGGCTTCCTGCGCCTTCAGATAGGCGCCTGAGCGATAGCCGTCCTGTTCGTAGGCCCCGCGCATCCTTTCGAATTGCTTGGCGACTTCGTCGAACTTGGCGAGCGCCTTCACGCGCAGGTCTTCCAGCTGCTTGCTGCTCATGCCGCCGGCCGGACCGTCGTCGTTTTCGTCCTCTTCGGCCGTGACGCCGGCGCCGGCGTATTCTTCGCCGTCTTCCGGATCGACCAGGCCATCGACGACTTCGTCGATCTGCGCCTGGCTTTCACGCACGCGGGTGACGTGGGCCAGGATCTCGTTGATCGTGGTCGGGCAGGCGGAGATCGCCATGACCATGTGCTTCAGGCCGTCTTCGATCCGCTTGGCGATTTCGATTTCGCCTTCGCGCGTGAGCAGCTCGACCGAACCCATTTCGCGCATGTACATGCGGACGGGATCGGTGGTGCGGCCGAAATCGGAATCCACCGTGGTCAGCGCGGCTTCGGCTTCGTCCTCGACATCGTCGTCGTTGGACGCGACCGGCGCGTTTTCGCTCATCAGCAGCGTTTCGGCGTCGGGGGCCTGGTCGTAGACCGCGATCCCCATGTCGCTGAAGGTGCTGATGATGCCGTCGATGGCTTCGGCGTCGACCAGATCATCGGGCAGATGATCGTTGATTTCGCCGTAGGTCAGGTAGCCGCGGTCCTTGCCCAGCTTGATGAGCTGCTTGAGGCGGTTGCGGCGCGCTTCGTATTCTTCCGCGCTGACGGGGCCGCGGGCGATCAGATCCTTGGGATCGCCCTTGCCGCGCTTGCCGCCGCGCTTGACCGGCTTGAGCTCGGGCAGCACTTCGCCTTCACCGTCACCGGCGTCACCGAAATCGGCGTCGTCGTTGTTCTGGTTCTTGGCGGGCCGGCCGGGACGGCGGCCGCTGGGCACGGACGCGGGGCGACCGACCAGCTCGGCCAGCTTGTCTTCGGCTTTCTTCGCCTTCGCGGCCTTCTCGGGCGTATCCGCCTTGGCGGTTTTCTTCGCGGCGGGAGTCTTCACGGCAGCGGACTTGGGCGCAACCTTGACGGCCGCTTTGGCCGATGTCTTTTCCGCCGCCTTGCTGGCAGCGCGCCTGGCCGTTTTGGCTTCTTCGGCCATTTCAACTGCAGAGGAGGTTTTGCCGATGGATTTGGTCATAGTCGCTTCCGTGGTCGTTGCAGGCGAAAAAGCCTGCCGCACCGCTATCGACGGCTCGGGCTGGGCCCTGGCCGGGTCAAGACGCGTACTTTTAAAACTAACAACAGTGCTTGGGAATCGGCCGTACGTCACGCCCCATGCGCGAAGATTGCAGAAAGCCCTCCAGGGGCGAGGCTGCGGGCCGTATATTGGCGTAGTGCAGCACCTTGTCTTGCAGTCTTCCGGCACATGTGCCGCGGCTTCCGCCCCATCCCCGATCCGTCACGTGGGAATTTCCTTCCCGCGCCAACCGATCAATTGGGCCCTGCCTTTCCTGATTTCTGGTACCTTGGGTAAAGTCGTGTCAATGCTTTGTTACGTTGCCTTCGGTAAAATGGCATCCCCATTAGACAAGTCCAGGGCCGGTCTGGTTCGGCCGATCTGGTTCTATTGTTCTATTGGCTAGGCCCTACACCGTTCCTACACCGCCCCTGTGCTGTCCCCGTACCGCTACAGCAGCAGTCTATGGTTCCGGCTTTCCGGTGTACCGTCAGGAAAACCCTTGATTTTACCCTATTGAGCTGCTGCCGGCATGCTTAATTGCGGCTAAACGCCGTGAAAGTTCCTGATAACGGTCCCGATCCTCTTCAGTTTGCAGCCCGGACCGCGCCAATTCGTCGATTTCGGCGCGGATCGCCACAAATTCGATGCGATGCAAGGCGTCATCCCATTCGGCCTGCGGGTCGGGCAGCTCTTCCTCACCCACCAGGTCGGCGCTCATGCTGCGCAGCACCAATTGGATATCCGACTCGGGTTCGGCCGCTTCCAGCAGCGCGCCCAGGTGACGCGCGCCGCTGCGCTGCGCCAGGACCACCAGATCACGCACCATACCCAGATGGGGCCCGTGATCCAATACTTCAAGCTGCTGATCCCCCATGGAATCGACCAGCTCGGGATGCGACAACAACAGCCGCAGCAGGCGTTTCGCCATGGTGGGCACGGGCCGGCGCGGCTCGACCACGCCGCCCACCTTATCCCTGTCGTCCCGGCGGGACCATTTGCCGCCCTGCCCGCCCTGCCCACCCGGACGGCCGCCGGCGTTGAACCCGCGACCGCCGAAACGGCGTCTGCCCTCGCCGCCTCCGGGCTCCCATGCCGGCTCCGCCATGCCATCGGCGATGGGCTCATAGGAAAAATCGGGCGGCGCGTGGCCGTCCATACCCACGTCGAAGGGCGCATCGGCGTCGTGGCGGGGCGCGCCCCCAGTCGCGCCATGGGCGGCAGCCGCCTGCGCGGTGGGCGGCGGTGTGGCTTGCGCCAGCGCCTGGGCCACTTCTTCCGGCGTCAATTGCACCAGCTTGCCCAGTTCCCGTTCTATCTGCGTTTTCAGCCCGCAGGCGGGAATCGCGGCCAACAGGGGCTTGGCTTCATGCATGCAGGCGGCCCGGCCTTCCGCTTCGGCCAGGTTGTGGCGCGACGCCAGTTCGTCGAGCAGGAAGCGCGACAAGGCGGTCGCTTCCCCCAAGGAGGCGCGGAACGCCTCGGCGCCGAACTCCCTGACATAGGAGTCCGGATCATGTTCCGCGGGCAGGAACAGGAAACGGAGATTGATATCGTCGCGCAGCACCGGCAGGCAGGCCTGCAGCGCGCGCCATGCCGCGCGGCGCCCCGCCTTGTCGCCATCGAAGCTGAACACCACGCGGTCGCTGGCGCGCAACAGTTTCTTCACGTGGTCCGGCGTGGTCGACGTGCCCAGCGTGGCGACGGCATTGCCCAGGCCCAGTTGCGCCAGGCCCACCACGTCCATATAACCTTCGACCACGATGACCTGGCCTTCGGTGCGTATGGCCTGGCGGGCCTCCCACAGGCCGTAAAGCTCCTGGCCCTTGGAAAAGAT
The DNA here is from genome assembly GCF_002261425.1 of Bordetella genomosp. 9. Classification (NCBI taxonomy): domain Bacteria; kingdom Pseudomonadati; phylum Pseudomonadota; class Betaproteobacteria; order Burkholderiales; family Alcaligenaceae; genus Bordetella; species Bordetella genomosp. 9. The sequence goes on along the minus strand of NZ_NEVJ01000002.1, from coordinate 627,358 downwards.
GGGAGTTTCCGGCGAATTCAGGTACTTGGGCTCGCCCTTGCCGATGATGCGTCCGCCAAAGCCGATCAACACGCCGCGCGCATTGCGGATAGGAAACATGACGCGTTCCCGGAAGCGGTCGTAGCGGCGCCCGTCTTCGGCTTCGATGACCAGGCCCGACTCGACCAGCACGGGATCGTCATAGCGGCTGAACACCTGGGCCAGCCCCTGGCGATCGGTGCCCGACCAGCCCAGGCCGAAATGCCGGGCGATCTCTCCCGTCAGCCCACGCTGCTTCAGATAGCGGATCGCCGGCGCGGACGTGCGCAGCTGCTTCAGGTAGAAAGCCAGAGCGGCTTCCAATACCTGGGTATGACGCGAGACTTCTTCTTTGCGCCGCGCCGATTCGGCGCGCTGGCGGGGGCTGCGGTCTTCTTCCGGTACCGCCATGCCGGCGGAGCCCGCCAGCGTGCGTACGGCTTCCGGGAAGCTGGCACCGGTGTGCTCCATCAGGAAAGTGATGGCGCTGCCATGCGCGCCGCAGCCAAAGCAGTGATAGAACTGCTTGGTGGGGCTTACCGTGAAGGATGGACTTTTTTCGTTGTGAAAGGGGCACAGGCCCAGGAGATTGGCCCCGCCCTTGCGCAACTGCACATATCGCCCGACGACATCGACAACGTCGACTCGGGCGAGTAGTTCCTGTATGAATGAGTCCGGGATCAACCGACTAGGATCGATTGAAATCGATCCGGAAAATCAATACAGGCGCGGGGGCAGCTGTTGGCTACGAATCCGCTTGTAGTGGCGCTTCACCGCGGCGGCGTGCTTGCGCTTGCGTTCCGCCGTGGGCTTCTCGTAGAACTCGCGCGAGCGCAGTTCGGTCAGAAGACCCGTTTTCTCGATGGTGCGCTTGAAGCGGCGCAGGGCAGCTTCGAACGGTTCGTTTTCCTTCAGACGGACAATAGGCATAGGTTTGAACGAGAGTTGGACAGGTGTAACGAGCTAGATAAAATGGTCAGCATGCAACAGTCACCCACGTAGTAGTCGACATGCGGTAGTCAACAGTAGTCGACGGCAATCAACATGTGGCAGTTAACATCTGGCGATCAGCACGCAACGGGCAAAGTCCTACAACAAGGACAACGCCCGCTCGGTAACAGAAGATTCTAGCATGATCGGGATCAGGACGTCGAGCCTTTCCTGGTCCAGGCCTCAAGCTGGTGGGGCCGCAGGCTGTCGTATTCCTCGAAAGGCTGGTGTATCCAGGGATTGGTCATCAGCTTTTCGATGTAATAATCGGGGACAGCCTGGGAGTGGCCTTTCCACCACAACACCGCGCTGCGCAATTCCGTGATGGCGGGAAATTGCTGGCGCAGATGCTCGAGCACCTTATTGAAGGTCAGGCCCGTGTCGACCATATCGTCTACCAGCAGGACCCGGCCCGACAGGGTGCCCCGGGTGATGGTGATGAACTGGGCGATATCCAGCGTACCCTGTTTGGTGCCGGCCGCCTCGCGATAGCTGCTGGTGGCCAGGATACCCAAGGGCACGTCGAAAATACGCGAAAGCACGTCGCCCACCCGCACCCCGCCCCGCGCCAGGCACAGGATCTGGTCGAACTTCCAGTCGGACTGGTAAACCTTCAGCGCCAGTTGTTCGATCAGCCGGTGGTATTCGTCCCAAGTGACCCAGAGGTCCTTGTCGGTACTGGACAACGCCATGGCGATACGCTCCTAGCCTTTCAAGGGATGGCGCAGGACGATGGTTTCGGTACGGTCGGGGCCGGTGGAAACCAGATCGATCGGCACTTCGCACACCTGCGCGACACGCTCCAGATAGGCACGTGCGGCGGCGGGCAACTTTTCATATTCGGTGATGCCCACGGTGGACTCCGACCAGCCCGGCAGCTCTTCGAATACGGGTTCGGCCTGGGCAACCTGCACGGCGCCATACGGCAGCACGTCGCGGAACTCGCCATTGACGCGATAGCCGACGCCCAGGCGTATCGTTTCCAGCCCGTCCAGCACGTCCAGCTTGGTGATGCACAGGCCGGAGATGCCGTTCAGGCGCACCGAGCGCTTGAGCGCGGCGCCATCGAACCAGCCGCAGCGGCGCGGACGGCCGGTCACCGAGCCGAATTCCTTGCCGATGTTGGCCAGCCGGGCACCGACTTCGTCCAGCAGTTCGGTCGGGAACGGGCCCGAACCGACGCGCGTGGTGTACGCCTTGGTGATGCCCAGCACGTAGTCCAGGGATTGCGGGCCGACGCCAGCGCCTGCCGCGGCCGCGCCGGCAATGCAGTTGCTGCTGGTGACGTAGGGATAAGTGCCGTGGTCGACGTCCAGCAGCGCACCCTGGGCGCCTTCGAACAACAGGCGCTGGCCGGCCTTCTGGGCGGCGAACAGGTTGCTGGACACATCGCGGACCATGGGGGCGATCGCGGGCGCCAGCGCCATGGCCTGGTCGCGGACCTGGCTGGCCGACACGGCCTGCCCGCCCAGATACTGGGTCAGCACGAAGTTATGGTAGTCCAGCAGCTCTTCCAGCTTCTGGTCGAACAGCGCGGGCTCGAACAGGTCCTGCACCCGCAGCGCGCGGCGCGCGATCTTGTCTTCGTAGGCCGGGCCGATGCCGCGCCCCGTCGTGCCGATCTTGCCTTCGCCCTTGCGCTGTTCGCGGGCCTGGTCGATGGCGACGTGGTAAGGCAGGATCAGCGGGCAGATCTCGGAAATCTGCAGGCGCGAACGGACGTCCAGGCCGGCGGCTTCGAGCTCTTCGATTTCCTTGAGCAGCGCTTCCGGGGAAAGCACCACGCCATTGCCGATGTAGCAGGTCACGCCGGCATGCATGATGCCGGACGGAATCAGGCGCAGGATGGTCTTCTTGCCGTTGATCCACAAGGTATGGCCGGCATTGTGGCCGCCCTGGAAACGCACGACGCCGTGGACGGACTCCGCCAGCCAGTCGACGATTTTTCCCTTGCCTTCGTCACCCCATTGGGTGCCGATGATGACTACGTTCTTGCTCATGATCGAAAATGAATATCGAGTTTCGCGGCAAACCGCGGATTCCGTCGGGCCCTCTTGCTGAGGGATGAGTCAAAGGTTGCGAATCTTCCAGGCGCCGTCCAGCAGCGCCAGTTCGCGGTCGCAGATGAATTCGTCCTGGTCGTGCTCATGGCCCGGCAGGACCTGCACGACGATTTCACCGGCCTGCCGCAAGGCCCGCACCGCCGTGACCAGCGCGGCATCCTGGCCCCAGGGCGCCCGCACCGCCCGCGAGCGTTCCGCCGGCGGAAGCCCGGCGGCCAGCTTGCGCAGGTCCAGGCTGAAGCCGGTCGCCGGCCGGGCGCGGCCGAATACGCGGCTGATGTCGTCGTAACGCCCGCCGCTGACCAGCGCATCGTGCCAACCTTCGGCATACAGGGCGAAGGTCACGCCGGAGTGGTAGCCATAGCCGCGCACGTCGGCCAGGTCGATGCTGGGACGCAGCTCCGGCAAGGCGCGCAGCAGCGCTTCGAGCGCATCCAGGGCCTGTGCGATGCCCGGCAGCGGCGGAAGCTCGGCGCGCGCGCGCGCCAGCGTACCGATGTCACCGTACAAGCCCGTCAGCGTGCGCAGGGTTTGTATGGTCTGCGCGCTGGGACCGTCAGGACGACGGCCCAGATCCAGCAAGCCCGGGACATCCTTGTCGCGCAGCAGCGAATGAATCAGCGAGCCATGAGGCCGCGCCGCCGGATCGGCGTCGATGATGGCCCGCACCACCCCGGGATGGCAAAGGTCCAGCCGCGGCTGGCGCACCCCGGCGATCGTCACCGTGTCGAGCACCAGCCGCAGGATTTCGATGTCGGCTTCGACGCCCGCATGGCCGTAGATTTCGGCGCCGATCTGCAGCAATTCCCGATTGGACAGGAGATCCGCCGGCCGCGCATGCAGGACCGTCCCGCAATAGCACAGCCGCGTCACCCCGGCGCGGTTCAGCAGGTGCGCGTCGATGCGCGAAACCTGCGGCGTCATGTCCGCCCGCACGCCCAGCGTCCGGCCCGAAAGCTGATCGACCAGCTTGCTGGTGCGCAAGTCCAGATCGGTGCCGGTGCCGGTCAGCAGGGAATCGATGTATTCCACCAGGGGCGGAGCGACCAGCTCGAAACCGTAAGTGCGGTACAGATCGAGCAGTTCGCGACGCAGTTCCTCGATGCGCCGGGCCTCCGCGGGCAGAATGTCCGCCAGACGCTCCGGGAGCAACCAGTTACCCATGTTCTTTACCTGATCTTGCCTGAAGAAGAAACACACGCCACGCCGCGCGGCACCGGTAGCGGCATCGCAGGGGCGGCGCCCACGCGAAACGCCAAAACTGAACACCTAAGCCAAACACCTAGGCCAAACACCCAAACGAAAAGCGGCTGAGGGGCGTAAGCCCGCTCAGCCGCTGCGGAATGTTTTAAAGCTTACGGGGTATTGTACATGGTTCGGACGATCGCGCCAGCCCGTGTACCCGACCCCGCTTCCCGCTATTTCCTGCCTTCCGGAGAGGTCGCGGGCGTCGTGCTGCCCGGGATACCGCCCAAGGTGCCGCTGGGCGCGCCTGGCACGCCAACGGACGACTTGAAGAACTGGAAGAACTCCGAAGTGGGATCCACGACCAGCAGGTCGCCCAACTTGGAGAAGGACGAACGATAGGCTTCCAGGCTCTTGTAGAAGGTGTAGAAGACAGGATCCTTGCCATACGATTCGGCGTAGATGCTGCTGGCGCGGGCATCGCCTTCGCCCATGATGGCCTGCGCCTTGGCGTAGGCATCGGCCAGGATTTCCTCGCGCTTGCGATCGGCTTCCGCACGGATCTTTTCGCCTTCCGCGGCGCCGATGGAGCGCAGCTCGTTGGCCACGCGCTTGCGCTCGGCTTCCATGCGGCGGTAGACGGACTCGGAGATTTCCGGCGCGAACTCGATGCGGCGCAGGCGCACGTCGACGATCTGCACGCCCAGCGGCGCGGCGCGCTTGGCGACGTTGGACAGGATTTCCGCCATCACCTTTTCGCGCTCGGCCGAGACCACGTCCTTGACCGTGCGGATGTTGACCGCCGCGTTCAGCGCGTCGCGGATCTGGGCCTGCAGCCGTTCCTGGGCGGCACGCTCGTTGCCGCCGAAGGTGACGTAGTACAGGCGCGGATCGGCGATGCGCCACTTGACGTACGAGTCGATCAGCAGGTTCTTCTTTTCCGAGGTCTGGATGCGTTCGGCATCGGTGGACTCGATGGTCAGGATCCGCTTGTCCAGCGTCACGATGTTCTGGAACGGCGGCGGCGCCTTGAAGTACAGGCCGGGCTCGCTGATGACCTTGCGTACCTCGCCCAGCGAGAACACCAGGGCGTAGTCGCGTTCGCGGACGATGAAGACGCAGGATGAAAGCGCGGCCAGGATGATGAGCAGGCCGACCAATATGGGCAGTAGACGTTGCATGTTCGGGGCTCCTCCGGTTAGCGCGACAAACGATCGCGAGACAGCGTGTTGCCGCTGCCGGGGTTGCCGGATGATGACCCAGGTACGGGACGGGGCGATGGCGGTATGGTCGGCTGGCTCGCGCCGGGCAGGCTCAGGGTGTTGGACGGAGCCGACTGCTTGCCGGCTTCCTGCGCGGCCTGCTGGATGATCTTGTCGATCGGCAGGTAGACCACATTGTTGCCGCCACGGGTATCGATCATGACCTTGCTGGAGCGCGAGAAGATGTCTTCCATCGTTTCCAGGTACATGCGCTCGCGCATGACAGCCGGCGACTTCTGGTATTCGCTGACGACGCTGTTGAAGCGCGCGGTATTACCCGTGGCGTCGCCCACGACCTTGGCCTTGTAGCCTTCCGCTTCCTGGATCATGCGCGATGCCTGGCCGGCGGCCAGCGGCACGACCTGGTTGGCATAGGCTTCGCCTTCGTTGATCTGGCGCTCGCGGTCCTGGCCGGCCTTGACCGCGTCGTCGAACGCGGCCTGCACCTGCTCGGGCGGCTGGACGTTCTGGATCGCCACCGTGCTGACCTGGATGCCGGTGTCGTAGCGGTCGAGGATCTGCTGCATCAGCGCCTGCACCTGCGTCGCGACATTGGTACGGCCTTCGTAGAGGACGTAATCCATGGGCTGCTTGCCGACGACTTCGCGCATGGCCGTTTCAGCGGCCTGACGGACCGATTCGTCCGGATCGCGCGTGCGGAACAGGTAGTCGGGCGCGCCGTCGGCGCGCAGGCGGTACTGCACCACGAATTGCATGTCGACGATGTTTTCGTCGTTGGTCAGCATGAGCGCTTCGGGCAGGACCTTGTTGCGCGAACTGCCGCGGAAACCGACTTCGAAGGTCCGCAACTGGGACACGTTGACGATTTCCTGATTCTGGATCGGATACGGCAGGCGCCATTGGAAGCCGGCCTGGGCCGTCTTCTCGTACTTGCCGAACTGGGTGACCACGGCCACCTGGCCTTCCTGCACGATGTAGAAGCCGCTGGCCAGCCAGAGGGCGACCAGCACCACGAGGATCAGGCCGGCGCCGATGCGCGCATTGCGCGGCCCGTTGCCGCCCGTGCCCACGGGACCGCCGGGGCGGCCGCCCTGGTTGCCCTTGCGGCCGAACAGGGCCGCGATGCGATTGTTGAAATCGCGCCAGACCTCATCGAGGTCGGGCGGACCGTCTCCGTTCCCTTGCGGACGGCGGGGGGGTTCGGAACCGTTCTGGTTGCCGCGACCCCAGCCTGGATCATTCAGATTGAACAGTTTGGATATTGGACGCATTGTTTCCCGCAATCTGACCCGTCTGTGCAATTGCCGCGCGCAACGCATCCAGACCGGCGCGCTCGGCGGCGCTGACAAACACCCGCGCAATCGTACCATGGGCATTCCGTTCGACCCGGGGAGGCAGTCCCAGCAGGTCGATCTTGTTATGGACCATGATGACCGGGATTTCCCCCGCACCGATTTCGTTCAGGACTTTCTGGACTTCCAGGATCTGTTCATCGCGCTGCGGGCTGGCCGCGTCCACGACGTGCAGCAGCAGGTCGGCATGCACGGTTTCTTCCAGCGTGGCGCGGAAGGCGGCGATGAGCGTGGGCGGCAGATCGCGGATGAAGCCCACCGTATCGGACAGCACGATGGATCCCGCGCCTTCTATCCAGATGCGGCGGGTCGTCGTATCCAGCGTGGCGAACAATTGGTCGGCGGCGTAGGCGCCGGCGCGCGTCATGGCGTTGAACAGGCTGGATTTGCCGGCATTGGTATAGCCGACCAGCGACACCGACAATGCGCCGCCGCGGGCACGCGATCGACGCTGCGTCACGCGCTGGCGTTCGACCTTGTCCAGGCGTTCGCGCAGCACCTTGACGCGCGCACCGATCATGCGGCGATCCATTTCCAGCTGGGATTCGCCCGGCCCGCGCATGCCGATACCGCCGCGCTGCCGTTCCAGGTGGGTCCACAGGCGGGTCAGCCGGGTGGTCAGGTGCTGCAGCTGCGCCAGTTCGACCTGCAGCTTGCCTTCGTGGCTTTTGGCGCGCAGCGCGAAGATATCCAGGATCAGCGCGACGCGATCGACGACCCGAAGGTTGAATTCACGCTCGAGATTGCGCTGCTGCGCCGGCGACAGCGGCTGGTCGAACAGCACGACGTCGGCATCGTGCGCGCGGGCCAGCAATACCGCTTCCTGCACCTTGCCCGAACCGATGAAGTACTTGGCGTCGGGACGATCGCGTCGCGCCAGCACGGTGTCGACAATCTCGGCGCCCGCGCCGCGCGCCAGCATGGCGAACTCCTGGGCGTGGGCGTCGAAGTCGGGATTGCCCAGATCAACACTGATAATCAAAGCGCGCATGCAGCCTCCTGGCCGGCGCGGGCGAAACGATCGGCACGAAACAGGGAAATTTGAACCGTCATGGGCGCCATGTCGGAGGCGCCGGGCGGAGCGATTGCGAACAGGGCCGCACAGTGAAAATGCCCGCCGACACGATAAGTGCGGCGGGCACGAAAAGCACTGCGGCCATGGAGCGGCGCGGAGCCGCGCGGTGGACCGTCTGCGCAGCCGCCTGTGGAGCAGGGACGCGCGCGACGGTCGGTCGAGCGTTTATTCAGAAGGGATTTCCACCTGGAAGTTGACCGCGCGGGCGGGCACAACGGTTGAGATGGCATGCTTGTAGACCATTTGGGTCACGGTATTGCGCAGCAGCACGACGTATTGATCAAACGATTCGATCTGCCCCTGTAGCTTGATGCCGTTGACGAGATAGATGGACACGGGTACGTGATCCTTACGCAGCGTGTTCAAGAACGGATCTTGCAGAGTTTGCCCTTTATTGCTCATTGGCCAGGCTCCATTGTGTTGTTGTTCGGGGTGTTGTTTTGATATTGGCAGACGCCGAAATAGCTACTCTACAGGGTTTTCCCGGGCGGTGCCACTGAATGATGTGACGCAACATGACACCAAAAAGTTCACACCAGAATCGTGCGCAGCGCGTGCACCAAAGCATCGCATTCCTGCTCCGTTCCGATCGAAATTCGCAGATATTGAACGATGCGGGGGTGGCTGAAATGGCGCACGATGATGCCCTTTTCGCGCAGCGCGGCGGCCAGCGCCGCGGCGTCGTGCGCGGGGTGGCGCGCCATCACGAAATTGGCGGCGGAAGGAATGACGTCGAAGCCCAGGCCGCGCAGCGAGCCGGCCAGCGCATCGCGCGTACGGATGACGGCCGTGCGGGTGAACTCGAAATATTCAACGTCTTCGATGGCCGCGGTGGCCCCGGCTTCGGCGAGGCGGTCGACGGGATAGGAGTTGAAGCTGTTCTTGACCCGTTCCAGGCCTTCGATCAGGACCGGGCTGCCGATGGCGTAGCCCAGCCGCAACCCGGCCAGCGAACGCGACTTGGACAAGGTCTGGACCACCAGCACGTTGTCGTGGCGCTTGACCAGGGACACCGCCGATTCGGCGCCGAAATCCACGTAGGCTTCGTCGACGACGACCACCGCGTCCGGATTGCCGGCCACGATGCGTTCGATGTCGGCCAGGGGCATCGCGCGCCCCGTCGGCGCATTGGGATTGGGGAAGAGGATGGGTCCCCCGGTCCGGCCCGCGGCGGGCAGGTAATCCTGCACGTCGATGCGGAAATCCGCGGTCAGGGGGATGACCTCGTAGCGCACGCCATACAGGCCGCAATAGACGGGATAGAAGCTGTAGGTGATGTCCGGAAAGCGCAGCGGCGCATCCTGGTTCAGCAGCGCCTGGAAGACGATGGCGAGGACTTCGTCGGATCCGTTGCCGACGAAGATCTGCGGCAGCGCAACCCCGTAGTGCCGGGCGATGGCCTGCCGCAGGCGATCGGACGCCGGATCCGGGTAGAGGCGCAGGCTGTCGTCACAGGCCGCGCGCAGGGCCGCGAGCACCTTGGGCGACGGGCCGAACGGGTTCTCATTGGTGTTGAGCTTGATCAGGTTCGCCAGCTTGGGCTGTTCGCCCGGAACATAAGGGCTGAGCCCGGCGACGACGGGACTCCAGTAACGGCTCATGCTAGACCTTCCTGCTATTTATCCTGCACGTAGGGATTGCGCGAAGACTTGAATTCGATCCGCAGCGGCGTACCGGCCAGGTCGAAGGCATTGCGGAAACGCGTTTCCAGGTACCGCCGGTAGGAGTCCGGGATCGCGTCCAGCGCATTGCCGTGGACGATGACCAAGGGCGGGTTCTGGCCGCCCTGATGGGCATAGCGCATCTTGGGGCGGAAAATGCCCTTGCGGGGCGGCGGCTGCTGTTCCACGGCGGCCTGCAGTTCGCGAGTCAGCCTGGGGGTGGACAGCTTGGCGAAAGCAGCGGCGTGCGCACTGTTGACGGACTTCAGCAGCGTTTTGACGCCGGCGCCCTTCAGCGCGGAAATCGTATGCACCCGCGCGAAGGACAGGAAGCGCAGCTTGCGCTCGAATTCGCGCTGGATGCGCTCGCGCTGGTCGGCGTCCAGGCCGTCCCATTTATTGATGGCGACCACCACGGCGCGCCCGGTCTCCAGCACGAAGCCGGCGATATGGGCGTCCTGTTCGGAGATTTCCGTCTGCGCGTCCAGCATGAGCAGCACGACATTGCTGGCCTCGATGGCCTGCAAGGTCTTGATGACGGAGAATTTTTCCACCGCTTCGAAGACCTTGCCGCGCTTGCGCAGGCCCGCCGTATCGATCAGCGTGTAGCGCTTGCCGTCGCGGTCGAAATCGATTTCGATGGCGTCCCGCGTGGTGCCCGGCATGTCGAAGGCGATGACGCGCTCTTCGCCGAGCAAGGTATTGATGAGCGTGGACTTGCCGACATTGGGCCGGCCGACGATGGCCAGCTTGATGCGATGGTCGGGCGCCGGCGCGGTGAATGTGCCTTCCGGCAGGGTCGCGTTTTCGCCATCGGCCAGGTCGGGCGCTTCCTCGTCGTCGGCGTCTTCCGGCTGGGGTTCGGGTTCGGGCTCGACCAGGCCTTCCAGGGCCCGCTCGATCATATCGACGATGCCGTCGCCGTGGGCGGCCGAGATCGGCCACGGTTGGCCCAGGCCCAGTTCATGGAAGTCGGTGGTGGCGGCCATGCCCATGCCTTCGGCCTTGTTGACCGCCAGCAGGACGCGACGCTGCCCCGAGCGGCGCAGCAGCTCGGCGATTTCATGATCGTGTCCGTTCACGCCGGCGCGGCCATCCACCAGGAAGACCACCACGTCGGATTCGGCGATGGCCTGGCGGGTCTGACGCGCCATTTCGCGCAGGATGCCATCCTTGGCCACCGGCTCGAAGCCGCCCGTGTCGATGACGATGAAGGGATAGTCCCCCACCCTGCCCTCGCCATAGTGCCGATCACGCGTAAGTCCCGAAAAATCGGCGACCAGCGCCGCGCGAGACCGCGTCAGGCGATTGAAAAGGGTGGACTTCCCGACATTGGGACGTCCGACGAGAGCGACGACAGGCTTTAAGGACACGTGTGAAGAGCAGTTTGGGTTCAGTTGGTGGCGATCATGACCAGGTTGCCGTTCCCGGTCTGGACCAGCACGCCTTGGGACGTCGTCTGCAGCGGCGACAGCACGGCATCGCCCCCGACCGACAGCCGGGCCAGCAGATGGCCGTCGTTACGCGACAGGAAATGCACATAGCCATCATAATCGCCCATGGCGATGGCCGGGCCGATGGCGACCGGGGCCGTCAGCCGGCGGTTGCGCAGGCCGGCCTGTTTCCAGAGTTCGCTGCCATCACGCAGGCTGTAGGCGTAGACGATGCTGTGGGAATCAGGCGCATAGACGGCATTGTCGTCGGCGCCCAGGCCGACGGCGCCGGAGAAGTCCTTGGCCCAGACCGGACGTCCGCCCTGCGACACGTCGAAGCACACGATGCGGCCCTGGTAGGCGACCGCGCACATGAGCGGTCCGATCAGGCGCGGCGCGCCGACCACGTCGTTCAGGCGTTCCAGATCGCTGCCGCCCTTGGGCGTGGCGACCGTGCCTTCCCACTGGACGTTGCCGCTGTCCGCGCTGATGGCCATCATCTTGCCGCCGGGCAAGCCGGCGATGACCAGGCCTTGCGCCATGATCATCTGCGTGGTCGTGCGCAGCGCCAGCGCCGGTCCGGGCCGCTGGACGCTCCAGACGCGATCGCCGTTGCGGGCGTCGAAAGCGGTGATGCGGTAATCGCCGCTGCGCACCACGACGAGGCCATTGTTGACCAGCGGCGGCTCGGAGATTTCGCTGGTGGCGCGCACCTTCCACTTCTGCTTGCCGGTGTCGTCGTAGGCGATCACGTCGCCGGCATTGCTGGCCACGACGGTGGTCGTACCGTCGCTGCCGGCGCCGGCGGTCAGGTCGGCCTTGGCGTCGGTGCGCCAGATGGCGCGGCCGCTGAGCAGGTCGTACTTGCCGACCATGCCATTGGGCGCCGCGGCGTAGATGGCTTCGCCCACGACGGTGGGATAGAAACCCAGGCCGCCGCCGCTGCCGATCGACACCGACCACGCCTGGCGCACCGACAAGCCGGGCTTGTAATCGGTGAGCGGCGCCGGGTCATAGCGCGTATCGTCCTTGGAAAACAACGAGCACGCGCCCAGGCTGAGCGCGGCGGCAACGCACGCCGCCACGATGGCGGAACGACGGAAAGCAAGCGTAAACATCGGAATCAGGCTCCGGTCAGGGCATCGAGTTTCAGGCGCACGACGGGGGTCAGGGGGTTGGCCGGACCCAGGCCGTCGATGGCGCTCTGCCATGCGGCGCGCGCTTCCTGGCCCTTGCCCTGGGCCGCCAGGATGTCGCCACGGCGGTCGGCGTACAGCGCCGCGAAAGCCGGGGGCGGATCCTGCAGCTGCGCCAGCGCGGCGTCGTATTGCTTCTGATCCAGCAGCAGGCCCGCCAAACGGAGCTTGGCTACCGGCTGCAGCGCGGGTTGCTTGCGCTGGGCCGCGAGCCATTCGAGCTGTTCGCGCGCGCCCGGCAGGTCGTTCTGCGCCTGCAGGGCCTGGGCGGCGACGAGCACGCCACGGCCGGCATAGCCGGTGTTGGGATAGTCGTTGCGCAAGGTGCTGGCGGCCGCCTTGATGCGCGCGGTGGCGTCGGCGCCGCCCAGCCGCGCGGCGTCTTCAAGCGCTTCGAAATAGCCCATGGCCTGGCGGCTGGAATGCGCCTGCCAGGCCTGCCATCCCATCCAGCCGCCATAGGACACGGCGGCCGCCGCGACCACGATGGCGACCAGCAGGCCGTAACGGGCCCACCACGCCTTCAGGGCGTCCAGTTTTTCCTGTTCTTCGAGATCGTATGCCATGCTTTTTACTTGTCCTGCCGCATCAACGTTTCATAACCGGGGGGCTGCCAGGGAATGCCGGGCCGCTAAGCCCGCAGCGCCTGCGCCAGCTCCGCCAGGGGGACCTGGCGCTGCTCGGCATCCCCGCGCAAAGGCTTGACGCTGGCCGTGCCAGCCGCCACTTCGTCGGCGCCAAGGATAACCGCAACCCGGGCGCCGCTGCCGTCCGCGCGCTTGAACTGCGACTTGAAGCTGGCCGCGCCGGCGTGGACGATAACGGAAAGTCCGGCGTCGCGCAGCTGTTCGCCCACCTTGGCGGCCAGGCGCTGCGCGTCGGCGCCCTGGTGTACGACGTACACGTCGCACTCGGGCACGGGCTCGGCGGGGACGGTCTGCTCCCACAGGTCGAGCAGACGCTCCATGCCGATGGCGAAGCCGACCGCCGGCGCGGGCTTGCCGCCCAGCAGTTCGATCAGCCCGTCATAGCGGCCGCCGCCGCACACGGTGCCCTGTGACCCGAGGCGGTCCGTGACCCATTCGAAAACGGTCAGGTTGTAGTAGTCCAGGCCGCGCACCAGCCGCGGATTCAGCCGATAGCCGATGCCGGCGTCGTCCAGCAGCTGCCGCACGCCGTCGAAATGCGCGCGCGATTCGTCGCCCAGGAAATCGAACAGGCGCGGCGCGCTGTCGGCCATCTCCTGCATGGCGGGATTCTTGGTGTCAAGCACGCGCAGCGGATTGCTGTACATGCGGCGCTGCCCGTCTTCGTCGAGGACGTCGCGGTGCTTTTCCAGGTGTTCGATCAAGGCCGCCCGATGCGCCGCGCGTTCGGCCGGCTGGCCCAGGGAATTGAGCTCCAGCCGCACATCGGTCAGGCCGAGCAGCTTCCACAGCCGCGCCAGCATGACGATGAGTTCGGCGTCCACGTCGGGACCGGCGAAGCCGAGCGCTTCGACGTCGATCTGGTGGAACTGGCGATAGCGGCCGCGCTGCGGACGCTCGTGGCGGAAGACCGGGCCCAGCGAATACACGCGGTGCGGCCGGTCGTACAGCATGTTGTGTTCGATCGACGCGCGCACGATGCCGGCGGTCATTTCAGGCCGCATGGTCAGCGAGTCGCCATTGAGCGCGTCGGTGAAGGTGTACATCTCTTTTTCGACGATGTCGGTGACTTCGCCGATGCCGCGCGCGAACAGCCGCGTGTGTTCCAGGACCGGCGTGCGAACGTTGCGGTAGCCATAGCCATGCAGCCAGTTCCGGACGATTTCCTCGAACTGTTCCCAACGCGCGCCGGCACCGGGCAGCACGTCGTTCATGCCGCGTATGGCGGCCACTTTCTGGAAAGCTTGCGTCATGTCGTGATGCGCGCCCGCGGAGACGTCCGTGGCAGCGCGCCTACCCTTTACTTTTATTGTGAAACCTGCGAACCGTAGCGGCGCGCCACGTAGTTTTCGACGATAGCCTGGAATTCTTCGGCGATATGGTCGCCCTTGAGCGTCACCGTGCGTTCGCCATCGACGAACACCGGGGCGGCGGGCACTTCGCCGGTCCCGGGCAGGCTGATGCCGATGTCGGCGTGGCGGCTTTCACCCGGCCCGTTGACCACGCAGCCCATGACGGCGACGTTCATGCTTTCGACACCGGGATAGCGGGTGCGCCAGAGCGGCATCTGGCGCCGCAGATACGACTGGATGCTGTCGGCCAGCTCCTGGAACACGGTGCTGCTGGTGCGGCCGCAACCCGGGCACGCCACGACCATGGGCGTGAACGCGCGCAGCCCCATGCTTTGCAGGATTTCCTGCGCGACCACGACTTCGCGCGTGCGGTCGCCGCCCGGCTCCGGCGTGAGCGAAATGCGGATGGTATCGCCGATGCCTTCCTGCAGCAGGACGGCCAGCGCCGCGGTCGACGCCACGATGCCCTTGCTGCCCATGCCGGCTTCCGTCAGGCCCAGGTGCAGCGGATAGTCGCAGCGCGCGGAGAGATCGCGATAGACGGCGATCAGGTCCTGCACGTGGCTGACCTTGCAGGAAAGAATGATCTTGTCGCCAGCCAGGCCCAGTTCCTCGGCGCGGCGGGCGTTGCTGATGGCGGACACCACCAAGGCGTCGCGCATCACGGCCTGCGCTTCCCACGGGGTCGCGCGCTGGTTGTTTTCATCCATCTTGCGGGCCATGAGTTCATGGTCCAGGCTGCCCCAGTTCACGCCGATGCGCACCGGCTTGTCGTGGCGGCAGGCCACTTCGATCATCTGCGCGAAGTTGTCGTCGCGCTTTTTGCCGCCGCCCATGTTGCCCGGGTTGATGCGGTATTTCGACAGCGCCTGGGCGCATTCGGGAAACTGCGTGAGCAGCTTGTGGCCGTTGTAGTGGAAGTCGCCGACCAGCGGCACGTCGACGCCCATGCGGTCGAGCTGTTCGCGGATCGCGGGGACTTCGCGCGCGGCTTCCGGCGTGTTGACGGTGATGCGGACGAGCTCGGATCCCGCCTGCGCCAGGTCGCGGACCTGGATGGCGGTGGCGATGGCATCGGCCGTATCGGTATTGGTCATGGACTGCACGACCACGGGCGCGTCGCCCCCTATCGTGACGGCGCGGCCGTTCCATCGCACCCGCACGCCGCGCGTGGGATGGCGGGATGCCGCCCCCACGGGCGGTGGCGCTTGGTCCTGGCAGGGCGGTGAAGGTTCTTGCATGGCGAATGTCGAAGCGCGGTGAAAGTGGTAAGGCTGGGCGGTGAGGCTGGTTTCCAGGCGGGCCCGGAATCCGCCAGGCCCTCCGTCGTCAGGTTGCATGGCGGTCGGCGGACCGGACCGCCGGGGCCATCGGGGCCGTTGGTCAGTGCCCCGTGCGAGACAGCCAGCCGGGCAGCCAGTGCGAGGGCAACCAGCCCTGCCAGGCGCCATAGACCAGGGCGGCCACGATCACCAGCAGGATCACGATCAGCCAGCCCCAGGACGAGGAACTGCGTTCTTCTTCGGCTGGCATGGTGCCGCGCGGCGAGTGCATGCCGCCTTGGGTCGCGAGACGGGCCGGCGCCGTGCCCCGCATATGCGGTTCCAGCGACGCGATGATGGCTTCCGGGTCCGCGCCGAGCAGGCGGGCATAGCTGCGGATCAGTCCGCGCAGGGAAATGCCCTTGGGCAGATCGGCCCAGCGTTCTTCTTCCAGGGCGGCGATCTGGCGCGGCGCGAACTTGATGCGGCCGGCGACTTCCTCGAGCGACCAGCCCTTGCTTACGCGCAACGCGCGCAGCGCACCGCCCACCGCGCTTTCCGCGGCCGGATCCAGGTTGCGATCGATGGATACGGGGGTGGAGGCATTCTCGCTCACTGTACTACTCCTGTCGGTGCGCAACCGCTCCCCACGGCACCTCGATACGCCGTTCGGCCGGCCGCGCCGGCGTCGCGGCGCTGACCTGCTTGATGGGGATGGCCTGCCTTTGGGCAGCGATGCGTTCGGTGATGCGGGTCCGGTCGCGCACTTCGCCGGCCAGCTGGCCACAGGCTGCGTCGATGTCTTCGCCGCGCGTCTTGCGCACGGTCGTCACGACGCCGGCGTCCATCAGGCGCTGGGCGAACAGCCGGACGCGCGCCGACGGCGAGCGCTTCAGGCCGGACTGCGGAAACGGATTGAACGGGATGAGATTGATCTTGCAGCGCACTTGCGCGGCGATGCGGATCAATTCCCGCGCATGCTCGTCGGCGTCGTTGACGCCATCGAGCATGACATATTCGAAGGTGATGAAATCGCGCGGCGCGTGTTCCAGGTAGCGGTTGCACGCGGCCAGCAATTCCGCCAGCGGATACTTGCGATTGAGCGGCACCAGGTCGTCGCGCAGCGCATCGTTGGGCGCGTGCAGCGATACGGCCAGGGCCACCGGGCAATCCCGCGCCAGGCGGTCCATCATGGGCACGACGCCCGAGGTCGATACGGTCACGCGCCGGCGCGACAGCCCGTAGGCATTGTCGTCCAGCATGAGCCGCAGCGAGGTCAGCACCTGGTCGTAGTTGAGCAGGGGTTCACCCATGCCCATCATGACGACGTTGCTGATGACGCGGCTATCCGGCTGTGCCGCCGCCTCGTCGGACTTTCCGGACGGCAGGCGGGCGCTGGCCAGGTCGCCTTCCAGGACCTTGCGCGCCCACCACAGCTGGCCGATGATTTCGCTGGCCTGCAGGTTGCGGTTGAAGCCCTGGTGGCCGGTGGAACAGAAGCGGCACGCCACGGTGCAGCCGGCCTGGCTGGAAATGCAGAGCGTGCCGCGATCGTCTTCGGGGATGAAGACGGTTTCGATGGCATTGCCCTGCCCCACGTCGAACAACCATTTGCGGGTGCCGTCCGTGGACTTCTGCTCGGTCACGACCGGGAGCGCCTGCACGATGCAGGCATCCGCGAGCTGCGCCCGGAAATCGCGCGCCAGGTCGGTCATGGCGTCGAACGTGTCGGCGCCGCGCTGGTGGACCCAGCGCTGCAGCTGGCGGGCGCGGAAAGGCTTGCCGCCCCAGCGCTGCACCAGGGCAGTCAGCTCGGCGCCATCCAGGCCCAGCAGGTTGACACGTTCGTTTTCGTTCATGACTTCGGCAATGCCGCGATCAGCGGCTGTGGATGTTGATTTCGGGGAAGAAGAAAGCGATTTCGACGGCGGCGGTTTCCGGCGCATCCGAACCGTGGACGGCGTTGGCGTCGATGCTGTCGGCGAAATCGGCGCGGATGGTGCCCGGCGCGGCCTTCTTGGGATCGGTGGCGCCCATCAGGTCGCGGTTCTTGGCGATGGCGCCTTCACCTTCCAGCACCTGGACGAACACGGGACCGGAAACCATGAAATCGACCAGGTCCTTGAAGAAGGGGCGTTCCTTGTGGACAGCGTAGAAGCGTTCGGCGTCGGCGCGCGACAATTGCTGCAGGCGCGCTGCGATGACCTTCAGGCCGGCCTGTTCGAAACGGGCCACGATCTGGCCGATAACGTTCTTTGCCACGGCGTCGGGCTTGATGATGGAGAGGGTACGCTGGGTGGCGGATACGGTCGACATGAAAACTCCAATAAAAACAGGGACTTCTACGTGGTTTACAGTAACCGGACATTCTAGCACGGCGCGATTCGCGACTACATCTTAAAATCGCTGGTTTGCCCCGTGGAAAACAGGCCAGGGGGCCGTCAGTCAGCCGGAATCGCGTAATGAACAAAGCCGCACCCCAGAACGAGTCGCAGGAACTATCCAAGAGCTTCGAACCCGCCGAGATCGAAGCGCGCTGGTACGCCGAATGGGACCGGCGCGGCTATTTCGCCGCAGGCCGGCACGTCGACGGCGCCCAGGACGCGCCCGGCAGCTTCGCCATACAGTTTCCCCCACCCAATGTGACTGGGACATTGCACATGGGGCATGCGTTCAATCAGACCATCATGGATGGGCTGACGCGCTACCACCGCATGCTGGGCGCCGACACGGTATTGATACCGGGGACGGACCACGCCGGCATCGCCACCCAGATCGTCGTCCAGCGCCAGCTGGACGCGCAGCAGATTTCGCGCCACGACCTGGGCCGCGAGAAGTTCGTGGAAAAGGTCTGGGAATGGAAGCAGCAGTCGGGCAACACCATCACCAGCCAGGTGCGCCGGCTGGGGGCGTCCGCGGACTGGAAGCGCGAATACTTCACGATGGACGACCGCATGTCGCGCGGCGTGATCGAAACCTTCGTGCGCCTGCACCGCGAAGGGCTGATCTACCGCGGCAAGCGGCTGGTGAACTGGGATCCCAAGCTGCTGACCGCGGTTTCCGACCTGGAAGTCCAATCCGAGGAAACCGAAGGCTTTATGTGGCGCATCGAGTACCCCTTCGTCGACGGTCCCCAGACCATCGTCGATCGCGAGGGCAACACGGTAACGCTGCGCGGCATGACCATCGCGACGACGCGGCCTGAAACCATGCTGGCGGACGGCGCGCTGTGCGTGCACCCGGACGATGCGCGCTACAAGCACCTGGTCGGCAAGCTGGTGGAGCTGCCGCTGTGCGACCGCAATATTCCCATCATCGCCGACGATTTCGTCGATCCGGATTTCGGCACGGGCGTGGTGAAGATCACCGGCGCCCACGACTTCAACGACTATGCCTGCGCGCTGCGGCACGACCTGCCGCTGATCGTCATCTTCACGCCCGACGCGCACATCAATGAAAACGGCCCGGCGCAGTTCCGCGGCCTGGAGCGTTACGAGGCGCGCAAGGCCGTGGTCGCCGAACTGGAAGCGAACGGCTACCTGAAGAGCGTCGAAAAGCACAAGATGATGCAGCCCAAGGGCGACCGCACCGGCGTCGTGCTGGAGCCCATGCTGACCGACCAGTGGTTCATGGCGATGAGCAAGCCGGCGCCGGAAGGCACGCTGCACCCCGGAAAGAGCATTACCCAGGTCGCGCTGGACGCCGTGGCCGATGGCCGGGTGACGTTCTATCCGGAAAACTGGGCGACGATCTACAACCAGTGGCTGGACAACATCCAGGACTGGTGCATTTCGCGCCAATTGTGGTGGGGCCACCAGATTCCGGCCTGGTACGCCAAGGATGGCAGCATCTTCGTCGCCCACGACGAGGCGGAAGCGCTGGAGCAGGCGCGGGCCGCCGGCGTCGAGGGTCCGCTGGAACGCGACGAAGACGTGCTGGACACGTGGTTTTCGTCGGCGCTGGTGCCGTTCACCGACCTGGGCTGGCCGGAGAAGACGCCGGACATGGAGCGCTACCTGCCGTCCAGCGTGCTGGTCACGGGCTTCGACATTATTTTCTTCTGGGTCGCCCGCATGATCATGATGTCGATGCACCTGACGGGGCAGATCCCCTTCCGGCACGTCTACATGCACGGCCTGATCCGCGACGCGGAAGGCCAGAAGATGAGCAAATCCAAGGGCAATACGCTGGATCCGGTGGACCTGATCGACGGCGTCGACCTGGAAACGCTGGTCGCCAAGCGCACTTACGGCCTGATGAATCCGAAGCTGGCCGGCAGCATCGAAAAGGCGACCCGCAAACAATTTCCCGAAGGCATACCCGCCTACGGCGCCGATGCGCTGCGCTTCACCATGTCGGCCTATGCCACGCTGGGGCGCAATATCAACTTCGACCTGAAGCGCTGCGAGGGCTACCGCAATTTCTGCAACAAGCTCTGGAATGCCACGCGCTTCGTGTTGATGAACACGGAAGGACACGATGTCGCGGCGGCGGCGGCGGGCGAAACCAGTTTCGTCGACCGCTGGATCGTCAGCCAGCTGCAGGAACTGGAAGCGGAAGTCGAACGCGGCTTTGCCGATTACCGCTTCGACAACGTCGCCAATGCCCTGTATCGCTTCGTCTGGGACGAGTACTGCGACTGGTACGTCGAG
This sequence comes from Bordetella genomosp. 9, assembly GCF_002261425.1. Taxonomy (NCBI): domain Bacteria; kingdom Pseudomonadati; phylum Pseudomonadota; class Betaproteobacteria; order Burkholderiales; family Alcaligenaceae; genus Bordetella; species Bordetella genomosp. 9. Next base: position 607,249 of record NZ_NEVJ01000002.1, on the reverse strand, counting down.
CTGGCCAAGGTGCAGCTGCAGACCGGTACGGCGGCGCAGCAGGCGGCGACCCGGGCCACGCTGATCCGCGTGCTGGAAGTGGTGCTGCGGCTGGCGCATCCCATCATCCCCTTCATCACCGAAGAGCTTTGGCAGAAGGTGTCGGTGGTGGCTGGCAAGCGGCAGGCAGGAACGCCGGACAGCGTCAGCGTGCAGCCCTATCCGCGCGCCAACCCCGCCGCGGTGGACAAGCAGGCCGAGGCCGACGTGGCTGAACTGAAGGCCCAGATCGAAGCGGTGCGGGCCCTGCGCGGCGAGATGAATCTGTCGCCCGCGCAGAAGGTGCCGCTCATCGCGCAAGGCCCGGCGCAGTTGCTGTCGCGCAATGCGCCCTATCTGGCGGCGCTGGCGCGCCTGACGCAGGTGGACGTGGTGGACCAGCTGCCGGACGTCGGCGCGCCGGTGCAGGTGGTCGGTGACGCGCGGCTGATGCTGCACGTCGAGATCGACGTGGTGGCGGAGCGCGCACGACTGGACAAGGAAATCGCCCGGCTGGAAGGGGAAATCGCCAAGGCCAACGGCAAGCTGTCGAACGCGAGCTTCGTCGATCGGGCGCCGGCGGCCGTGGTGGAACAGGAAAAGGCGCGGCTGGCGCAGTTTTCCGAGACCTTGAACAAGGTGCGCGAGCAGCGGGGCAAGCTGGCGGCCTGATGACCTGATGGCCTGCGGTCTTTCGGCCTGCGGGCCGCTGCAGGCGCCTCCGGCCCGGTTGCCGCTGTCGGCGGCATCGGCGGCGGGGCCGGCGCCTAGTCGCCGGCCTGCAAGGTCTTCAGGAAGCGCTCGTCCTGCGGCGTCAGCCACCCGCGCGCGCGTGCCTGCTCGATCAGGTCGGGGCGCCGGGCGGCCGTCAGGCGCAGGGATTGTTCGCGGCGCCAGCGCGCGATGTTGGCGTGATGGCCCGACAGCAGGGGCGCCGGCACGGCCACGCCGTCATAGACTTCCGGACGTGTGTAGTGCGGACTGTCCAGCAGCCCGGACAGGGCCGGATTGAAGGAATCCTGCACGGCCGATTCGTCGTCGTTCAGGACGCCGGGCAACAGGCGCACCGTGGCGTCGACCACGGCCAGGGCGGCAAGCTCGCCGCCGGAAAGCACGAAGTCGCCCAGGGAAAGTTCTTCATCGACATAACGATCGATGAAGCGCTGGTCCACGCCTTCATAGCGCCCGCAGATGAGCAGCGCCCCGGCGGAGGCCGCCAGTGCCTGGGCGCGGGGCTGATCGAAGCGCCGGCCGGTGGGGGAAAGCAGGATGACCGGGGCGGGCGGCAGCGCGTCGGCGGCGCGGCGCGCCTGCGCGGCCTGCACCGCGGCCGCCAGGGGGGGCGCCATCATCACCATGCCCGGGCCGCCACCATAAGGGCGATCGTCCACGGTGCGATGGACGTCGCTGGTGAAATCGCGCGGGTTCCAGGCCTGGAGATTCCATTTGCCCTGGCCGTGCGCACGGCCGGTCACTCCCAGGTCCCGCACGACCGTGAACATGTCGGGGAACAGGGTAAGAACGTCGAAACGCATCAGAAATCCAGCGGCCAGTCGCTGTCTATGCGGCGGCCTTGCAGGTCCACGGCACGGATGTGGGCATGCACGAAAGGCACGAGCATTTCGACCTGGCGGCCCTTGGCGTCGAGCAGGGGTTGCAGGCCGCCCGCCGGGCCGGGGGCCTGGCGCAGGATCTTCAGCACGGCATGCGCGCCGTTATCCAGGACTTCGTCGACGATGCCCAGCAGGACCGGCGTACCGTCGTCGTCGCCATAGAGGGCGCAACCGATCAGGTCGACCCAGTAATACTCGTCTTCGTCGGGCGCGGGAAAAGCGCTGCGCGGCGCACAGACGGCCATGCCTTTCAGCGCCTCCGCCTGATCGCGATCGTCGATGCCAGCCAGCTGCGCGACGACGGTCGAACCGTGCGCGCGCGCGGCCTTGACGACGTATGCGATCGCGGGCGAGGACTTGCCGGATGCCGCGGCGGCGGAGCCGGGCAGCACGGGTCGCATCAACCACCAGGTCGAAGCCGACGCGGCGGAAGATGGCTTTTCAGGCGAGGGGGACCTGGATGACCCGGATGACCTGGATGAGCCAGCGGCTGAGTCGGCATGCGCCGCTGTCGCGATGGACAGCAGGACATCCGCATCGGCCGAATGAGGCTGGATCTTGACCCAGCCCTTGACCCCGTAGGCCGCGGCGATACGCCCGAGCTCGACCAGGTCGGCGGGCGCCACCATGGGAGTAGCGGCGTTGCTCATTGCGCGGCGCGGGTCATGGAACCAGGCGTAGGGCGTACTGCCCTGCCCTGTTCACAGGTAAAGCACCCGGTCAGGACTGTCAGGGCTGTCAGCGCAATCAGGCCGAAGCCGAAACCTTGGCCGAATAATCCTTGACCAGACGGGCCACGGCGGGCGACAGCTGGGCGCCGTTGCCGGTCCAGTACTGGACGCGGTCCATGGCGATACGCAGCTTTTCCGTGCCTTCGTTGGCAACGGGATTGTAGAAACCGACGCGCTCGACGAAACGGCCGTCGCGGCGGTTACGCGAGTCGGTCGCCACCAGGTTATAGAACGGACGCTTTTTCGACCCACCGCGGGCCAGACGAATCACCAGCATAGGTAATCCCTTGAATTGGTTGTGAAAAACAGTAGATTCTAGCATCGATACCGAGTGACGGCAAATGCTTCGTCAGCGGCGGCGCAGGTAGTGCACGCCCTGGCCCGAGTTGTCTTCCTGGCGCAACAGCGTATTGCCCGTCTGCCGGCAGAATGCCTGGAAGTCGCGGATGGCGTTCCGGTCGGTGGTCAGGACCTTCAGCACCTGCCCGCTGGTCAGCTGCGCCAAGGCTTTCTTGGCGCGCAGGATCGGCAGCGGACAGGCCAGGCCGTTGGCGTCGATTTCCAGGTCGGCGACCGGCGCCGGCTCCGCCTGGGAGGCGTCAGCCGGGCCGGCCATGCCGGCACCCGTCTCTGGGTTGCTGCTCACAGCCGCTCATCCACCCATTGGCGCACGCTGGCGATGGCGGCCGGCAAGGCCGCCGTATCGCTGCCGCCGCCCATGGCCATGTCCGGACGTCCGCCGCCCTTGCCGCCCAGCTGGCTGGACACGAAGCCCACCAGGTCGCCGGCCTTGATGCGATCGGTGAGGTCGGCCGTGACGCCGCCGACCACGCTGATCTTGCCGTCGGCCGAGGCCGCCAGCAGCACCACGGCCGGCTTGAGCTTGTCCTTGAGCTGGTCGACCATGCCGCGCAACGCCTTGGGATCGGCGCTGTCGATGCCGGCGGCCAGGACCTTGATGCCCTTGATTTCCACCGTCTGGCGGGCCGCCAGGTCGTTGCCGGCGCTGGACGCCAGGCGGCTGCGGGCCTGGTCCAGGTCCTTTTCCAGCGACTTGACCTGTTCCTGCACCTGGGCGATGCGGTCGGGCAGATCGGCGGCCGACGCGCGCAGGGCGGACGCGGCGCGGTTCAGCAAGGCGGTCTGCGCCTGCACCCAGGCCAGCGTGTTGTCGCCGGTAATGGCTTCGACGCGACGTACGCCGGCGGCGACGCCGCTTTCGCCGACGATCTTGAACATGCCGATGTCGCCCGTGCGCATGACGTGCGTGCCGCCGCACAGTTCACGCGAGGAGCCGATATCCAGGACACGGACCGTGTCGCCGTACTTTTCGCCAAACAAGGCCATGGCGCCGCCCTTGACCGCTTCTTCGTACGGCAGGACGCGCACCTGCGCGGGCTGGTTGGCCAGGACTTCCGCATTGACGATGGCTTCTACGCGGGCGATCTGATCGGCCGTCATGGGCGCGTCATGCGCGAAATCGAAGCGGGTCTTCTCCGGGTCGACCAGGGAGCCGCGCTGTTGCACGTGGCTACCCAGGACTTCGCGCAGCGCCTTGTGCATCAAATGCGTGGCCGAGTGGTTGCGCACGGTGCGGGCGCGCCGCACCGCGTCGACGCGCGCCAGGACCGTATCGCCGACCGCCAGGCTGCCGGATTCCAGCTTGCCATGGTGGCCGAACACGCCCGTCTGCACCTTTTGCGTGTCGGCGACGGCAAAGCGCATGCCGTCCGCCTCCAGCAGGCCGGCATCGCCCACCTGGCCGCCCGATTCGGCGTAGAACGGCGTGGCGTCCAGCACGACGACGGCTTCCTGCCCCGCCTGGATGCGGTCCACCGAGGTGCCGTCCGCATACAGCGCGATGACCTTGACGTCATCCAGCTCGATGGACTCGTAGCCCACGAAACGCGTGTCGGCGCCATCGTAGGCCAGGCCTTCCGCCATTTTGAACTTGCCCGCGGCGCGGGCCTGTTCGCGTTGCCGCGCCATTGCCGTATCGAAGCCCGCCAGGTCGACTTCCACGCCGCGCTCGCGGCAGATGTCGGCGGTCAGGTCCACCGGGAAGCCATAGGTGTCGTACAGGGTGAACAGCGTGGTGCCGTCCAGCTGCCCGCCCTTGGGCACGCCGGCCAGCGCGCCTTCCAGGATCTTCATGCCGTTTTCGAGGGTTTCGCCGAAGCGCTCTTCTTCCTGCTTGAGCACCTGGGCGACACGCTCGGCGGCGTTGGCGAGTTCCGGATAGGCATCGCCCATTTCGCCGACCAGGTCCGCCACCAGGCGGTGGAAGAAAGGCTTGGTCTGGCCCAGCTTGTAGCCATGGCGCAAGGCGCGGCGCACGATACGGCGTAGCACGTAGCCCCGGCCTTCATTGCTGGGAATGACGCCGTCGACGATCAGGAAGGAACAGGCGCGGATGTGATCGGCGATGACCTTCAGCGAGTTGTCGTGCAGGTCGCTGATGCCGGTTTCCCGGCCGGCGGCGGCGATCAGCTTCTGGAAGAGATCGATCTCGTAGTTCGAATGCACGCCCTGCAGGACGGCGGAAATGCGCTCCAGCCCCATGCCGGTATCGACGCAGGGCTTGGGCAGCTTCGACATATTGCCGGCCGCGTCGCGCTCGAACTGCATGAACACCAGATTCCAGATTTCGATGTAGCGATCGCCGTCTTCTTCCGGCGATCCCGGGGGGCCGCCCCAGATGCCGGGGCCGTGGTCGTAGAAGATTTCCGAACACGGACCGCAGGGGCCGGTTTCCGCCATCTGCCAGAAATTGTCCGAGGCGTAGCGCGCACCCTTGTTGTCGCCGATACGGATGATGCGTTCGGTCGGTACGCCGATTTCCTTGGCCCAGATGTCGTAGGCTTCGTCGTCTTCGTGGTAGACCGTGACCCAGAGCTTTTCGGCGGGCAGCTTGTACACCGTGGTCAGCAATTCCCAGGCGTAATGGATGGCATCGCGCTTGAAGTAGTCGCCGAAGCTGAAGTTGCCCAGCATCTCGAAGAACGTGTGATGCCGCGCGGTGTAGCCGACGTTTTCCAGATCGTTGTGCTTGCCACCGGCACGCACGCTGCGCTGCGACGATGTGGCTCGCGTATAGGCGCGCGTTTCCTTGCCGGTGAACACGTCCTTGAACTGCACCATGCCCGAATTGGTGAACAGCAGGGTCGGGTCGTTGCCGGGAACCAGCGACGACGAAGGGACGATGGTATGCCCCTTGGACTGGAAGAACTGCAGGAACTTCTGGCGGATCTCGGAGGATTTCATCGCGGATGAATCGGTCGACATGAGGCGAATTTTTCATTATAGAGGGTAGCGGGCGTTCACCGCAGGCATACATAACCCTCGGTCCAGCCTACCTCGGCGTCCCTTTCGCCCCCCGCCGCGACCAGCACGGCGCGATGGCCTGGCGGACAGGAACAGGCGCCTGTCCTCGGATTGATCGATGAGCGGCCGGCGATACCGCAGCCGATGCCGGTATTGGTGGCATAGGCGCCGCCGAAGCCCCCCGGCACGGCCCAGACGCCTGCCGCACAGTTCAGCAGGCCGCCTTCCCGGTCGCGGGCGAGCAGCCCGTTTTCCGGGCACGCGGCGCCGGCGACTTCGACGGCGCCCAGTTTCAGGTGCTCCCCGGCGACGAGCCGGCCGCCGGTCGACAGGGTGCCCGTCGCGGACACGTCGCCGCGGAATTGCGGGTCCCTGGCGTCGTGTGTCCGCAGGTAGCGCCCGGCGTCGCCCGCTTCCCGGCCGGCGCGGACGGCGACCGTGCCGATGGGCAGCCGCGCCATGCCGGCCGCCGGGGGATTCGGCAGGTCGAAGCCGGCGCCACGCAGGCGATGCGGCGCAAGTTCGGATACGCCGGCTCCCAGGCCGCCAGTCGCCAGCAGGACGCCCGCGATGCGCGAGATGTCGGGCGATCCGGCCGGCTCCTCCCCCGCCGCGCCTGGGCCGGTCACCGATCCGGCGGCGACGCGTGCGTAGGCCAGGGCTTCGACGCGGCACGCCAGGCCGGGGCAGGCGTCGTCGCGCCATAGCTTGACGGTGGCGCGCATGCCCAGCGGCCCATGGTCCGGAAACGACGCCGGCAGATGTCCCGCGCCCTTGAGTTCGGCCAGGCTGGGCGCCCAGGGGTCCGCGTAAAGCGCCCCACCCTGCCCATCCACGGGGACCTCGCCCTCGGCCAGTGCCGCGCCATGGCGGGCCAGCATGCCATCGAGGGCGCCGTGGATCTCCAGCAGCCATCGCCCCGCGGCCTGTTCCGCCACGCCGTCCACCTGATGCAGCAGGCGCTCGGCCGCCCATATCGCCAGCACGCAGGTGATGGCGACGGCGACGGTGAGCTCCAGCAACGCGAACCCCCGCTGGCCTGGACGCCGGCGCGCCCGGCGATGTCGATGCATACCCGGCATGGACGCCACCCGTCAGCGCGCGGTGAAGACGAAGGTGTTGGCGTCGCCACGCGCGCACTGGGCCTGCGCCAGCATGGCGTCGTAGCCCTTGGGCGGCGAGGCGCCATTGTCCTTGACCACCACCGGCCCGCCCTGGCCTTCGACCGTGATGATTTCCGATACGCGCTGCATGACGGAGGCCAACCCCGGACACGCCGCGTTGTGGACATTGGTCAGGGTCAGCGTAAAGGCGGATCCCGGCCCCGCGCCCGCGAAGGACGCCGGCGCCAGGCCGATCGTGCCGTTGCCCGCCGAGCCATTGCCGCCCAGGCCATGCGCCACCAAGGCGGACGCGTCGTTGCCGCGCACGGCGAATACGCTGGAATCGCGCAAGGCGTTGGCCAGCATGCCGTCATGCAGGTCGGCATACGGGGCCACGACGTCGCCCTGGCTATTGGCCTTGACGCGCGCGACGAAGCGTTGAAGTTCCTCCCCCACTTTG